>NZ_JACRWD010000002.1:0-372870 GCF_014306135.1 Paeniclostridium hominis
ACATCAAATATTAAGCTTATAGAACCATCTTCTAAAATAGAACATCCTGATATGTAAGAATGTACCTTTTCAAACTGTGTTAATAATGTAGGTACTGGTTTAATTACAACTTGTTGTTGTCCAATTATACTATCTACAATAATACATACACTTCCCATTTCAGATTCAACTAATATCATAACTCCCTCATCAGAACTTGATTTATCCATTCCTAATATATTTGATAATCTACGAATCTTATAGCAATTTCCTCTAATAATACTATGTTCTTCTCCATTTGGATTTTGAACTATTTCATAAGCCCCATGTCTAAATACTTCCTTTATGTTTAAGGCTGGAATAATGTATATTTCATCTCCTATTTTTACCTTCATACCATCTACTATTGCTAGTGTTAATGGAATACGAAGTATAATCATTGTTCCTTTTCCTTTTTCACTGTCTATACTAATAGATCCTCTTAGTTTACGAATGTTAGTATACACAACATCCATTCCTACACCTCTACCAGAGTACTCACTTACTGCTTCTTTAGTAGAAAATCCTGGTGCTAGTATAAAGTTATAGGCTTCTTTATCACTGATATCTTCAATATTCTTATTTGTAATGCCTTTTTCAATTGCTTTTTTAACAATAGATTCTTTATCTAATCCTCTACCATCGTCCTTAATAATAATAACAACATCTCCACCAGTATTTTTTGCTTCTAATGTTACAGTTGCTTTTTCTGGCTTTGAAGTCAATTTACGTTCTTCTGGTGTCTCGATACCGTGATCCATACTATTTCTTACCATATGCATTAAAGGATCTGATATATTTTCTAAAATATTTTTATCTACTTCAGTTTGTTCCCCTATTAACTGTAATTCTACTGATTTTCCTGTTTTTCTACTCATATCCCTTACAACTCTTTGCATTTTTGTAAAGGTAGAAGAAATTGGAACCATACGAATTGACATAACTACATCTTGTAGTTCGTTTGTTAATTGGTGTAATCTTCTCGCTTGTTTTTCAAAAAGATCTCTATCAAAATTTTCTAGTTGTGACTGTTTTTCTACCATAGATTCAGTAGTAACAATTTCTCCAACTAAATTCATTAAAGTATCTACTTTACTAATGTTTACAGTTAAGTAACTATTTTTGTTATGTGCATGTGATTGATTATTTTCTTTTTTTACATTCTTTTCTTGCTTAACTTCTTTTTCTATTTTTTTATCAACATCTGATTTAGCAACTTCTTCTTTTTTAGTTTCTTCCTTTATTTCTTTTACTTCTTCTTTTACTTTTTCTTTTGCTTCATTTAATTCTTCTTTTGATGAATTATCAATAACTTCTACAACACCATTTACAGTATCATTATTACTTAAATTAACTTCTCCAAAGATATTTTCTAACTCCGCTTTATCTGTGACTTCTTTAATTTCAAAACTTTCTAAAAACATAGTTTCTTTAATAGGTTTTTCAAGTACAGATTTTTCTTCTGAAGTTTTTACATATAAAATAAATCCATCTTTGATTATAGTATCATCACATTCACCCATTAAATCTTCAGGTATAGTTTTTATAAAAGAACACATATTTTCAATTGAATTGACTACTCCAAATGCTCTAATACCTTCCATACCACATCCATTTTCAAATAAAACTTTTATATAAAAATATTTATCTTTAGTTGTTTGTTCATTATTATTATCATTATCACAACTTTGTGGTAATTCTATATCTGAATTTTTTTCACCATTATTTTCTTTAGCTCTTTTTAATAAATTTACAACTTTTTCATGTAATTCATCTATACTAGCTTCTGGAAGTAATCCATCTTGAATATTTAACATTTCTTCTTTTAGAAAATCGATACTAGATAATACAATATCAATTAATTCTTCCCACTTATCACTAGAAAGTTCAAGTCCGCTACGTATTTCATCAAAGACATCTTCTATACTATGAGTAAGTTTTGTTATACTATCATAACCCATCATAGCTGAAGAACCTTTAATAGTATGCATTGTACGGAAAATCTCTTCAATTTCTTCTTTCCCCAAACTTCCCGTATCTGATTGTCCTCCAAGTAAAATCTCTTCTAACTGCTCTAATAATTGCATATTTTCATACACGTAAAATTCATTTAAAGAATCCATTCCACTCATATTTTTCTCCTTTATTAATTAAAAAACATAATAAATCTTGTCTTTAAAAATGGAAGCATAAAAGCTTCCATTTTTATCAAATTTATAACATATTTTATTGGACTTCATTCATTCCAAAATAATTCATTTCATCGCTATTAAAACTTAAATGCTTATTAGATCCATTAGCATCTTTTAAATTAAAGTTTTCAATAAGTGCTTTAAGCATTTGAGCTTGTCCACTTAATTCTTCACTAGCAGCAGCACTTTCTTCTGATGTTGCAGAGTTTGTTTGTACTACTTCTGAAATTTGTTCTATTCCCAGTGTAATTTGGTTAATTGCACTAGCTTGTTCTTCAGATGCCTTTGCTATTTCATCAACAACTACAGTAGTTCTATTTGTTGTACTTATTATTTTTTCTAATGCCTTAGCCGTATTGTCTACAATTTCAGTTCCTTTATCCACTGCTTCTATTGAATTTTCAATAAGTGTAGCTGTATTCTTAGCAGCTTCTGCTGATTTAGCAGCAAGATTTCTTACTTCATCAGCAACAACAGCAAATCCCTTACCAGCTGAACCTGCGCGTGCAGCTTCTACTGCAGCATTTAATGCTAATATATTTGTTTGGAATGCTATATCATCTATTGTTTTTATAATTCTACTTATTTCATTAGAAGTAAATGAAATTTCTTCCATAGCCTTAACCATTTGTTTCATTTGCTCGTTACCATCTTTAACTTGACGACCTGATTCCAATGTTAATTCATTAGCTTCTTGAGCATTTTCTGCAGTACCTTTAATCTTATCTGATATTTCAATTATAGTTGCAGATAATTCTTGAATTGCGCTTGCTTGCTCAGTAGCACCTTGCGATAACATTTGTGACCCACTTGCAACTTGATTAGATGCTGCTCCTACTTCTTCTGAAGCTACATTTATTTGTGACATTGTTTCACTTAAGTCATTAGTTATTTTATTTATTGATTTCTCAATATCTTTAAATACTCCTATATATTCCATTTCAGTTGAAACATCAAAGTTACCTGATGCAACTTCATTTAATGTATGTACTGAATCATTTATAAGTTCTTTAGTCTTGCTACTCATTTGACGCATACTATCTGATAAAGATCCTAATTCATCTTTTGATTCGTAATTAATAGTTATATCATAGTCTCCATCAGCCATTTTATTTGCTGCTTCTTCTATTTCTTCAATTGGTTGCTTTAATCTATTTGTTATGTATAAACATGTAGCTAATCCTGCTACTATAGTAAATATACTAATTGTTATAGAAGCAAAAGTTGCTCTTGAAGCAGTGTCTTCTACTCCTTTATTAAATTTAACACCATAATCTTCTGCATCTTTATTAAGACTTACTGCATCATCTACACACTTATTATATGCATTAAAATATGGAGTGTTTTGTCTAAGCATTTCTATTGCTTGCTTGTAATCACCTTTATCTATAAATACAAAAACATTGTTACATTCTTGTTTTAAATTGTTTACTGAGTTTTGAAGCTCATCAATTGCACTTTTGTTTTCACTAAAAGAATTATTAAGTGTCTTTATACTCTTATCGATACTGTCAAAAGTACTCATCATTTTAGCTTTATATTGTACTGGATCTTGTTCCATAACTGCATTACCAATATATCTTGCAACAGCAACTAAATCTCTACGAACTTGCATAGTTTCAGTCGTTGATACATAAGGTCCTGTAAATAACTGATTACTTAATTTTTCTGCTCCCTTTAATTTAGATATTGTATAAAAACTTGTAAATGCTGAAAGCATTAATAAAATACCAAAAGCTAAAGTTAGCTTTTTACCTATTTTTAGATTTTTCATACATATTCCTCCCTGCAATTTTTTATTATATTTCTCTGCATCGACAATAAAATTTCCCTATTTTATAGAGTGTTAAATAATTTACTATATATATTTAGTAATATTTAAAATATATATAATTTTTTACTTTAAATATTTAAATATACATATATTACCTTTATACTTATGGAATTTTTTCCTAATTCAAATATAAGGTACTACTTTCTATTAAATTTTATTAAAAATCAATCTTTACTGTTAAAATTTTTTTGAATTCTTTATAATATTTTAAAGAATAAGTAATAATTCAGATTATTTAACCTAAATTCATATTGCTAATGTCAGTCTTAATAATTTTATGTAATTAATTATTTTTTCAACTCATCCTTCTATACGGATAAAAAAATATATACTTTAGATTCTACACTATTAATTTTCTTGTATTAATTTTATTATGAAGATCACTAATCGCAATAAATTCTAGATTTAATTTTAAAAAATTCACAAATTATTTTTTACATATACTTAGAAAGTAAATCTTCTTACATTAGATACAAATTCATTTGAATATATAAAAAATTATGTAAATAAAAAAATAAAAGCACTTAAATTATAAGTGCTTTTATTTTTTTATTTACATATATTTATTTTTTATTTATTTTATTTTTATTGTCTATACCGAAAAATTCTTGTGCATCTTTCATCAAATTGTTAAAATCATTTCTTGTTGTATTATCTACATTTAATAAATCATTTATACCTTTTCTAAATTCTACCTCTGATTTTTGCATTAAATTATTTGGTACTTCATCTAATTTTTTAGTTCTAGTTTTTAGTTCTGCTATTAATTTATTTCCTTCTGCTATCAATTTATCATTCATATCTTTTACTTTAGGATCTTCTGTTTTTACTCTTTTTAAAGAATCTACAAACTCTTGTAAATTTTTTTCACTATCTTTATATGCTTTTTTTAATCCTTCAAGATACTTTTCATTTCCTGGGTAATCTTTTGTTTCTTTTTCTACCAATATTTCATTATATCCATTATAATTTTCTAATCTAGCAATGTTGCTTTCATATAATTTACCGAATTCATTCTTATAACTTTCCATACTCATATTACCATATCTATTATCCTTAGTTTCTGTTGTTGATTTTGTTACTCTATTTTCATCTGTTTTTTTCGGCATTTTATTTGTACATCCTACCGTCCCAAATGATAATAACCCTATTAAACTTGCCGCTAAAATTTTTGAATATTTCATATTATACCTCCAAATTAATTATTTATTTAATTCTATATCTAGATAATTTCTTATACTTTCTATAGAATTTTCAAACTTAGTTTTTATATAACTTTGTATAGATATATTTTTTTGTAAATATACTATAAATTCTGATTTTGCCATTGAATAGTTATCTGGTGGTATATTATCTATTTCTTTAATCTCTACTTCAATTTCTTTTATTAAATTCAAAGTATTTTCTATTAATTCATTATTTAATTTAGTAAGATCAATATCTTTAGTAACTAAATTATTCATTCCTTTTTTAAACTCGATCAATTGTTGATTTGATATATTCAATAGCTTTTTATATTTATTTAAACTTTTATAATTATCTTCATTATCTTGTTTTAATAGAAATTTTTTTATATCATCATATTCTTCTTTTTCAATCGGATCTATATATTTTTTATATAAATTTGTAAATATATCATTATATTCGTATATACTTAAACCTTCTTGATTATTATTTCTGATGTTGATTTTATTTTCTCCATATTTATTATAAATTTCACATCCCATAAACAAAATATTACCAATCATAATCACTAATGCTACTGATAATATTTTAAGGTTTTTCATTGTTTACTCCTTCCAATTTCTTACAAACTTATTATTTCCGCTATGACAACTTTTATTTATACAATATTAATTTTAAAAATTTATTTCTTAACTTTAACAAAATATTTAGTGTGTAAAAGTTCACGAGCTTTATCACTTAATGGATGATCTAAATATTTATCATATATAGCTTGTACTTCTGGATTTTCATTAGATTTTCTTAAATTTAATGATCTATCTATATTATTTAAGCCTTCTGCCCTTTTTTCTATTGTTTCGGCTCTCTTTCTAGCTTTAGGTTGTCCACCTCCACCTACACATCCACAAGTACACGCCATTATCTCTATTGCATGGAAAAACTCTTCTTTATTTCTTATTTTATCAAGCATTTTACCTGCTTCCTTAAGTCCATAAGCAACTCCTATTCTAAGTTTTAATCCACCTACTTCTAAATCACAAGCTCTAAATGAATCCCATCCTCTAAGGCATTCAAATTCTACATTTTCTATTTTTTCTCCTGTCATATTCTCTATAGCAGTTCTAGTTGCTGCTTCTATGACTCCCCCAGTTCTTCCAAATATAATTCCTGCACCAGTATAATCTCCTAAAACGTGGTCTATCTCACTATCCTCTATATCCTGTAAATTTATATTTGAGTTTTCAAATATTTTTATAAGTTCTCTTGTTGTAATAACATAGTCAACATCATAATTAAAATCTCTTGAAAATTCGTGTCTTGATGCTTCATACTTTTTAGCCACACAAGGCATTATAGCAACTGATATTACTTGATCTCTAGTAAGACCTTTTTCTTTTGCCCATAAATCTTTAGCTACGGTTGCGAACATCTGCATAGGTGATTTAGCACTTGATGGCACATCTAGCATATCTCCATAGTTTTGTTCTATAAATTTAATCCACGCAGGACAACAAGATGTAAGTATTGGTAATCTAACATCTTCATCTCCTGAAAAATGTTTTTCTAATCTTTCTTGAAGTTCTGCTGCTTCTTCCATTATTGTTAAATCAGCTGCCCATGTAGTATCAAATACATAATCTACACCTAATTTTCTTAGACCTGCTGCTATTTTTTTTTCTACATTTACTCCAGGTTCAAATCCAAAAGCCTCTCCTATAGTAACTCTTATCGCAGGTGCCATTTGTGTTATAACCACTTTATTTGGTATAGCTAAATCTCTTAAAAACTTAAGAGTATTATCTCCTGCTGTTATTGCGTCTACAGGACAAACTGGAATACATTGTCCACAGTGTGTACATCTATTATAATCAATGTAATGCTGTTGTTTTCTATCTCCATGTATACAGTCAACTGGACAAACTCTTTCACAAGCTCCACAACCTATACATTTAGTTGTTATAGTCAATTTTATAAGATTATTACATTGAGCTGTGTAACATTTTCCTTCTTCTATGTGCTCTTCTATTTCATCATAAAATTTATCAACAATTTCTTGCATTATGTTGTGATTTTGATTTAAAGTATCCTTTACAATACTTGCAAGTTCTCTTAATATGAAAATATCTCTCATATTAGCTCTGCCTTTGCTTATTCTATCTAAAATTTTCCACATATGAAGTATCTCATTTTTTACTTTTTGATACTTTTTATATTTTTCTTCTTTCATTTTTCCTATTAAAAAATCTATGTAAAATTTAGCATACTGAACTATACAATCTTCTTGTGAAAGTATTATGATAGTTTTACTAGTATCTTTATCAAAAAAATTAAAGTCTAATTCTTTATCTAAACTATCTTCTGTTAAAAATCCCCCAAATGGTATACCTAATTGTGCAGCTTTAAAGTTGCTATTTTTTATTATTCCTCCCGCTAAGTCTATAACATCTCTAAGTGTAGCTTTTTCCGGAATTTCGATTATCCCAGGATTATTTATTTTACCTGAAATAGCAATATTTCTTTTGCTATTATCAGTTATTTGCTTTAGCTCTTCTTCACTAAACACAGAAAATACTGATCCCAATGAACTCTGTATTATACTCGGTTTTTTATCTGTCATTTCTTAACACTCCTTTATATAAATTGGTATTTAAACTATTAATTAACTTATCCATTATCGATAAATACTATTCTTGTTATTTATACAAAAATATCCTAATAACAAGAATTGATTAAATGGCTAATATAAATAAAAAAGCTGCTAAGTTAAGATTTAAAATCTTAACTTAACAGCTCTTTATTATTACTTATTATATAAATCTATCTCTGCTAACAGTTCTTCTACTAAACTATCTCCTTTTATTTTCCTTACTATCTCACCTTTTTTAAATAATAGACCTTCTCCTTTACCACCAGCTATACCGATATCAGCTTCTTTAGCTTCTCCTGGCCCATTAACTGCACATCCCATTATAGCTACAGTTATGTCTTTATCAATTTTATTAATTTTCGCTTCTACTTCATTTACTACATCTATAAGATTTATATTACATCTTCCACAAGTAGGGCATGATATAACTTTTATCTTATCATTTAATAATCCTAAACTTCTTAATATTTCTTTTCCTACTATTACCTCTTCAGTTGGGTCTCCTGTAAGAGATATTCTTACAGTATCTCCTATACCCTTTAATAAAAGAGCTCCTACGCCTATTGAAGATTTTATAGTTCCTTTTTTGACACTTCCTGATTCTGTTATCCCTATATGAAGTGGATAATCAACTTTCTTAGATATAAGTTCATAAGCTTCTATAGTTTTATATATATCTGATGATTTAAGAGATATAACTATATTATAAAAATCTAAGTCTTCAAGTATTTTTACATGGCCTAGTGCACTTTCTACTAAAGCTTCAGCTGTGGCAGAACCATATTTTTGTAACAAATCTTTTTCTAAAGAACCACCATTTACACCTATTCTTATTTTAAGGTTTTTCTCCTTACATTTGTTTACGACCATTTTTACTCTGTCTATATTCCCTATGTTTCCTGGATTTATTCTGACTCCATCTACACCTTGTTCTATAGCTTCTAGTGCTAATTTATAATCAAAATGTATATCTGCAATCACAGGTATATTTACATTTTTCTTTATTTCGCCTATGTTTTTAGCTGCTTCCATATCAGGAACTGCAACTCTAACGACATCACATCCAACTTCTTCAAGTCTTTTTATTTGTTCTATAGTTGCTTTTGCATCTCTTGTATCTGTATTAGTCATAGATTGTATAGATATTGGATTGTTTCCACCAATTTTAAGACTTCCCACACTAATTTCTCTACTTAATCTTCTTTCGTAACTCATTGTCTCACCTTCACCTTCTAGTCAAACTTTGCTACATTCTAATTAATTTAACTATATCTTTATATGTTATAAATAACATAAATATCATTAATGTAGCAAATCCTATTAAATTTACCATACCTTCTTTATTAGGATCTATTTTCTTTCCACCTCTTAAAAATTCTATAAATAAAAAGAATAATCTTCCTCCGTCAAGAGCTGGTATAGGTAATAAGTTTAATATTCCTAAGTTTAAACTTATTACAGCTGCAATTTGAAGAACACTTACTAACCCTGATCTAGTTGCATCTGCAACAATGCTTATTACACCTACAGGTCCTGCAAGAGAACCTTCGACTCCACCTGGTAAATTACCTGTTATTAATTTTCCTAAGAAAGTAACCATTTGAACAGTCATATTTATAGTTGCTTTTATTGCATTTCCAAACGCTCCTAATATATCTTTTTCATTTTTGGGAGATATCCCTATTAAATAATTTCCATCTTTAAACTCAGGCTTAACCTTAACATTTTTTTCTTTTCCATCTCTATTAATAGTTATTGATAACTCTTTTCCATTTGACGATTGAATTTCTTTACTTAATTCATTCCAACTTTTAATGTTAACTCCATTTATTTCAGTTATTTTATCCCCTGATTTAATTCCTGCTTTTTGAGCCACGCTATTTTCCATAACAGTTTGTAAAGTTGTTGTTGGCTTACTCGGATTTCCTATATACATAAATACAGGAATTAAAATTATAACTGTAAGTATTATATTGAAAAATGGACCTGCAAATAATATACTAGCCCTTTGTAATATGCTTTTATTACCAAAAGCTCTTGGATCCTTCGAATCACCATCTTCACCCTCCATAGCAACATATCCACCAAGAGGTAATAACCTTATACTGTATAATGTCTCTCCTTTTTGAAAACTATATATTTTTGGCCCCATACCTATAGCAAATTCATGTATCCTAACCCCTGCTCTTTTAGCAAATAAAAAGTGTCCTAATTCATGAATGAATACTATTATACCAAAAGCTAAAATAGCTGCTAATACAGTTATTATATTCATACCTTCACCACCTTATTTAATACATTTTTTTACGAATTCTCTACTCCAATTATCTGTATATAATATTTCTTCTAATGTTGGCTTTTCTATACTCTTATGAGCATCTAATGTTTTTTCTATATAGTATGGAATATCGTAGAATTTTATTTTATCTTCTAAAAATTCATTAACTAGAACTTCATTAGCTGCATTTAAAACTGCTGAGTATGTTCCTCCCATATTTAAACTATCATATGCTAACTTTAAACAAGGAAAAGTATTTAAATCAGGTTTTTCAAATGTTAAGCTACTTAACTTAGAAAAATCTAATCTTTCAAAATCATTAAGTATTCTTTCTGGATAAGTTAATGCATATTGTATAGGAAGTTTCATATCCGGGCATCCCATCTGAGCTATTATTGAACTGTCTACAAATTGAACCATTGAATGTATTATACTTTGAGGATGTACAACTACATCTATTTTATCTGAGTTTACATCGAATAACCATTTAGCTTCTATAACTTCTAATCCCTTATTCATAAGAGTAGAAGAATCTATACTTATTTTTCTTCCCATACTCCAATTTGGATGTTTTAATGCTTCGTTTTTAGTTACATTTATTAAATCATTTTTAGACTTACCTCTAAATGGTCCTCCAGACGCAGTTAATATTATGCTTTCTATTTCTTTTTTACTCTCCCCATTTAAACATTGGAATATTGCACTGTGTTCACTATCGACAGGAAGTATTGCTACATTTCTTTTCTTTGCTTCTTCCATAACTAATTGACCTGCTGTAACTAATGTTTCTTTATTAGCTAGTGCTATAGTCTTACCTTTTTTTATTGCTTCAAGAGTTGGTACTAAGCCTATCATACCCACTATTGCAGTTAAAAGCACATCAATTTCATCTAAAGACGATATTGTAATTAACCCTTCCATTCCGCTTAATACTTCAATTTTTATATCACTTGGTATCATTTCTTTTAATTCTTTTGCACTATTTTCATTATATACCGCAACATATCTAGGCTTAAATTCCTTTATTTGCTCTAAAAGTAGGTTTATGCTACTATTTGCAGATATAGCTACAACTTCAAATTTATCTCTATTTTTTCTAACTACATCTAAAGTTTGTGTTCCTATCGATCCTGTTGATCCCAATATTGATATTTTTTTCATACTATTTATATTCCTTTCCAATAATTTATATACTATACAATTAAAGCTTCAGAGGAACCTGAAGCTAAATAAATATATATATTGCATAGTAAACAAATGGTGCTACTAGTATAACACTATCAAATCTATCTAATATACCACCATGTCCTGGTATTAATTTTCCATAATCTTTTATTCCTACGTATCTTTTTATAGCTGATGCAAATAGATCTCCAAATTGTGCTACGATACTTCCAATACTTCCTACTAAAATCATATGAGTTATATCTAATTTAAATATATATCCAAAAATTACGCAACAAATTGTAGAACCTAAAATACCACCAATACTACCTTCTATCGTTTTCTTAGGACTTATGCTAGGTATTAATTTATGTTTTCCAAATAGATATCCACTAAAATATGCAAAGGTATCTGTCATAAATGATATTATAAATATCAACCATACATAAATTCCGCCTAATCTAAAATTATTTATTGTTAAAACTATATAATCTAAAAATATTGGTATATAAAATATACCTATAAATGTTATAGAAAAATCTATTATGTTTTTCTTATTCGATAAAATATAAACTATTCCTATTAAGAATAATATAAATACAAATATATATGTATATTCGGTTTGTAATTTAAAAATATTTTTTATAGATAAGTATATAGCAAATAAATACCCCAAAATACTTATAGGTTGTATACTTTTGCTTTTAAATGCTTTATAGAACTCATCTAACCCAATTATTCCTATAATAGCCTCTGCTATGTATAGTGGCAATCCTCCATATATTACAAATAGTAATAATGGAATTAAAGCTAGTGCTGCAATGATTCTTACAACCATAAAATAATCTCCTTACTTAAGTCCACCAAACCTTCTATCTCTATTTTGGTAAACATATATAGCTTTTCTAACCTCAGTTTCATTGAAATCAGGCCAGTATATATCTGTAAAATAAAATTCAGAATATGCAATCTCCCACAATAAGAAGTTACTTATTCTTTGTTCACCACTAGTTCTTATTATTAAATCTGGGTCTGGTATAGACTTTGTACTTAAATGTTTTGTTATAGTATCTTCATTTATATCTTCTATATCTATTTTACCACTTTTATAATTTTTTACTATATCTACAACTGCATTTTTTATATCATTTCTACTACCATAATTTAAAGCTATATTTAAGTTTAATCCAGTATTATCTTTAGTTACATCAATTGCATTTTTTATAGCATCTATAGATTTACGTGGTAGTACATCTATATCACCTATAGTTGTTATTCTTACATTATTTTTATGTAATTCTTTTAACTCTTTATTTAAATATGTATATAATAGATTCATTAAAGCATCTACTTCTAACTTTGGTCTTTTCCAATTTTCTGTTGAAAATGCATATAAAGTTAAATGTTTTACCCCTAATGCTGAGCACTCTTTTGTAACTGCCCTTATAGCTTCAACCCCAGCTTTATGTCCAACTGTTCTTGGAAGTAGTCTCTCTTTAGCCCATCTACCATTTCCGTCCATTATTATTGCTATATGAGTAGGTACATTACTTAAGTTTATGTCATATATATTATTTTTATTCATAAACTACCTCCCAATAAAATTTTCTGACTCCTATTTTAAGGAGTCAGCAAAGTAAGTTTGTATTATCTCTACACTATTATCTAACTCAGATATTTTAATAACTCTAGGTACGATTAATTTTTCTTCATCTTTATATCCTTTTATGGTAGTTATAGTATAGTTTTTATTTTCTTTTTTAAAGAAATTTTCTACCTCATTTGTATGAAGTCCTAATAAATTGTAGTATTTTTTCAATATTATACCGCCATTATATCTTGTTCTTTAGCTTTTAATAAAGAATCAACTTCTTTTATAAATTTATCAGTTACTTTTTGAACTTCATCTTGAGATTTCTTTAAATCATCTTCAGTTATTTCGCCTTCTTTTTCCATCTTTTTAAGCTTATCGTTAGCATCTCTTCTTTCATTTCTTAATCTAACTTTAAACTCTTCTGCAACTTTGCTAGCTTGCTTAGCTAATTCTTTTCTTCTTTCTTCTGTTAAAGCTGGAACTGATATTCTTATAACTTGTCCATCATTAGTTGGATTTAATCCTAAATCTGAGTTTCTTATAGCTTTTTCTATTTCAGGCATAGCTGTTTTATCCCAAGGATTTATCATTAAAGTTCTTGGTTCTGGTACAGATATAGCACCAACTTGATTTATAGGAGTTGGTGTTCCGTAATAATCAACTCTTATTTTATCTAACATTTGAGCATTAGCTCTTCCTGCTCTTATAGTAGTAAATTCTGTTTTAAGTGCTTCTATTGTTCTGCTCATTTTTTCTTCTAATTGTTTTTTTACTTGTGCGCTCATTGTTAATCCTCCTTATATTTAATTATTTTACAGTAGTTCCTATATTTTCACCCATAACTGCTTTTATTATATTCTCTGTAGAAAGTTCAAATACCTTTATTGGTATCTTATTATCCATACATAAAGATGTAGCAGTTGAGTCCATAACTTTAAGTTCTTTTTGTAATACATCTATATAACTAAGTTCTGTAAATTTCTTAGCATCAGCATGTACCTTTGGATCTTTATCATATACTGCATCTACATTTTTAGCAAGTAATATAACTTCAGACTCCATTTCTGCAGCACGAAGTGCAGCTGCTGTATCAGTTGAGAAGTAAGGATTTCCTGTTCCCGCTCCGAATATAACAACTCTAGATTTTTCTAAGTGTCTAACTGCTTTTCTTCTTATATAAGGCTCTGCTATTTGTCTCATTTCTATAGCAGTTTGAACTCTTGTTAATACATCTATATTTTCAAGAGCATCTTGTAGCGCCATAGCATTCATAACTGTAGCTAACATTCCTATATAGTCAGCAGTAGTTCTATCCATTCCTTCAGATGTTCTTCCTCTCCAGAAGTTACCTCCTCCAACAACTACAGCTACTTCTACACCAATTTCTTGTATTTGCTTTATAGCTTGTGCTATGTCATTTACAACTTCGTTATTTATACCAAATCCCTTATCTCCAGATAATGCTTCTCCACTTAATTTAAGTAATACTCTTTTGTACATGGGCTTTGTCATTTGAAATCCTCCTTAGTTAACTTTTTAAAAAAGAGAACACCGAAGTGTTCTCTTTTGGTTAATTACTTAAGTTGCTTAGCAACCTCTTCAGCAAAGTTTTCTTCTTTCTTTTCTATACCTTCACCAACTTCGAATCTTACGACTCTAGCAACCTTTATTTCAGAACCTACTTTTTTAGCAACGTCTGCAACTAATTGCTTTATAGTTAAATCTGGGTTTTTAACGAAAGTTTGCTCAACTAAACAAACTTCTTTTAATTGTTTTTCTAATCTTCCCTTTATCATCTTTTCAACTATATTAGCTGGCTTTCCTTCGTTTAAAGCTTGTTGAGTTAATATTTCAGTTTCATGAGCTATGTACTCTGGATCTACATCATCCTTAGAAACATATTTAGGGTTCATAGCAGCAACTTGCATAGCTATATCTCTTCCCATTGCTAATACTTCAGCATCTCTAGCTTCTGTTTCTAATTCAACTAATACACCTATTTTTCCACCACCGTGGATGTATCCAGCAACTTGTCCGTTTGTAGATATTTTAGCAAATCTTCTTATATCTAACTTTTCTCCTATAGTAGCTATTCTGTTATTTAATACTTCAGATAAAGCTCCTTCTTTGTGAGATTCAGTTAATAATCCAGCTACATCTTCTTTTTCAGTAGCTAAAGCTATTTCAGCAACATCTTTAACGAAAGTTTTGAAATCTTCGTTTTTAGCAACGAAATCTGTTTCTGAGTTTATTTCAACTATAGCCCCAACAGTGTTGTCAGCGTTTATTTCTATAGCAACTAAACCTTCAGCAGCTATTCTATCAGATTTCTTAGCAGCTTTAGATAATCCTTTTTCTCTTAATATATCTATAGCTCTTTCCATATTTCCTTCAGCTTCTTGTAAAGCTTTTTTACAGTCCATCATTCCGGCACCTGTAGTTTCTCTTAACTCTTTAACCATTTGTGCAGTTATAGCCATTGGTATTCCCTCCTATATATTACTAATGGTAAGGGGATATACCCTTACCATTAAATTATGTTATTATTCTTGATCTTCAGTTACTTCTTCTTGATCATCAGCTATAGCTTGTCTACCTTCTATTATAGCAGTTGCCATAGCACCAGTTATTAACTTAACAGCTCTTATAGCGTCATCGTTTCCTGGTATAGCAAAGTCTAATTGCTCAGGGTCACAGTTTGTATCAACTATACCTATTACTGGTATACCTAATCTGTGAGCTTCTTGTATAGCTATGTTTTCTTTTCTTGGATCTACTACGAATATAGCAGCTGGTAATTCAGGCATATCTTTTATACCGTTTAAGTATTTTTCTAATTTTTCTTTTTCAGCTCTTAATTTTATAACTTCTTTCTTAGGAAGAACGTTGAATACTCCTTCTTCTTCCATTTTTTCTAACTTTCTTAACTTGTCTATTCTAGTCTTTATAGTTTTGTGGTTTGTTAACATTCCACCTAACCATCTTTCATTAACGTAGAACATTCCACATCTTTCAGCTTCTTCTTTTATAGCTTCTTGAGCTTGTTTCTTAGTTCCTACGAATAATATTGGCTTTCCAGTTTCAGCTATTTCTTTAGTGAACTTGTAAGCTTCTTCAACTTTTTTAACAGTTTTTTGTAAGTCTATTATATATATTCCATTTCTTTCTGTGAATATATATTGAGCCATCTTAGGGTTCCATCTTCTTGTTTGATGTCCGAAGTGAACACCAGCTTCTAATAATTGTTTCATTGATATTACTGACATTTTTACCTCCTGGTTTTACCTCCGACCTGGTCAACTCTTTAAAAAACCATTTAGGCACCTTTTAAAGATCACAAAGCCGTGCGTTATTTTATTTTTTACCTCAGTTAGTATATCATAGGCGATTATAAATTACAATATTTTTTATAAATTTTATATCATTATATATATGTACTATTAACTTACATTTTCTTAAATAATTATTTACAAATAATAACCTAAATATTCATTATATTATTCTTTAATATAAGATAGGGATATAACCCCTATCTTATATTAATTTTAATTGTTAAATAACATTTTTACTTTTGTAATAAGAGAAGCACTATCTACATCATTTGTACTTATTATATCTACACTGCCTAATACTTCTCCATTATCAGCATAATATTTTATAACACCTACTACATCACCTTTTTTTACAGGGTATTCTAATTCTTTCAATGTAACTTGAGTATTTATATGTTCTTTATTTCCTATAATAGTATATAACTCTTCTTTTGTTCTTAACTCTACTTCTAGCTCTTTAAGTCCTTTAATATATTTTTTTCCTATCAATTCATTTTGAGTTATAACTTTTTCTGTATGGTAATTTTCTTTACCATATCTTAACATATCAAGAGAAGCTGATAATCTCTTATTTTTATGATTTGCTCCTAAGCTTACTCCTATGATTCTATATTTTCTCATGTCATTTTCTTTTTTCACATTCATAGAAAATGATAAACAATATCCAGCATTACCTGTATATCCTGTTTTTATTCCATCTACGTCTGGTATCATTCTAAGAAGTGGATTTGTATTGTTTCGTTCAAATCCTCTGTCTGGGTTAGAATAAGTTATCATATCTGTAATAGATACAACTTGTTTTTCATATTTATCAAACAAATATTTACCAAGAGTGGCTATATCTCTAGCTGTAGATATATTTTGTTTAGGTTGAGCCTTTGGGTTTTGTAAATCATATATAGGTAAACCATGAGGATTTACAAAATTAGTATTATTCATTCCTATTTCTTTTGCTTTTTTATTCATAAGTTTTACAAAATCATCTACATCTTTTGATATGTGAGTTGCTATAGCTATTGCTGCATCATTTCCAGATACTATCATAAGTCCTTTCATAAGTTCAATAAAAGGAACTTCTTCATTTTCTTTTAAGTGGTAACTAGAACCTCTTACTGAAGCTATCTTTTTGGTTATTTTAACTTTTTCTTTGGGATTAACTTTATTACTTTCTATAGCTTCTATAGCTATTAAGAAAGTCATCATTTTACTTAAACTTGCTAATGGTCTTTTTTCATCTGGATTTTTAGCATATAGTACTCTATTTGTATCTTGGTCTATTAATATTGATGATAAAGAATACTTATCTACTTCTTTTTCATTTGCAAATGCAGTATATGGAGTTATAGCTGCTAAAATTAAAATAAATGATATAAACTTTTTTACTCCTGATGTCATTTTTTCACCTTCTTAAATTAATAAGTATATATTAATTTTTAACTTATTAATCTAAATATATATCTAGTAATTATTTACTTTCTTGAAATCTTCCTAAAAATTACAGAAGCCCAAGAAGCTGCCATAGTTAATCCAAGAAACACTTCAATGCTTACTAATATTTTCCCTAAAATATTAGGTACTAATATATCTCCATATCCGACAGTAGTGAATGTAATCATACTAAAATACCATAAATCTATATAATGTTTTACTATTTTATTAATATTATAATTTTTAATTGTATTTAATCCTATAAATTCATTATTTATATTTTTTACTCCAGTAAACATATAAAATAACGCAAATATGCTTATTATTAAAAGTGATATTATAAATATATTTACAGGTTTTTCGCCATATCCAATAACATACCGAGATAATAAATCTATAAACTTTGTATTTACATATTCAACATTGCTATCAAAATTTTTTCTTTTTATACATTTACCCCCATAATACCTTTCCATATAATAATAGTGACCAAGCTTTTCATAATCGCCAATAATACCAGCTTGATTTTTAGCTATCCTATAATTCACCTTTGCATATTCATAATCTTTCTTTTCGTAAACTATATCTTTAAGTATTAATTTACAACAATGGCTTAAAAATACACCATCTAATTTAGGTAAATTATGCACATCTTCAAAAAGCAATTTTTGTCCTTTTATTTTTGACTTTATAAATATATTTTTATTAGTTATATCTTTGTTAAAATTTATATTTTTAAATATACAATCTCCATAAAAAATACAATTAATAAATGTTATATTTTTCTTAAATCTAGTATTTTTAAAAATTATATCTTTTTTAAACTCACAGTTTTCAAATATAACATCATTATTAAATATGCTATTTGAAAAATTTATATCTTTATATTGTCTTAATTCATCTATTTTATTAGTATCAATAACTATAACCTCATTAAATATTAAATTAGTATAATCTATATATTCTTTTTCTAGCTTATTTTCTTTAGCTTTTTTAATATCCATAGGTTATGTTGCCTCCAAATTTATTTTTATTAATTATTTTTGAATTTATAATATTTTTTATTCAATTTCAGTGTAAATAAAAAAACTGTATCAAAACTTAACTTTGATACAGCTTTTTTTACATCGAAATACCTAATATTAAAAATGAAATAATTGCAACTAACCCAACTGCTGCAATTTTTTTAAATTTATAATCTTTTTTCACAACATCTATATTTTTAATAACTTCTAACTCTTCTACTAAATTTTCTTTATTCTCCTGAATATTTTCAACTTCATACATATATTCACTTAAATCTATAATTACCTCTTGTGGAGTTTTGTATCTATCATCTCTACTTAATAACTTATTTATTATATGTAATATTTTTTCTGGTACAACTTCAGTATTAAACTTATTCCAATTTATACCTTTATCCATTTCCATTAGAATATCTTCTTCATTTTCTAAGCTTCCAAATGGATGTTCTCCAAAAACTAACTCAAATATAATTACTCCAAGTGCATAAAAATCGCTACTTTTATCAGTGTAACCTAAGCAAATTTGATGAGGACACATATATCTTAAATCTTCAGAAAACATCTTTATTCCATTATTAAAAATTTTATTATTAGCTTTTATAATTCCTATATTACCTAATTTTACATTATATCCTTCATCTATAATTATACTTTCAGGATGCAAAAAACCATGATATATATCATAGCTATGAGCTACTTCTAATGCATTTAATATTTGTCTTAATATAATAACAATTTCATCCATGTTTAATCTATAATACCTAGTTAATTCTTCTAAGGTACTACCTTCTACATATTCACTTATAGTATAGTATAAACTACATCCATCTTCTAGAGTATGAACCCCTACATCTTTAAGTTTAAGTATGTTTGGAGAATCTATTTCATTCATAGTCGTAGCTTCATCTATTAAGTTAGATACAAATTTTTTACTCCTTATTACATCTTGATCTATTATATTTATAATAACCATTTGGCCATCACAAGAATCTTTACCTTTATATAAGCATGATTTAGATCCTCTTCCAATTTTGTCTATTATCTCATACCTATTGCTTATATATAACAAATAAACTCCCCCCCTATGTATTACGAACTTGTTCTTTAACACTTCATTCTTATTATAACACCTTATGTAAATTATTGGAAAGTAAATAAGAATTGTATAAATATATTTAAATAGTTTTGTCAAGTTTTAAGATATTATAGTTTATCTATGTCATCATACCTAAGAATTATCTTATTATAATCCATTTAAATACTAAAATCGTAAAATAGGTTTCATTTAAAAATTCTATAAAAATATCCGTATATGATTTCCTAATCAACATAGTCAACTTGACTACTTTTATAGAAATTATATACGGATATATACTTATATTATTTAGCAAATTATTAATTAATTTTATTTTTTCTTATATGAGCTAGTTGTTATATATTCACTTTTTATTATGTTCCCTGAAGAATCTTTAAAATCTCTGTAGGTTTTGACTACATTACCATTTCCACCTTTAACTTTTTCAACTCTTATGCTTATGTTTTTTCTATCTTGTGAATTTCCATATATTTTACTTGTAACAACACCATTATAAGTTGTATTTTTTATATATATAGGATGATTATATGGATTTTTAAATTTCAAATCTAAATATCCATCAACCACAGTTGCATCCTTACCAACAGGTGCGTAAGCAGATGGTAAAGAGTGATTTCTGACCTTGGTTATATCTAGCCCAGAATATAGTGCTGAGTTATATATAGTTGTAGATACCTGACATACTCCACCTCCAGTACCATCCTGTAATTTACCATTAACTATAACAGGAGCATTTTTGTATCCATTAGCTTTACTTCTAGGTCCTGTTGATTCATTATATGAAAATTCTTCTCCTGGCATAAGAATTATATCACTTGTACTATTAGCTGATTTTATAATATTATGAGTTCTGTTAGGCACTGAATTGTTAAATTTAGTGCTATGAGTAGCTAATACTGAATCTACACTTTTTAATACTTCTGTCTTTATTTTTGGTTCCTCTTTTTTAACAACTAAATTTACAGTTTTAAAATTTTTCTCATCTATAGAGTTTTTTATTTTATATTTACTTGATTTTATATCTACCTCTCGCCCAACAACAGAAGGAGTTATATCAAATCTACCTGAATCAGATATGTACAGCTTAGCATCTTTTACTTTAGAATTTACCTCTTTAGCCATATTTTGTAAGTAATTATCTAATTTATTTTCATCATATACTGATTTTATTTTGAAACTTTCTTTATTTCCACTTTTTAAAGAAATTACTTTCTTAACATTTTCTAAATATGAATCTGTTTTATTAAAATTGTAAGCATTAGATATAGCTTCGTCCAAATTGTATTTTAATCCTATATCTGATGGCTTTATATTAAAAGTTTTATCTTCATAAGATATAACAATAGATTTAGGTGTATATTTTTTATTTAATAATTCTTTAGCTTCTTTTTGGTTAAGATTTGATACATTAACACTTTCTATATATACATTGTTTGCAATTTTACCATTGTATATATACTTATTATTAAATGAGTTTATTCCTATAAAACCTATAATTCCAGAAATTACAATAGCACAAACTATAATTGCAAATTTTTTTTTATAATTTTTTAACTTAGTACTATCTTCATTTTGTTCTAATAATACATCTTGTTGCATTATATCCCCCCTAACTTTACCTAAGTTTATTATATTTAAAACATTTTTCTAAAACAATGATTCTTAGGTATATGTAACTTTATTGTTACAATTGTAGGAAGGTAAGTATTTATATATTAAATTCTCCAATTACTGGGTAGTGATCAGATAAATTTTTAAAATCCACTTTATATTTTTTAACACATATATTTTGAGATATAAACATATAGTCTATTCTAGATTTGCTTATTTTGAAAGTTTCAACATTTTCTTTATCAAATAATTTAGCTAAATCATAATAATTATCTATGCATAAATTTATTTGATTAAAATCTCCACAAATTATTATTTTTCCTCTTAATTTATTTAAATAATTTATCACTTCTTCTATTTGCTGTTCTCTCTCATCCACATTTAATCCTAGATGAAGGTTTATTAAATTTATTAACTTATTATTAATAAATAATTCTAGATGAATAAATCCTCTTCTTTCATTTTTACTAGTTAAATGAATTCCTCTTACCAAACTTATATTTTCTTTACAATATATACTTATTCCATATTCATCATTTTTTAGATTGACATTAGATAAAAAATATCCATTTAATTTAAGATGAAATAATATTTTTTTATGAATACTTCCTAAAACTTCTTGTAGACATATTATATCAGCATCTATACATTCTAAATAGCTTAATATTTGTGTCAAGGTATTTTCATTATTTTCATTCATACCCCTGTGAATATTATAAGTTAATATTTTCATTCATGACCCCCTATATATTCATCTAACTCTTTAACATCTTTCTTTTCTTATTCTTGTACACTTACCTTGATTTATAACAAATAAAAATCCCATTTTTTTATATATTTCGTCTAACTCCCCTATACTAACTTCTCCATTTCTTAAGTTTTTTATAGTTATATCCTCTATTCTTCTATTTGATATTATCATAGGTTAATCGCTCCTTTATTAATCAATAATTTATACTATTTTATTCACATAATTTAATATTTATTACCAATAATTTTTCGAACATTCGTTCTTCGCAAGAATTATTATACACCAAACACTCGTTCGATTTCAATAGAAAAATATTATTTTTTATATTTTTTTGTCATTAATTGGATTTTGTTAATTTTTTAATAATTCAACAAAAAAATAGGAGTACTGTATAACATATTTAATATGTTATACAGTACTCCTATTTATAAGCATTTATTTATTTTATCTATTTAAGGAATCATTTATTTATATTGTATACAGTATACTATACACTATTAATAACATTCTGTCAATATAATAAATCATATTTTATATAAATAGTATAACTATAATATTTAAACAAAACTGCTTTTAATTTTATAGTTAATATATTTAAATTATTTATAATTAAACTCATTATATAATTACCTATTTTGCTATCTTTTCACTTAACATTTTAATACACAATATATTTTGTAATAAAAAAATTAAGAGTCAATATGCTAACTCTTAATTCTTTTATTATATAAAAACATATAATATGATGCTGTAAATATTATAATATAACCTATAAAACTATATGAATCTGGCATTGTATTAAATATTATTATACTTATAATTGCTGAGAATATTATATTTGAGTAATCAAATATTGATATTTCTTTAGCTGGAGCATACTTATATGCTAATGTTACCCCAAATTGACCTATACTCGCAAATATTCCTGCTAATATTAAATACGTAAATTGTATAAGGGTCATATGTTTATAAACCATTATAGTGAACGGAAGTATTAAAACCGTAGAAAATAAAGAAAAGAAAAAAACTACAGTATAAAACTTTTCTTTTCCTCCTAAAACCCTTAAACAAGTATATGCTGATGCAGCAAATATAGCTCCTAAAATACCAGAAATATATGGTATCATTTCAAAGTCAAAAGTCGGTTTTATTATAAATAAAGCTCCTATAAATGCTATACACACAGCTATAGCTTGATTAGATTTAATCTTTTCTTTTAAAAATATAGCTGAAAATATTATTACAAAAAATGGACTCAATTTATTTAACATGTTTGCATCAGAAAGTACTAATCTATCTATAGCATAATAATTTAGAATTATTCCTAATGTTCCAAATATAGATCTAAGTATTAATATTTTTCTATTTTCTTTGTTTCCAAAAAAACTTTCTTTATACTTAACTATCATTGCAAATGATATTATGCAAGATACTAAATTCCTAAAAAATGTTTTTTGAAAGCTTGGTAAATCTCCAGATAACTTTATAAAAGCTGACATCATAGCAAATCCAAAGGCTGATAATATTATAAAGATAATACCTTTATTTCTGTCACTTATATTATTTAATTTTCCCAAGTCTATCACCTCCTATATAATTTATTATATACAGTATACTACATAACTAATATATTTTTATAATAGTTTCTTAGCTTCTACTATTCTTTGTATAATAGTTATAAATATAATAAAAGAAAATATATTAGTAAAAAATAATATATACTTTGGAAGCAATATAATTAAACTAAACATTATAAAACCTTCACTTCTCTCGGCTACCCCAGCTTGATAATAAAAAGACTTTATACCTTTTTTCTCCACCAATGCTCCTACAGTTAAAAATATAGTCATAGAAATTATTATACAAATCAAAAGTATTATAAAACTCATTCTTGCATCTACATATTTTAAGGCCAGTACTAATATCATACAAGTCTCAACAATTCTATCAAAAGTTATATCCATAAGAGTCCCAAATAACGATGTAGTATTAGTTTTTCTAGCTATAGCACCATCTACAGCATCTAAGTATCCTGATATCCAAAGTGTTAAAACTGCTATTATATTCATATCAAAATATATAAATACACTTGTTAGTATACCTATCAAAAGAGCTATAATAGTTACATTATTAGCTGTTAGTTTTAATTTTAATAAAAGACTTGCTCCACTATTTATAATTGGATCTACATACTTTCTACCATGTGTATCTAACATATAACCTCCTACTTTTTATAAAAACTTACAAATTTATTTTTTAGAAATATCGACGCTATAACTAATAATATTAGTGCCATTATCGACATATAAAAGCCATTGCTACCTATATTAACTGATTGTGCACCTATATTAGTAAATACAAGTATTCCCGGTATAGTACCTATAATAGTTGCAAGTAAAAAATCTTTATATTTTATAGATGTAAGGCCAGCTCCGTAACTTATTATATCAAATGGAAATAATGGAATTAATCTTAACATTAAAACAACAAAGAACCCTTTAGAGTTTATCATAGATTCAATACCATCTAATTTTTCCTTAGTTAATTTTTTTACAAAATTTCTACCAAGCTTTCTAGATATATAAAAAGATAAACTTGCTCCTATTAATGCTCCTATAAGTGTGTATATATACCCTTTAAATAATCCAAATATAAGACCTCCCCCTATCGCTAAAACAGAGTCTGGGAAAAGTGTTAAAGGAACTAAAGCAAACATAATTATATATACTAAAGGTGCTAATTTCCCAAAAGAGCTGACATAAGCTTGTATATCTTTAGAATTTATATTCATATTTAATAATTTATATATTGTGCTTCCTACTATTATAATTAATATTACAGATATTAAAATCTTTAAAATTTTATTTATTTGACAATTCATAGAAATCTCCTATTAGTTAATTATTTTGATAATTTTACAGTTTTATATCTCATTTTCCATTTATCTACAGTGCTACTTTTACTTTGAGTAAGTTTTTTATGATTTATAAAATTTTCATTAAATAATAAATCAAGAATATGAAGTATATTTTTATCACAATTAAGTAAAGATTCACAGCAAGATTCACAATAACAAACAATGTTTTTGCAATTTGTTTCATAGCCTCTATTTTTCATTTGTTTTAAAGCTAAATTTTTGTTCGTTACACCAACCATACCACCAGCACCACAACAAACTGTATTTTCTCTGTTATTTTCAAATTCAATTATATTTGCTCCTAATTGTCTTAATATACTCCTTACACTTTCATGTATATTACTTTGATTTCTCACAGAGCAAGAATCATGTACTGCAAAATCTAAATTTTTATAATTGTTTTTTAATTCACTTGGTATCCCAAACTTTTCTATAACTTCATATATCGAAATTACTTTTATATCCTTACTATTTTTACTTATAGTATTGTAGCAATTAGGACAGGCAACTATAATTTCTTCAATACCTTCATCATGTATTTCTTTCTCTAAACTAGAATAGTATTTATTAAATTTTTCTATATCTCCCATAGCTATTGTAGGCTTTGAACAACACTTAAAAGTAATTCCAATATTTTCATAGTGTGTATTTAAATATTTATAAGTTTTTAAAACTATATCTTGGCTATAGCTACTTAAACTACATCCAGGTAAAAATACAACTTTGCTATTTTTTAAGTTCTTACTTTTTGAAAATAATGGAGAAAAACTATTTATTTGATGAAATCTAACAACATTATAGCCTTTATCTTTAACTGATTTTTTCTCATTTGAAATTACATCTTTTCTTATATCATAAAAGGTAGACTTTAAATCTATATCTTTTGGGCATTTTTGTGTACACAAATCACATAACATGCATGAATATGAAATTTCACTTAAATCAATTTTATCTTCTAGTATTTTTGACATTAATTCTTTTGGAGAATTACTAAATTCTTTCATCATAGGACAATTGTTAAAGCATAATTTACAATCTATACACTTCTCCTTATCTTCCATAACTTTATTAATGATTTTTTTGCTTAATTTCATGCTATCACCACCTTAGTCTCAAACATATAAAACGGAATATCTCAAAATACTCATATTATAGTATCTTAAAATATTCCTTATTAAAATCAATATTGTTTTAACTTCTTTTCATTGTATATTTTCTTTAAAACATATATAAAAATACTTATTGCACTTAATATAAGTAATCCCATCATCATAAGCTTTGCACCACCTGTAAGCATACCACCTACATAAGAGTATATTATAGTCGCAGGCAATTGACCTATACCTGTTGCTATAAAAAATGATACAAAACTCATAGATGTTAACCCTGCTGCATAGCTTACTATATCAAATGATATAAAAGGAAGTAATCTTGCTATTAAAATCGTATGTTTTCCATATTTTTCGAAAAACTCATCTATGCTATCAAGCGCAAATTTACTAGTAAGTTTTTCTACCGTATCTCTTCCTAAAAATCTAGCTATATAAAAACACAGTGCAGCTCCTGCCATAGCACTTGTCCATGAAAGTATAGCCCCTTTTACCCATCCAAATAACGCTGCATTTGCAAATGTAATTAAAAACGCAGGAAGTGGAGCTACAATAGATTGAAGTATCATGAGTATGAAAGATACTATAGGTGCCCAAACACCAAATGATAATATATATTTTTTTAAACTTTCTAAATCTAGCATACTTAAATAATATACCATCTGATTTATAAAATTATTAATTGGATTAACAAATAGATATACCCCTATTACTAGCGCTAAAATTCCTATTTTAATAATTATAGATTTTTTATTCATTTTTTTCACAACTTTATCCTCCCACCTTATTATAGGATCAAATTTATCCCCTATATATTAATAAAAATCTATATAACATTTATCCCCTTTTATAAATTAAAGAATTCAATGATAAATTATATTACCTAAATAGATTTTAATACTCTAATTAAGTTGATAATTGTCATATTACGCATTATACCTAGGATTATACCATATAAGTACTTTTGTTTATTATAGAAAAATCCTATATTAATTTATATTTGTATAGATATATACTATAACCCATAATTTTGTTATAAATATAATAAAAGACTAGCAATACTGCTAGTCTTTTATACACTATAGAAACTTTGTTTTAATTCTTATTTATTTTATCAGTCATAATTTTATATCTTTTGTATTTTGTGAAATTTTATATTTGTAATTTCTTTTTATGCTTTCAGTTAAAAAGTTAAATTTTAATTAAATTAAAAATTTAAGTAAGAAAACTAATCCTATTATAACTGTAGTTAAACTTATTTCTTTAACTTTTCCAGAAAATAATTTTAATACTATATAAGATATTACTCCAAATACTATACCATCTGCTATAGAATAAGATAGAGGCATCATTATTATAGTTAAAAATGCTGGTATAGCTTCTGTAAAATCTACTAATTCTATTTCTTTTATTGGTTCTATCATAAATAATCCAACTAAAACTAATGCTGATGCTGTAACAGCTGGTGTTATAATAGAAAATATTGGTGCAAAGAATAATGCTAAAAAGAACATACATGCAGTAGATACAGCTGTAAGACCTGTTCTACCACCTTCAGCAACTCCTGATGCACTTTCAACAAAAGTACTTACAGTACTTGTTCCTAAACAAGCTCCGATTGTAGTACCTACTGCATCTGCAAATAATGCTTTTTTAACGTTAGGAACTTTTCCATCTTCATCTAACATTTTAGCTTTTGTAGCAACTCCAACTAAAGTTCCTATAGTATCAAACATATCCATAAATAATAATGTAAATAAAACTATTAACATATCTATGCTAAATATATTATGCCATTCAAAATTAAATAAATTAGAAGATATTGAAGGTGGCATACTAATAATTTTAGTAGGTAAATCTATAATTCCCATAGGTATTCCTATTATAGTAGTTATTATCATACCTATAAATAATGCACCTTTTACATTCTTCGTTAATAATATAGATGTTATTAATATTCCTATTATAGTTAATAATCCTGTTCCTGATGTTATATTTCCAAGTGCAACTATAGTTCCTCCACCATCTGGATGAACAATTACTCCAGCTCCTTCAAGCCCTATAAGTGATATTAAAAGTCCTATACCTACTGATATAGCTTTTTTAATATTGTTTGGAATAGAGTCAACTATAGCTTCACGAACATTAAATATAGTTAATATTATAAATATTATACCTTCTAAAAATACTGCTGTTAGTGCAAACTGATATGAATATCCCATTCCAACAACTACTGTATATGCAAAAAATGCATTAAGCCCCATTCCTGGTGCTAGTGCAAATGGCAATTTTGCATATAGACCCATAATTAATGTTGCTACAACTGCTGAAAAAGCAGTTGCTGTAAATACTGATCCTGAATCCATTCCTGCTGCAGATAATATACTAGGATTTACTATTAATATATATGCCATAGTCATAAATGTAGTTATACCTGCCAAAATTTCAGTCTTTATTGTAGTGTTATTTTGTTTAAGTTTAAAATACTTCTCCATTTAAGTCATCACTCTTTCTGTCGAATTTTGTTGTTTCACAGAATTATATAATATCATATTTTGATATTTTGTACATACTTTTTCGAATATTTTTTTTAATTTAGGTTTTATTGTATGCATTTTTAATCATTATTATTTTTATATTAGATTGATTGAAAATGTTTTTATATTATCTTATAATTAAAGTCTGAACATAAACTAATAATTTTATTCGGAGGTACTTATTATGGAAATAAAAAGATATGAAGGAACTGGAAGAATGAGTAGAGCTGTTGTTCATAACAATACTATATACTTATGCGGTCAAACTCACGGAGAAGGTGACGTTAAAGAACAAACTAAAATGGTTTTACAAAAAGTTGAGGATTTATTAAATAAATATGGATCTGATAAAAATCATATTTTATCTGTTACTATATACTTAAGAGATATGAAAGATTTTGCTGATATGAACTCTGTTTGGGATGCTTGGGTAAATGAAGGTTTTGAACCTGCTAGAGCTTGTGTTGAAGCTAGATTAGCTAGAGAAGCTTTATTAGTTGAAATGTCAGTTACTGCTGCTGTTAAATAAATTTTAATTAATAATATACTTAAGAACTACACTTTTTGGGGTAGTTCTTTTATTTTTTATAATCCCCAGATAATTTCACATGTATTTATATATAATTATAAGTAGAGATATATTTTTTATTAGATAGAAATTTTATGAAAATATTTATCAGTGGCGATATCAAAAGAACTTAGGGCATTGTTAAGGCTAATGAAATTAATATAAACTCACAATTTAGCATGTATCATAATTAAACTTCCAAATAACTCTAATTTTGAAGTTCTCAGAATGATTTTATTTTTAGTTTAATAAAAAATGAGCTATTTAAATAGCCCATTTTTTCTATAATTCATCTTTTGTTAATATATGATTAATTGGATAGTCTAAGCTATCATTTATATATTCACCTTTATAAAGAATTTGTCCTGTTTTTTCATCTAATACTACTATGTCATTTTTCATTCTTTCATCTTTTGAATATTTTCCATTTGAGTCTTTCCAACTATTTATACACATATATATTTTATTATTTAAAACTCTAAAAGCTACGACATCATAATTACCATCAACATTACCAGTTTTATAATCTTTATCTACATAATCTATTTTATCATTTTTCAAATCAATTTTCGAAAGTTTAATATTAATATTTTCTTCTTCACCATTATTATGTTGTAATAAATATAATATATCTCCTTCTACATCAGAACTTATTGTTATATTTCCACCTAATAATGATGTTGAACTATCTTTTATTACTGGCTCTTTTATAGTATTAAATTTATTATTATTTATATCATAATATACTAAATAATAATCTACCTTACTCTTATCTTTTAAATTTGCTTGTTCTACAAGAGTATAGATTTTATTGTTTTTATTAAAACCTTCAGTTAAGTTTAAAATAGCTTTATAACCTTCTTTTTCAAAAGCTTTATAGGTATTATTTTTCTTAACTTCTTGATTATTTAAATTAAAAGTGTATAAATTTAAAGAACTATCTCCAATACTAGTTAATTCCCCTTTATGATTATAATCTATACCGTCTACTATTGAGTTTAATATATATACTTTATCATTTTTTATACCTACTACAAATTTATGTTCAATATTTTTATCTTCTTTTATTTTTTCTGGTAATGTAAAATACCACTCATTTATTTCACCAGTTTTTAAATCTTTATTATGGATAGTAAACTCTTGAACAAATTCACCATTTTCATTGTATGTTGTAGAAAAACTTTCTACATATCCTACATTTTCATTTGACTTATATATTGTATTTCCCTCTGGATAAGAATTTTTAAACAAATCTGGATTAGAAATTATAATCTTATTGTATTCTCCTCTAAACTTTTCATTATTTTTATATTTATTAACTTTAAATCCATCTTTAGATACAATTGATTGTATACTTTTGTACAAATCAGTTTTTTGACTTTGCAAAAATACAACATCTCCTAAATTTTCTTTACTTCCTTGAATATCTACTAAATCATAACTTGGTTCATTGATAACGCCACCTACTCCTATACCTATAAGAGAGGCTAAAGTTATTATTAAAACCGATATTGATAATTTCTTGTTCATACATAAACCTCCCTTAAATTGAAATCTTCTTATTCATAATATAATATGATAAAAGCAAAGATATCATAAATAAAAATATATAATACCCTATATGAACAGTTAGTAAATTAAGTAACAATAATCTACTAAATTTAAATAAGTATAAATATCCAAATATAGATAATGCTATATATAAAATCCCTAATATTACCCCTACTTTTTTAACGCTTCTTTCTATTAAAACAGCTGTAAATATAACTACAACAGCTAATATAACCCCAATTATATCTACCATTAAGAATTCCACAATATTTGGTGATACTATATTAGGTATTCTTACACTGTGCATCATATTTTTAAATATATTTAAAAATATTGGAGACTGTATTCCAGCTAAGTTCTTAACTATAGTTAAATTTATATACCAAAATACAAACTGCGATACTATAGTTCCATATATCATAACAACTATAGTTATTAGTTTAGATAAATATATATTAAATCTTGACTGAGGTAAGCATAATAAGGTATATATTGTTTTACTTCTTGAATAATAATCTCTATACCATATTATAAGAGCATATAATAAACACATTAGCACTGCTATTCCAAGTGCAATAGTTCCATATATATATATATCTTCCACAGTAAATGTATTTACAAATTCATACCCTGTATTAGTTTTTAATATACTTATATTCATTGGAAGTTTATTATCCATACTAATTTCTTTCACAGAATTTTTTATACTAATTGCTAATCCGGCTAAGTTTCCTAGAAATAGCATACCTATCAATGCAAAATATAGTTTATATATCCTTTTAAATTCTATATTGTATAAACTTAATATTTTATTCATTCTTATACACCTCCCTCATCTTATCAATTATAGATTTCCCTTCTTCTTCACGAGTTTTTTCTGCATTAAATATTAAAGATAACTTTCCTTCATCTATTAAAATAACATCATCTGCTATCATCTCTATTTCTGCTATTTCATGAGTTGTTATTATTATACTTTGTTCATCTGTTATATACTTTGTAATTACACTTAAGAAGTCTTCTCTTTTAAATATGTCTATCCCTGAAAATGGCTCATCAAGTATTGTGTATTTTGCATTTTGAGCAAAACCTAATATTATTTTAACTCTAGCTATATTACCTTTTGAAAGATTAGCTATTTTTCTATCATCTGTTAGTTCAAATAATTCAAGCATTTCATAAGCTTTTTTCTCATCCCAGTTTTTATAAAACTCTTTCATAAATTCAAAGCTTTCTTTTATAGTTAATTGTGCAAAATAATTGTCTACATCTGGAACAAAAGCTATTTTATTATAAGTTTTATAATTTAATTTTTCACCATCTATAAGTATCTCGCCACTATCTAATTTTATAAGTCCACATATAGCTTTTAAAATAGTTGACTTTCCAACCCCATTTATACCTAATATACAAGTTATCTTACCTTCATGTATTTCAAAAGATATATCATCTAATGCCTTAACTTTTTTGTATCTCTTTTTAGCATTTTTAACTTCTATCACAACCCCACCTCCTAATATCTATCGTTTATTATTTTTATAAGTTCTTCTTTATTTACATTTATAGCTTTCATATTCTCTATAAAAACATTCATAGACTCATTTATCAAATCTTCTTTTATTCTAGTTATAAGTTCATTATCTGTAGTTATATTACTTTGGTAGTTTCTTTGAGTTGTAATTATCCCCATATCTTCCATCTCCTTATATGCTTTTTGAACAGTATTTGGGTTTACCTTAATATTTACTGCCATCTCCCTTCTAGATGGTATAGGGTCTCCAGGCTGTAAATCTCCCCTTACAATTTGCTGTTTTATGTATCTTATAATTTGTATATACACTGGTTCTTTGTCATTTGGAATAAAGTTCATATCCTCACCTCCGTATTACTGTACTATATCAGTAGTACACTTCATAAGTGTATTATATATATAATACACTTATAGTTCAAGTATTTTTTATAATTTATTAAAATAAATAAAAAATGGATGACTCTATTTTGAGTCATCCATTTTATTTATATCTTATTCCGCTCCAATACACATTTTCATTAACTTGTGCTATATCCGGCAATTCTACACCTTCTAATACCCATTTTTTAAATTCCATAAAACCTGTTCTATCAATAATATAACCTACATGTTCTTTTCCTGTTGGAGCATTTTTATCTATATACGCCTCAACATATTTATAAGTATTTTTTATAATCTTAACTATACTTTCTTCATCTGCCCAAACTATAAAATCTTCTCCAAGTCTTGGGTTTTTCTTTCCTGTTCTCCCCATTATAGATAGTCTGAAATATTTTTTTTCATCTCTAGTCCATGCATTTGTTGGGCAGTTTAGTACACACTCTCCACATCCTATACATTTTTTATGATCTCTAACTGGTCTATAGTTTTGCGCACTTAAGGCTTCTATTGAAAGTTGTTTGCACTTTTTAACACATGCCCCACAATATACACATCTTTCTTTTTCAAACTTAGGTAATGCCATACCTATTATTCCAAAATCATGCATTCTAGCTTTAATACAATCATTTGGACACCCTGTTAATGCTACTTTAAAGTGAAAATCATTTGGATAAATTTCTTTTTCAATTCTCTTTGCAAATTCTGTAGTGTTGTATTGAGCTTTAGGACAGACTTTATTTCCAATGCATGAAGCTATATTTCTAGTACCTGCAGCTGGATATCCTTTATCTTTTTCATATTGATTTATATTCATTTTTTCTATAACTGGTTGTATTATCTTATTAACTTCATCCATTTTTTCCATAGGAATCCCCAATATTTCAAACCCTTGTCTTGTTGTCATGTGAATTTGCCCATTTCCATATTCATTTGCTATTTTAGAAATTATCATAAGACTTTCTGGATCTACACATCCACCAGGGATTCTTACTCTAAGAGCTGTTTCATATTTATTCTTAGTTATTCTATATGCATTTTTCATTACTTTCTTAGTATTTAAATCTCTTATCATAATCTTACCCTCCTAGTCTATTAAATTTTTAGCTTCAAAATAGTTAAATACAGGTCCATCTATACATATATAAGTATCATCCATTTTGCAATGTCCACACTTACCTACTCCGCAACACATCTTTCTTTCATATGAAACCCATATATTTTCTTCATTTAAATCTCTTTTTAAAAATTCTCTTACTGTAAACTTCATCATCATAGGTGGTCCCACAACTATAGCCGATACATTATCCATATTTTTAATTTCAAGATCTGGAATATATTTAGTTACAAGACCTACATGCCCTTCATATTCTTCTTCTGCATTATCCACAGTTACTATAACATCTAGTTTTTCACTCCATCTTTTTAAATCATCTTTAAATAAAATATCTTTAGGTGATTTAAATCCTACTATTAGCTTAAAGCTTTTACATTTTCCAAAGTTATCGTAATAATAGTCCATTATACCTCTTACTGGTGCTAATCCACTTCCTCCAGCTACTACTATAATTTCTTTATCTTCATAAAGTGAAACATCAAATCCATTTCCATATGGCCCTCTTAAGAAAAATTTATCTCCAACTTTATAATTAAATATTTCATCTGTAACCTTACCTACTTTTCTTATTGTAAAATCTATATAATCTTTACCTATTCCAGAAACTGATATAGGACTTTCTCCATATTTAGGTATTGATATTTCATAGAATTGACCTGGCAATACACCTTTAGAATTACACTTTGTTCTAAAAGTCCATTCAATCTCTGTATGTTTTATTATTTCTAAAATTTCAGCTCCAACTGGTATATATGGATTCATATTATTTTTCCTCCTTATTTACTAGGTCATTTACTTTTTCTATACAAGTTGAAAAAGATATATACTGTGGACATGCATCATCACATCTACCGCATCCAACGCACATTTGATATCCAAACCTCTTGTTAAAATCATATATTTTGTGTAAAGTTTTAAATCTCATTCTATCTCCACGTAACTTTCTAAATGAATGTCCTCCAGCCATATCGGTATATCCATCCACATGACATGATGCCCATACTCTTCTTCTTTCTCCTACATTTTCATTTTCTTTATAAAAGATATCTTGCATAGTAAAACATGTACATGTAGGACATACAAAGTTACATCTACCACAAGCTATACATCTATCATCGTATTCTCTCCACATATCATCCATGCTCACCTTAAGAGGATTTATACTTTTATTTATACTTACGCTTATATCATTTTCTTTGACATAATCTACTTCAAAATCTATAACTTCTCCATCAAAGTAATTAATAAACTCTTTATCATTTATATGTAATTGTATTTCATCATTTCTTAAATTCAGACCTATTGAGTAATTATCAGTTTTATTAGAGTTCATACTTACACAAAAGCAATTTCTAAAACTTTTACTACATCCTATAAGAACAAATTTTACTTTCTCTCTAATTCTTTTGTAAAAGTAATCTTCTTCTTTTCCGTTTCTTAAATATATCTCATCTATCCTTTTAATCCCATTAATATCACAAGCTCTTAAAAAAATTAATATATCTTTATCATATTTTTGATTAGCTTCTTTAAATTCATCTTCTGTAAAATAAAATAGAGTTTGCGATATTGGTAAAACAATTTCCTTAGGAGAAAAATTTGACTTTTTATTTAACTCAATTTCCTCTATACTATCTACTTCTTTATATCTAATTACATCTGTATCTGAGTACGTTCCTTTGTATGGCAATGATACAGGTGCAAATAACTTATATTTTTCTTTTAATTTCTTTAATGAATTATTAAATTCACTTGTAGATAATTTTATTTTCATATAACCCACCTTCTCAATTATTAGTTTGTTAAATAAATATTAACATTATTTTAATTTTACTTCCGTGATATATATCACACTTTGACTAAAATCTAACAATTTTTAAATATAAAAATAGCAAAATACTTTAGTTCCTAATTCCCTTTAAAGTATTTTGCTATTTCAGCTTTTCTTACATATATATTTTTATTTATAAATTTTACAAGTTCATGTTTTTCTAAGATTTTCATTGCTCTTGATAAACTTTCTCTTGGACATCCTAACATATCAGATAAATAAGTTATAGTTATTTTTAAATCTATAAAATGCCATCCATCTATTTCTTTTCCATATTCATTAGCTAGCCTATAAAGTTTTGCAGCTAATCTTTTGTCTATTTTTATTGAAATAGAGTTTTTAACTTGTCTGTATAATCTTCTGTTTCGCCTTTCCATATAACTTATAATATTTTTGGTTAATTCAAAGTCATTTTTCATCATATCTAAAAAAGCTTTTAAATTATATTCTAGTATTAAACAATCTTCAAATGCTTCACAACTTATAGTAGATTTTTTAAATTCTAAACTTATTTCATTTATCATCTCACCTTTGTTTAATATAAATATTATTTTTCTATCTCCATTTTCACTTATTTTAAATATAGAAGCCTTTCCTTCAACTAGAATATATACCTTATCAACTATATCTTTTTCATTAAATAATATGTGTTTTTGATTTAGAGAAATTAAATTTCCATTTCTAAAAATTTTTTCTTTTGTGCTATCATCTATATTTTTAAATATTTTTATATGTTCTAAATTATATTTATTATTTCCCATAAAATCTTGTTCTCCTTGAAAGTTAATCCTCTAATCTACATTTTACTTTTTTGTTTAAACTCTGTCCACAGATTAGTATATGTTTAATTTTATTTATATAATAAATACTTTTAACAATTACAAAGTTCATAAAAAATATAAAAATAGCTATCTAAAAATTTAGATAGCTATTTTATTTAATTATTTATACTATTAAAGCTTAAGTCTCTATAAAAATTAGCTTGCGTTAAACTCACATATGGAATTAACCATAAATAACCTATTCCTAATGTAATAATAGCAAGAATTGCCCATCCTATAAAACTTAATTGTATAACAAAATATCTCCATTTATTACCTTTCATCATCTTTATACTCAAACTCATAGCTTCAATAGTACTTAAATGTTCGTGTTCTATTATTATATATGGAGTTAAAGCTAAAGCTAAATCAAATATTGTAAGTGCAATAATGAATAAACATATTACCAATATTCCTATAATAGCTCCTAGTCCCCATGTTATATCAGTAAAAATAAATGAAGCAATAGCTCCACCAACAACAAACATTACTATAAACATTGATACGAATACAACTAAGCTTATTATAATTGTAAAAATTAGTGATTTTACTAATTTACTCATGGATACTAATAAATCACTAAAACTAACATTTCCTATTTTTTCAATGAACATTAGATAAAAATTAGGTAATCCTACAGTTGCCCATACCCCAAGGCCAAAAACTAATATAAATGTTATAATTGAGCTAGTTTCATCTTGAAATAAACTTAATACAGTTGACAATACAACATATAACAGTGTTAATACTACAGGAATTGTCCAATGCCCTTTTAATTGACTCTTTGATAGCTCTTTTAATTCTACCCTATTAATTTTAAACTCCTCCTCTAACCCTTTAGTTATATACTAAAAAAATATATACATTATATTATATTAAAAACTTTGATTTTATTGATTAGATTCTTATTTTATTGATATATATTATATATAAATAAATTTTGAGGTGACATAATGATAACAATAATTTCCCCGGCAACAACTATGAACTTTGATAGAAATGTAGATATTAAATTTTCTAAACCATTCTTTGATAAAGACATAAAAAAACTTATAGATATACTAAAATCTTTAGATATTATTGAAATTGGAAATTTTATGAATTTAAGTGATGACTTAGCTAATTTAAATTACGATAGATATAAAATTTTAGGTACTGATAAAAGTAAATATTTACAAGCAATACTTGCATTTGATGGACAAGTTTTTAACTGTATAAATGTTGATGATTTTAATGATGATGATTTTGAGTTTGCTAATAATCATCTAAGAATTATGTCTGGATTATATGGCATTTTAAAACCATTTGATTTAATCCAATCTTATAGACTTGAGATGAAAGCTAAACTAAAAAATGAATTAGGAAATGATTTATATAAATTTTGGAAAAATAAACTAACTTCTTATTTATATGATGAGCTTTTAAATCAAAATGATAAAACTTTAGTAAATTTAGCTTCTAATGAATATTCTAAAGCTATAAATCTTAAATCTTTATCTAAAGATTTTAATATTATTAACATAGAGTTTAAAGATTATAGAGAAAATAGTAACTCATATAAAGTTATTGGTCTTTACTCTAAGAAAGCCAGAGGCTATTTAACTAGATATATAATAAAAAATAAAATAGATAATATAAATGAACTTAAAAACTTTAATTACGATGGATATGTTTTTAATAATGAACTTTCAGATAGTAATAACTTCATATTTACTAGATAAATTTAAGCAAAAAGTCTAAATAAAAATTATTTTATTTAGACTTTTTCTTATTATTTTATATCTATTATAAAATTATCTTTAACCGTAGAGTTTCTACCTGACAAATCTTTTAATATAAGTTCTACATCTATATTATAAGTTTTATATCCTAGCTGATTAATATTTAATATTTTATAACTATTTACCCATTTCTCTGAATCATATCTACTCCATTTATAAGTTTCATTATCTCTTAATTCTTCTATAAATGCCTGTTTTATCTTTTTATTTAAATCTACGCTTAAATTTCTTCTAAATCCTATATTACTCATAAATGATAAGATAACTAAGCATATTAAAATTATAAATCCAGTTACTTTAAATCTTTTTATATTCACTATACCACCCTTTTTAAGATTTTTCTGATATAGTTAATTTTAACTTTTTTAACTTTTATTATTCTAATATATTACTTGTATATTAAATTTTTATAGATTATAATTTTAATTTTTGGGTATATACTAAAAGACTTAAAATTTGGAGGTTTCTGAATATGAAATACAATTATAATTTAGAATTAAATAATATAGTAGAAAAAATATATAAAGAACTGATATATAAAATAGCTATTAATGATTCAAGAATAGATTTTTCAAAGGATAAAATAGATAATACTAAGAAATTACTTTCTAGTGAAAAAGTTTATATAGGAAGCGATATGGATGAATTTATAATAAATTATATACCTAAAGGTCATGAAGGAAATTTATTTAGAGTTTGCATCGCAAAGTATCATAATAGACTTCATCCTAGATTTGAAAACTATAAAGGCGAGCCTATAGTTGATTCTAGCTATAATAAATTTGCATTACTTCTTTGGGAAGAACATATGAATAATTTACTAATTTCAGATGTTCAAAATTTATTTAATCAAAAAAATTTCATAAACTTTGTAGATGATAAATTAGATAATTATATAGATGAGTTATCATCTCGTATTACTGAATATAAAAATAAATTAGTAACTATAGATTTTAAAAATAAAGAAAATCTATTAGAGACTATAGCGAATATGATATTAAATGAAGAACTTCCTTTTGAGCTTTCTCACTCAATAGTTGATATGGACAAGCTTAGAGATGATATGACTAAAATGGCTACATCATTTGATATGTATAATGAATTTGATAAACTAGAAGACGATACAAAATACTGTTTAATAAATTACTGTAAATATAATCCAGATGATTTACTTAATGAATTGACAAGTAATCATGGATTTAAATTAGTAAGTAATGGCTGTTTAATTAAAAATAAATAATATAAACAAAGGTAGTATAACTATTTTTTCTTAATTTAGTTACACTACCTTTTAATTATCTTTTTATAATATGTCCAAAGAAGTTTGTATCTAAATGGTCAAACTCTACATGTTTTTCTCCTCCATAAGTAAAGTATATCCCATCTACCCATTCACCTTTATACTCTCTTTGAAGTAAACTTTCAACTAAAGTATAGCAAGTTATATTTGCACCAGTGCTTCCTTGGAAAAATCTATTACTCCAAAATTTTTCATTTTGATCTTCACTAATATCTATATATGCTATATTATCTTTTATTTTTAAGCATTTTATAGGAGCATTTTCAAATTGTACTTTTGAAACTTCACTTATAACTAAATTTAATTTATCTTCTATAGATAACTTTTCATCTATTGATACACTTCCTGTAACTATAGTTTCATTTGTATTAGCATCCTTACTTAAAATTTTAAGTTTTGATTGATTTGTATTTGAAACCTCATTTCCTTTATTATCAGTATCAGATTTGTTTTCACCTTGAGTCTTATTTACACTCGGTACTTTATTTTCTATATTTTTTTCTATTCTACTACATCCTGTTAATAAAAAAATACTTATAAATACCAAACTAAAAATTTGTTTAAACTTTTTCATATGTATACCTCCATATTTTTTATATAATATGTATTTAATAAATTGTATGAATTTACATATGAAAATATTTTAAATATTTTTAGTTTATGCTATTTAACTCAGATACTAATTCTTCATCTTCCTTCGCCCATAAAAGTGATCTTTCAACTGCTCTTTTCCATCCCTTATATAATATTATTCTCTTTCTTTCATCCATATTAGGTATGAATTCTTTTTCTATTTCCCATTTTTCTTTAATTTCATCTACACTTTTATAAAATCCTACTGATAGTCCAGCAAGATATGCTGCCCCTAAAGCTGTGGTTTCTATAACCTTAGGTCTATCTATATTAACATTTAATATATCTGATTGGAATTGCATTAAAAAGTTGTTAGCACTAGCTCCACCATCTACTCTAAGACATTTTAAATCTATATCAGAATCCTCTTGCATAGCATTTAAAACATCCTTAGTTTGATATGCAATAGATTCTAATGTTGCTCTAACTATATGACCTCTTTTTGCTCCTCTAGTTAACCCAAATATAGCTCCTCTTGCGTACATATCCCAATAAGGTGCTCCAAGTCCTGTAAATGCTGGAACTACATAAACTCCATTAGTGTCTTTTACTTGATTTGCATAATATTCTGATTGTCCTGAGTCATATATTAATCTAAGTTCATCCCTTAACCATTGAATGGATGCTCCACCAACAAATATACTTCCTTCTAATGCATAATTAACCTTTCCATCCACTCCCCAGGCTATAGTCGTTAGTAATCCATTCTTAGATTCAACTATTTTATCTCCTGTGTTCATTAATAAAAAACAACCTGTTCCATATGTATTTTTAACACTACCTTTTTCAAAGCAAGTTTGCCCAAATAGTGCAGCTTGTTGATCTCCTGCACATCCTGATATAGGTATCTTTGCCCCTGCTAACATTTCTCCATCTGTATATCCATATATTTCACTTGATGGCCTAACTTGTGGTAGCATACTTTTTGGTATATTTAGCTCATTTAATATATCTTCATCCCACTTTAATTCTTTTATATTGTATAACATAGTTCTAGATGCATTTGAATAATCTGTAATGTGAACTTTCCCTCTAGTTAAATTCCATATCAACCAAGTGTCTACTGTCCCAAATAAAAGTTCTCCATTTTCAGCCTTTTCTCTTGCACCTTCCACATTTTCTAATATCCAGTTTATCTTCGTCGCTGAAAAGTAAGCATCTACTATTAATCCTGTTTTTTCTTTTATGATAGGTTCTAATCCTTTTTCTTTTAATCTATCACATATATCTGCGGTTCTTCTACACTGCCAAACAATAGCATTATATATAGGCTTTCCTGTGTTTTTATCCCAAACTATAGTAGTTTCTCTTTGGTTTGTTATACCTATTGCTGCTATTTCATCTGGCCTTACAGATGAAGTTTCCAAAACTTCTCTTAAAACCCCGCTTTGACTTCCCCAAATTTCCATAGGGTTATGTTCTACCCAAGAAGGCTTTGGATAAAACTGAGTAAATTCTTTTTGTGCAGATGAAACTACATTACCATATTTATCAAATAAAATCGCTCTGGAACTAGTCGTTCCTTGATCTAGTGCTATTATATATTTTTTTTCCATATCTATCTCCTTAAAGTCATCTTATTAACATACTATGCTTTAAGTAAATATTAACAATAAAATACATCTACTACAATGACTTTAAATAAAGTTATTTTTTAAACAAGTTATCTTTTTTCTATTTTATAATTGCAATTTTTATAAGTTATAGGTGTTCCACTTGTTTTATTGTTATGATATTGTACTACTTCAATTTTGTGTATACCTTCATTTAAATCTTCCTCATATATAGTTAAATTTATAGAATTAGATTTACCTAGTTCTTCTATCGTATTTAATTTTTCATCTATGTATATATAGCTAGACTTAGAACTATCAAAATCTTTTGATTCAAGACCTAATTGAACTAATCCTTTATAATCATCTATGTATATAACTGGTGTTTCTCCATCTTCTGAATTATCAGTAGGCGTAGTTATTATAATTTTACCCTTACCCATTTCACTTGTTAATTTATTTGGAATTACCTTATCTTCCTTTAACTTTTGATCTACAACTTTTTCAGAACACCCAACTATTAATATAATTACTAAAAAAATCATTGGAAATAAATATAGTAATCTTTTCATATAAACCTCCATAAAATCTATATTAAAGATTATTATTCCCAATATAATAAAAAAAAAGCATGAATTATATAATTCACACTTCTTTTTCTAAATTTAATTATATAGAAATTTAAATAATATACATTAAGCAGCTTCTAATTCATCTTCTGCTTTTTCATTTCTATCTTTTACAAATTTAAGTATATAATGAACAACCATACCTACACCTATTGCAAATACTAAATCAAATACTACCGTAAGTGTAAAAGTTATAATTAATACTAAAACATCAGATTTGCTTGAAGATAACAATTCTTTAAAATGTGACCATTCTCCCATATTGTAAGAAACTACTATAAGTATTGCTGCTAACGTAGTCATAGGTATAAGCTTAGCAAGAGGCATTAGTATAACCATTATAAGTAATAATGTTATAGCATGTACCATTCCTGATATAGGGCTTCTTCCTCCATTTTTAACATTAGCTGCTGTTCTAGCTATAGCTCCAGTTGCTGGAATTCCTCCAAATATTGAAGAAGCTATATTCCCAAGTCCTTGTGCTACTAATTCCATATTTGAATCATGCTTGTCATCTATCATATTATCAGAAACTACGCATGAAAGTAGTGACTCTATTGCACCTAATAAAGCAATAGTCATAGCCGGCTTTATTAATTTTGTAATTGTTTGTAAGTCTATATGTGGTATTTGTGGTTTTGGTATAGATGATGATATTTCATTGAATCTAGTCCCTATTGTATCTGTTGGTAAGTTAAATAAATTTACTACTAAAGTAGATAGTATTAATACTATTATTGATGCTGGTATTTTCTTGTTTACCTTAGGCCAGTAAACTAATATAAAAATACAAGCTATTCCTATTAGAAATGATGCTATATCGAAAGTGGATATATGTTGTATATAGCTTCCTATTTTACCTATAAACTCAGCTGGTACATTTTTTATCTTAAATCCAAAAAAATCCTTTAACTGAGTTGTAAGTAATGTTACTGCTATACCACTAGTAAATCCTACTGTTATAGTTTGTGGAACATATTTTATTAAAGATCCAAATTTAAGTAATCCCATAACTACTAATATAACTCCTGCCATCATTGTAGCAGTTATAAGTCCTGTTATTCCATAAGTTTTAATTACACCATAAACTATTACAACGAATGCTCCTGTTGGCCCACCAATTTGAACCTTGCTCCCACCTAAAAAAGATATTATAAATCCTGCAAATATAGCAGTTATAAGTCCTTTTTCTGGAGATACTCCAGATGATATTGCTAAGGCTATAGATAAAGGAAGAGCTATTATAGCAACTATAATTCCAGCTATTACATCTTTACCTACTTGCTCTTTTGTTAATTCATTTTCTTTTATCATTTTAAATAACTTTGGTAACACTTAAACACTTCCCTCCAAAACTAATTGTTGCAACATTTAATATATTAATCCTATTTTTAAATAAAGTCTATACAATAATCATAAAATTTATATAAAAATAAAAAAAGATACTCCGCATCCGAAGTATCTTTTTTTATTTTTATATTTCATTCAGTTTTTGTAATAATTCTTCTAAATCTATTCCATGTATATATGCTGCTTGTTCTAAAGTTTCCATTTGAGCTGATGGACATCCTAAACATCCCATTTCATACTTCATAAGTACATCTACAGATTCTGGTTTTTTGCTTATTAATTCCCCTATTAATATGTTTTTATCTATTTTCATTTTAAATTCTCCTTTTGATATATCGTTCGTATTTTGTTTTAATTATCTGTGTTTTAATATTATAATAATTTCAGATTATTTTCTGTAACATAAGTTACATTTTTATAATTTAATATAAAATAATAAAAATTATAAACTTTTATTAAGATAAAATTTTATTTTACGTTAAAATTTTACATTCTCCTTTATTTTCTTTTTAATATTTTTATGATAAAATATGTTATATATTTATACTTGCTTGAATATAAATTTAAATATGAAACTTGTACATAATATAAATATATTTTAAATTTCAAGCATGACTTGTTATCATAATTTAAATTTGAAACAATCTAGGAGGATTAATATGAGCTTAAAGGACAAATTTGCACAATCATATGCTAGATCAAAAACAATGACTGGTCCAGAAAAAAAGGCTAATGAAATAATGGGAAAACTATTACTTAGAAAAAGTATTATACCTATGATTATAATGTTAGTTATTTGGATTGGTGGTATAGCTTTAAAAGTTAATGGCTGGGTTTTATTTGGTGTTGAAATAGCTTTAGCTGTGGGAGCTTACTTCTATATTAAAAAACAAGGTGATAAGTATCAAAACTTTAAACCTTTTGTAGGTAACTTAATAAGTCTTGAGAAAAAAGGTAAAAAAGAATATGTTGCTATAATAAAACAAGGTAAAAAAGTTGATAAACTACAAATAAAATATGGTGGAGAAGACTTAGAGAAAGTTAAGAAAAATCAATTAGTACAAATAAGTTATAATAAAGATGAAAAAATAGCTATAGTTGTAACTAGATAAATAATTTAAAGGAAAAGCTTCTACTTATGCAAAAGTAGAAGCTTTTTTTTACTCATTTAGTACGTATTTTTTATATATTTTTAGTGCATTAGCTAACTGATCCGGACATGATGTTTCTCTGTTTTTACACGGTATTCTTTCAAATGTTTCTATTATTTCATCTATTGTTTTACCTTCTATTAAATTTTTAATTCCTAATAAATTTCCTGCACACCCTCCTTCAAATATAACATCAACTAACATGTCTCCATCTAAATCTAATAAAATTGATTTTGAACAAACTCCATTAGTATAATATCTATACATATACATCACCCTATTATATATTTTATTAATATATTATTTATAAAGCATAAGATTTATGTGAATATTTTATGAAATTTTATTAATATATATTTTTAATAAATAAATTAATAGTTATAATTATATATACATATTAAATTTGTATTGAATATCTTTAAAATTTTTGTATATAATCTTATAGATTAAATGTTAGGAAGTGATAAGTTTGAGTACGGCAAATAAATATAATAAACTAAATTTATTCAATAATATATTTAAATTCTTATTTCTTGCATTTTGGATTATATTTTGGTTCGTAGGTATTATACTAACAGATAATAAATTTAACAAATTATCTTCATCTTTATTCATCATATATACGTCTCTTTGCATAACATATATAGTAACTTATATAGCTTATATGAATTATACTAAAATTTATGAAGATAAAATAGAGATTTTTTATAAATTAGTTACTCTCATATCCTTTATTTTTTCATCATATACCTATTATATGTTCTCAGTTAGTATATTTGGATTTTTATTAAAGTTAATATTTTTAATTATATATATGTATATATCAATAATTAAAGTTCATAAATATAAGCTAGAAGAAGGAGTTGTTGGAATAATAGCTTCTATTTTAATGATATTTATGCTTTTAAGATACTAGTTTTGAAATATTAGACATATCTAGAATTTTTTGATATTATTTATTTTAATAGTTAATACTATAATAAACAAATTACAAAGGAGTTAATATTATGGAAAGAAAAGTTTTAGCTACTATTGGAGAAAAAGAAATAACTAATATTGATATTGAAAATGCTTTAAAAAGCTTAGATCCATACCAAGCTATGCAATTTAATAATGAAGAAGGCAAAAAAAGATTATTAGAAGATTTAGTTAATCAAGAGTTATTCTATCTTGAAGCTAAAGAAGAAAATTTACATAACGATGAAAACTTTAAAGCTGAAATGAAAAAGATAGAAGAAAATATGTTAAAGCAATATTCTATAAACAGAGTATTAGCATCAGTTAAATTAACTGATGAAGAAATAGCTAATTTCTATGAAGCTAATAAAACTAGATTCGTTAAACCTGAAACTGCATCAGCTAAACATATACTAGTTGATAACGAAGAAAAAGCTAATGAATTATTAAATAAAATAAATAACAATGAAATATCATTTGAAGAAGCTGCTAGAGAGCATTCTTCTTGTCCATCTAAAGATGCTGATGGTGATTTAGGCACTTTCCCAAGAGGACAAATGGTTCCTGAATTTGAAGAAGCAGTATTTTCTATGAACAAAGGAGAAGTTAAAGGTCCAGTTAAAACTCAATTCGGATATCACTTAATAAAAGTTGAAGATAGAAATGAAGGTGGACAATCTGAACTTGATGAAGTTAAAGATGACATAGCTAAAAGCTTAATGTATCAAAAACAAAATGAAGTTTATTCTTCAAAGATAAATGATTTAAAATCTAAATATACAGATATGGTTAAATTTAATGACTAATATATTTATATAAATAAAGAGTAACTTAAATTAATATTTTAAGTTACTCTTTTGATTTTTAAGACTTTATCTTTTTATAGCAATATTCAATTATATCTCTTCTTTTTATTATCCCTATGAAAATATTTTGATCATCTATAACTGGAACAAAATTTTGATTCATAGATTTAGATATTAAATCTTCTATATTAGCATTTATAGATACAGGCTTATTGTCCATTCGTCTTTTTATATCACATATATATACATCTTCTATAGCTTTTAAATCTAACTTCAAATCGTTTTTCAAATACCATAGGAGATCTCCTTCTGTGATAGTCCCCACATATTCTCCACTACGATTTATAATAGGTATAGCAGAGTATCTATGATACTCCATTTTCTCTAATGCCTGTCTCATCGTATAATCATCATATATATATGCTACTTCACTTTTGGGTGTTATAAAAAATAGTATATTCAAATACTGAACCTCCTAATAAGTAGTCTAAATTAAAATATATTTATTATCATTTTACCATATATTAACCAATATTAAAATAAATTAGATTTTGTTATATTATAAAAACCTTTTAAATTAAAAAGTAACTACCCTAAAAGAGTAGCTACTTTTTAATTTTTATTAATAATGAACTTTTATTAAATGAAATCTTATAGATTTATCACTCCATCCTAAATCCCATGGAACTAGTAATCTATCAGTATTATGACATGTAACAAGTGGATACCCTCTTGAATCTAATCCTGTTACAGTAGATACATGGGTTATCCTTCCACCCTTTTCGTATGCTACTATATCTCCAGGCCTCATATTGTAAGCAGTTTTGTACACGTCTTCATAAGATCCTTTAGATATTAAACTCCCTCTTCCACTATTTAATAAATAATTTTTAAATCCTTGTGCATTTACCCAGGCTTTAGTTCCTGAATTACCTTCATAATTCCAAATTCTATTTTTCTTAAATCTTTTACTTTCATACATTATTTGAGAAGCAAAATTTGCACAGTCTCCTCCATCTGGGTTAAAATCTTTATATTTTGGATTAAATTTCATTCCATGTTCTTCATCAGCTGCTGCTCCACAATATTTGTGAGCATATTCCATTGCTTTAGTTTGTTCATTAGTTAAACTTATTGGTTGATTTTCCTTTGATAAAATATAATTTCTAATATCATCAGATTTTATATTGTCTAGATGTAATGAATCAGCAAATGGATCCGTATACCATTCTTTAGTTATTACATATTCATTATCTACTATTCTCATATTAAGATAATGATAAGTACCTATTCTAAACATATTTTTAGTATCTAATTGATTTTCATATGAATAATTATATTCTGTAGATACTGCACATATTATTCCATATAAATTTTCTTCTTTTTCTTTAACTTTTCGAACTTTAACTCTAGTTTTTATATCATTAAATTTAACACCTTGTTTATATGACCAATTTTCTAGATATTTCATTTTTGTAACTTCTTGTTCATATGCCCAAAGTCCAAATTTATGATCTATATCATATAGCTTTTTTAAAACTTCATCATTCTTAGTTAATATAGCTTTATTTCTATTATCAAATAAATTTTCAAGTAACAATTGGAATTTAGAAATCTCTGAATCCTCTTCTAATTTTGTAGAAGCTCCTTTTCTTATAAAGGTATTAATATTTTCTTTGTTTGCTTGTATTAAAGTTATAGTACTAATTATAAAAACACCTACTAAAACTAGTATTTTCCTTATTTTCTTGTTTTTTTCTTTTCTTGAGTTCAAATTTGTGCCTCCTATCAAATAATAGACTTAAGCTTAAGAATATGGAGTATTTTAAAGCTATTATAATATTTTTTATAGTTTTTACATTTTTTTAATCAAATATAATCAAATTTATGGTATAATTGTCTAACATTAAATCAAAGGAAAGAGGTGCTTAGTTGCTAACAAAAGTTAAACTATCTAAAGTAAATAATGTTCTTACTAATAATATATATGCAAATATCTGTTTTTTAAGTGAGGAAAATTTTGGTGATATATCAAAACTATATGAAGAAGTAAGTAATTCTATGGATAATAAAAATTGGTTAAAAAATAGAGATTATGACTCTTTGAAAAAAACAATAGAAAATGGTGGATTTATAATTGGTTGTTATGTAGGTTTAGAACTTATTGCTTGTGCTCTTTGTGATGTTCCTAACATAAATGATTTAGAAACTTTATCTTCTTTAGGTATTTCCATAGAAGATATAAAAAATACATTTATATCAGGTTTTGTTATGGTACATCCTATGTATAGAGGCAATTCTTTACAAAGTAAATTACTTGATTTAAGAATAGATATAGCTAAATCACAACAGAAAAAATATATAGTTACAGTTTCTGCTGTTGATAATATACATAGTCTTAACAATATAATAAGCAAAGGATTTGAATTTAAGACTCAACAAAAAAATGAACATGGAATTTTAAGAAATATTTTCATTAAAGACTTATTCCCAAGTGATATAAATGAAAATATAATAGATGAAAATATAATAACTTGTGTAATATAAAAGAGACCTTGTAAAAAGGTCTCTTTTCCACGTTGTATAGTTCTTATAGGTCTTTTTGTTTCATAATATATACTATTCTATAAAATTAAATTTGATACAAATTTAATTTTATAGTTTTGGTAACACTTCTAAATATTTTTTATAAAATAATTTATAGGCATCAAATTTTTTGTTTAATTCTAAAGGGGGAAAATAATTTGAATATAAATGAAAAGGCAAAAGAACTAGCTTTTTGCATTAGGAGTAGTAATGAGTTTAAATCTATGAATAAAGCAAAAAAAGAGTTAGATAAAAATGCATCTTTGAAAAAGCAATTTGATGAGTACGTTAAAAAGAAAAATTTAATATATTCAAGATATAAAATTGAAGATGCATCAAAAAAAATAAGTCAACTAAATAGAGATTATGATAAATTTTTTAATCATCCTTTAGTTTCTAATTATATGAAATCTAATCGCAGTTTTAACACTATGATGGAAAATTTATATAAACAAATAGAAGCTGAATTAACTAAATAAAATATTATTCCATAAAATTTTAAAATAAAGGAGATTATTTAAAAATAATCTCCTTTATTTTTCGAAATGTTGATAATCTTTTAAAGTATTCCAATCTCCACCCCAAGTCCATCCTCTCTTTATAAATGCTTCGTAACATGCATCTCCTTTTTTTATCATTCCTTTGACATTAATCGTTCTATCTATATACTTTTCTCCTTCTTTAGGACTTACTTGACCATTTTTAACCATAGGATTTATAAGTGTGTTAATATCTATTGCTAAACCTTTAGCATGATTAGATAATACATTAGATCCCTCTATAACTCTATAGTTGAATGCAGATGTATTGTTATCTTTCATTGCTAGATTATCATCTGCATTATACTCATCAATTAATCTCATTTTTTCTATTGGATATTTTTTTTCAAAAAGCTCTTTAAATATATCTAAAACCTCATTATCAACTGATTTATTAACTATCATTTCTCCTATATGAGGTTTATCATCAAATCCATAATATGTAATTGTTAAATAAGATAATTGGCTTATGTCCACTAAATCTTTATTAGGAATAGACTTACCCAACATTTTTTCATACACAGATTTTGGTATATCCTCTTTTTTAAAAACTGGAGTAAATTCCTCTTTTTTCTTATCAATACTAATTTTATTATTATTACTTACATCTTTAACGTCTTTTTTATCACACCCAATAACAAATACAAGTATTACACCTATAATTAATATATAAAAACTACATTTAAAAATTTTCATGTTAATTGCCCCCTACTCTTAATATAAATAAATTTTATTCAATCTTATTTTACAATAAATAAATCAAAGCTCATAGTCTTAACTATGAGCTTTGATTTATTTATTATTAATCTTCCATATTTTGCATCATGTTTTGCATCATATTTTGCATATACATATAGTAATTCATCCACATATCTTGCATTTCTTCCATTCCCATTTTATCCATATGCATATATGGTTCATCCATAGATGGGTACTTACAAGCAAAATCTCCCATGTATTGCATTGGCTCCATATTATATATTGGATTTATATATAGTCCAGTCTCTTCTTCTTTTATTAAAGTGATATCATCTAAATCACAGTAATTATCTTCATAATAATACTCATTTTTTTTATTACATTTATCAAACATATCATAATATCCATATTCACATTCGTTATTTTTCTTCATTTCTTTCTTAGGTTTTTGAGTGTATGTTGGGCATACATATTTAACTTCGCAACCACAACTTGGATTCATTTTTTTACCACACTTAACATATTTATCTTCACATTTATCATGCTTATTATATTTTTTATCACACTTGTCGTGTTTATCATGGCAAGATTTAGGCTTGCAAGGTTCTTCTATTCCTAAATCAACATAACAGCTTTTTTTCATTTTCTTACAATCATCCATGTCATAGCATCCTTTTATTTTATCTTGACATTTTTTCATCATATCTTCACATTTTTTAGATTTATCTTCATACTCTTTTATTTTTTCTCCTGCTGCTTTATAACAGTTCATAGCTTTTTCATCACACTTCATAGCTTGAGAATATAAGCATTTTGCTTGTTCATTTTCATTTTGCGCTTTTTCATATAAACACTTAGCTTTTTCACAGAATCTCTCAGCCTCATCCCCTGCAGCTTCTGCTTCTTTGTATAAACATTTAGCTTTTTCGCAAAGTTCTTCTGATTTGCATAAAAGGTCATTTGCTTGTCTTCTTAGTTTTTCAGCTTCACATTCATTTTCTACAGATTCTTTAGCCAATCTTTTTGCTTTAGCTTCTAGTGCTTTAGCTTTTTTATCAAATTCTCTAGCTTCTTCATATGATTCAACTGCTAAACATTCGCAGTCTAAAGCTTTTTTGAAAAGTTTTTCAGCTTGTTGAGCTAGCTTAACACATGTATCGTCAAATTTTATTTCACAGTCTTCACATGGTCCTGGAGGACAACAAGACATATCATGTTTTTTATGCATATCATAATCTTTACATGGATCTACTTTCTTACATGGATCGCACTTTTTATAAACTGGCTTTTTGCATGGTTCACAGTAAGTATCTTTCTCTTTTTTACAATGACAACCTGAATTCATAGCACAGCTATTATTAGATTTTTTCTTTTTTCTCATAATAGTCATAGATAGTCAAAACTCCTTTGTTGTATTTTTATTTTAACTAAGCAAATTAATATGCTTAATAATAATTATATGAAAGTAGCTTTTTCTGGTTACTAATAAAATCTAAAAGTTATACATAAATTACCTTTAAACTTATTTTTTTCTTACTATAAAATATTAGTTATTGCATAATATACTATTGAATAAAGATTTATCAAAACATAAAATTATAGTTGATTGGAGTGATTTAATTGGATAACAATAAAATTAATAATCAGATTGATGATTATACAAAAAAAGGACAAGAGTATATAGAAAAAGCTGATAATAAAGCTAATGAACTTTTATCAAAAACTAATACATTAGCTCACGATATAGTAGATAAAGCTAATGAAATGACAGAAGATATGGAAAATATGTTAAAAAAAAAGACAATTCTAAAGTAAATTATTATAATGATGATTGCTGTGGTATTAGTTATGAGTGTTTTGATGAACCTAAAACTACAGTTGACTATGTAAAGGATTATGCTAAACAACATCCTGTTATAACCGCTACAGCAGCTTCTGCAACAGTATTGACAGGAGTAAGCTTAATTAGTCCTAAAACTAGAAAAATAACTGTACCTGTTGCAAAATATGCAATCAAGCAACAAGCTAAATTTACATTAGGAATTGGAATGCTTGCTATGGCTTCTTATTTAACTAATAAAAATAGTAATAATGTTTTTTAAATAATAAAGGAGCTTTTGAAAAGCTCCTTTAGTTAATTTCAATTATATTATTTTTTATATACATTTATATTATCTGAGTTAACATATACATTATATTTTAATTCATTTTCTTTTTGGTCTCTAAAACTACCTTCAAATTTATTTATTAATTTATCAGATTCAACATCTTGATTTTCATTATCAAAATGTATACCTTTTAATGAATTTAAATCAAAATGTATATTATAACGATCTACAGGTAAATCTAAATAAACATTTCCTGATTTATTATCTATATTTAAATTTTTAGCAATAGGTATATTAGATTTTATATCTATAGTATCAAAATCTCTACTAGATGTTATTATATTTATAGATTCTGGTATGAAACTTTCTATATTATCTACAAATATATCATCTGGCGTAGATTCTATATAAACACTATCTTGAGTACTTATATCTATATTTTTTATTCCTAAAAGTTCACTAACTTTTAGATTTATAGTTCCCATAGAACTAATTTTTAAATTTTCTAGATTTTTACTTTCTTTAGGCAGTATAATTTGACCTTGTGAAGTGTTAAATTCTATTTTATTAAGTAACACATCTTTATTTTCTACTATTAAATCTCCAACACTAGTTCTAACCTTTATATCTACATGATTTGGAACAAATACTATAATTTTATTATAAGAGTTATTGATCATATTTAATATAGCATCACCAAATCCTTGTATTTTTGAATCTAAATATTTATTTTCATTATTTGATTTTATTTTAAATTCCTTATTATTTTCATCTATAGTAAATGAATTAGTACTTAAGTTACCTACTTGTTTTATTATAAGTTTATCTGAGTCACTTTTTCTTATCTCAACATTTAAATTCTTAGTTTCTATATATAATTTATTTATATCTACTTTCTTTTCATATATCTTAACTTCTTCATTGGCTTTTTTTATAATTTCATTTACATAATTTGTTGCAAATGGAACGGCATTCACTGCTGATGATATAGTTCCTATAATTCCTATTACAATTAATATAACCGCAAATACTGTTATTTTTTTATTCATCTATATCATCTCCTTTATAATTTACTTTTCTTTCTTTTGCATTTATATATATCTTTTTATTCTTTAGCCAATTTATATAACGCTTATATAATTTTTTTCCTAATTTTAATAAATATATATATACTTGAATTCCCAAAATATCAAACCCTAATATAGTTATACTTGTAAATATTATCAATAAAGTTATAGATTTATCTAAAGCAAATAATGGACCTGATGTTATTATTAATGTAACGAATGCAATATTTGATGCTATTATTCCTATACCTATAAAAATCATAAATAATACAAATAAAACTCCTATAAATACTAACCCTGTACTTAATACTGTTAAAAGTATTTTTATAAGTTTAGTTGATAATCCTTCTTCATCATTTTTTAAGTCTGGAGTTAATTTATTATTTATAATTTCTTTTGATTTTTGATACTTATCTCTAAATTTTAATTTAATTTTATTTAAATTATCATAAATTTTATCAAATCTTTTGTTACTTGAATTTATCTTGCTTGAATTCATTTCATCTACCAAATCCCTTACTATAGATTTAGGAGACCCCAATGACTCAATTATTTGTATATCACTTTTTCCCTCTATTTCGCCATCTATAAAGTATTCTTCATAATCTCTTAATATATCATTAACTTCATCATCTGAAAAATGATTAGATAAGTAATCTTTTAATATCTCTAAAAACTCTCTTTTATTCAACACAACTACCTCCTTAATCTAAATTTATAAGATAATCTACCGCACTAGTGAAGTTTTTCCATTCACGTTTAAGATTTATTAAATTATCTCTACCAAGCTCAGTTATTTTATAATATTTTCTTGCTGGCCCTTCACTTGATTCTAGTATATATGTTTCAAAGTAACCTTCTTTTGTAAGTCGTCTTAATAAAGGATATATAGTTCCTTCATTAACTTCAATTACTTTAGATATATTTTGTACTATCTCATATCCATACATATCTTTTTTATGTATAAGAGCTAGCACACATATTTCTAAAACACCTTTTTTAAATTGTGTATTCATATACTCTATCCTTTCTACAATAAACAAACTACTATGCTTTATACAGTACCTTGTTTAATTATCATATTTTTATATTAACACAATACTATGCATTACACAATACTATGTTAAATATTTTTTCATACCTCATTTCAAATGCTAGCAAAAAAGCTGTTAAGACACTATATAATATGTCTAACAGCTTTTTTATTATTTAATATATTCCATTATTAGTTTTATAGTTTCTATTATAGCTTTTATATTTGTTCTTTCATATCCATGTGATGCAAATATACCAGCACCTATTAAAGCAGTTTTGGCATCATATCCAGCTCTTATCATAGCCCCTGCATCTGAACCATAGTTTGGATAAGTATCAACTTTATATCCTATATTATTATCCTTAGCTAAATTTATAAGTCTAGTAGTTAACTCATAATCATACGGCCCACCTGAATCTTTTGCACATATACATACATCATACTCAGTTGAATTTTGGCCTTCTCCAGGGCATCCCATATCAATCGCTATAAATTCTTTTGTTTTTTCTGGTATAGCTGCTGATGAACCATGACCAACTTCTTCATAATTACTAAAGAAGAAATTTATAGTATTTTTAGGTTTTATACCAACAAGTTTTATATATTCTATTATATATAAAACTGCTGCTACTGAAGCTTTGTCATCTAAATGTCTAGATTTAATAAATCCAGAATCAGTCATTTTAACTCTTGGATCAAAAGATATAAAATCCCCTACTTCTATTCCTAACTTTTGAGTATCTTCTTTTGTAAATACTTCTTCATCTATAACTACTTCATAATTAGCTGGAATTCTTTGTAATTCTCTAGCATCTGAATGTATGTGTACAGATGGTTTAGTAGTTTGTATAGTACCTTCATAAACCTTACCATCTCTTGTATGTATTTTACAACACTCCCCCTCAATAGAGTGCATCATATATCCGCCAACTTGAGTTAGTGCTAATCTTGAATTAGATTTAATTTCTTTTACCATAGCTCCTAACGTATCTACATGACAAGATAAAGTTTTTTGATATTCTGTATCTTCCCCTTCTATAGTCGCAACTATAGCTCCTTTATTTGTAACTTTATAGTCTACATTATGTGTTTCTAAAATTTTTTTTATATACTCCATTATGTTTTGAGTATATCCTGATGGACTAGGTATGTTTAATACATCATTTAAATACTTTTTTACTAAATCAGATTTATAATCCATAATCTAAACCTCCTATTATCTATAAATAAATTAAATTTAAATAATAAACTAAAGATATTAATATTAGAGTTATTAATAATTTCTCCATACCAATTATTATGAATTCTACTTTTTTTAATGGTATGTTTATTCCACTTGAATATAATATATTACCAGTTATTGATATCGTTTGCATAATAGATATAACAAATATTATAAAAATCGATATATTAGATATATCATTATTTATAAACTTTATAACTCTATTAGCATTAAATAAACTTAAACATATACACTCGCTTAATTGTATTTTATTTGGTAATTTTAGCAGTTCCATAATCGGTTGTATAATATGACTAATAGTATTAACTAATCCAGTATTATTTATTAAAAACTCTCCTATAAATATAATTATAACTAAATTTGGTAATATTGTCATAATTATATTAAATGATTCTTTAAAACTATCTATCATAAGTGTAGATAACTTATTATTTTCCTTATTTAATAAATATTTTCTTACAGCATTTTTAAATTTATCTTTTTTAAAATTACTTTCTTTATACGATGTTTTATTTAAGTAAGACTTTTTCTTGTTCTTTAATGGCCATATTCTACATACTAAATAGTTTACAAATAAACTTAAAAATAAAGATATAATCATTGTTAATAATTTAGATTCTAATTTTAATTCATCAGCTATATAAAAGTAATTGATTATACTAGTAAAAGAAAAACATGAAACTAATATACAAGCTTCATTATGCCTTAGCTTTCCTTTTTTATATAATTTATTTGTCATAAACATACCACTAAATGTATCTATAAATAAATATATCATAATATTTAATATGCATTTTCCACTTAGCTTAAAATTTTTTTTCATATACTTATGAAAATACGCTTCTACTATATCCAAAAGACCATATTCAGTTATAAGTGGCATAAATATAGAACTTAGTGAAAGTAATATAACTGATTTTAATACTAAATCTTGCATAAATAGTAAACTATCATCACTATATAAGTTATAATCTTTTTTTGAGAAAATTATAAGTATAAATATTATACTTATAGGTTTTATACATTTAATTATATTACTAAAAATATCACAATCTTTATCTTTATATTTTAGTATTGGCAATATTGCTCCTATAGATACCATTATAAAAATATATATTTTAATTAATTCTATATACTTTTCTTGTATAAAAAAGTACATATGATATAAAATTGTATTTGTATGTCCATTTATATTTATAGGTATAAAAAATATAAATATACCTACTATTGAATATATTACTATTCTAAATGAATCCATTAATTCAAAATCTTTATATAAATTTTCCTTACTTTTTATACCTGTTCCTTCCATTTATTCACTCCTTTGCATATATTTAATATATATTTGATTTAATAATTATATAAATGTATAATACTATCATCAGCTAAATTTATAAAGAAGAGGTGATATATTGGATAATACCAATAAAACTATCTTAATTCTCACAGCTCAATTTGGTGCAGGACACATAAGTGCTGCTAATGCTATTAGAGATTACATTCTTGAAAAAGAACCTACATATAATGTGGTTATACAAAACTTTATAAGTGCTAGTCTTCCTAAAATGAACAAACCACTTGTTAAACTTTATGAGGCTAATACAAAATATACTCCAGGACTTTATAATTATTATTACTATCTAAAAAAGTCATTTGATTCAAAACATGATGTATCATATAAGATGTATACACCTAAATTATCTGAGTATATTTTAGATACTAATCCAGACCTTATAATATCTACATTTCCAATGGCATGTGCTTGTGTTGATCATTTTAAATCTAAAAATCCTGATTTTAAAGTTCCTGCTATAACTGTAGTTACTGATGTCGTAGATAGTTTAGAGTGGATTTACCCTAGTACAGATATGTATTTTGTCGCTTCTCATGAAATTAAAAACAGATACGTACAAAAAGGTATAAATCCTAATATAATTAAGGTCACAGGTGTTCCTGTAAAAAAAGAATTTAATAACCATTCTAACTTAACCTCTAATAAACATAAACTGCTTATAGTCGGTGGTGGTAGAGGTCTATTTGATATGGAAACTGATTTTTTTTACTACATAGATGAATTAATACATGAATATAGTGATAAATTAGAAGTTACTATTGTATGCGGTAAAAATAAAAAACTATATGATAAATTAACTGATAAAAAACCCCTTAAAAATATAAATGTACTTGGCTTTGTAACTAACATGCCATCTTTATTAAAAGAGCATACGCTATTAATAACAAAACCAGGCGGTGCAACTTTGTTTGAAGCCATAAAAAGCGAAATACCTATAGTCGTTATGCTTCCTAAAGTTGGACAAGAAATTGAAAATGCCAAATTTATTATAGATAAAGGCATAGGTATTATATATAACGATGAAAGTGATTTAAAAGAATTATTGGATGCATTAGTAAAGCAAAAATTAGATGATAGAATATCATTTATGAAAGATAATATGGCTAAGTTTAAAAACTCTATAGATTCAGATAAAATAGCACATTTTGTCACACAAATAATAGGGACTGTTTAGAATAGTCCCTTATTTATTTAGATTTTTATATTTATCAAAGTTTATCACTCTAGGTTCTGAGCTCATAAATTTAATATTTTTTATTTTTCCATTTTGCAATATATCATTTATCTTTCTTTTAAAATAAGTAACTAGCACTGCTTCAATTATAAAAAACAAGGTACATATAACTATCTCTAAATTTAAGTTTTTTAAATATTCATTTTTACCTAAAATAATAATTGAATATAATCTAATTAAAACTAGTATCAATATGTGTAAATTTGCAATATTTGTGATTTTATAGAAATCTTTATATAAATTATTCCTTTTTATAGTATTCATGATTTGAACTTGACTTAAATTTAATAACTTAAGAACATCTATATATAATTGCTTAAATATATTTTTATTAAATAAATTTAAAGTTATTATAAATATAGATAGTAATAATAAGCAATAACTATCATATATGTATATATGATATGAATCAGTTAGACTTATCTTTAGAGATTGAATTACAGTATATATTGATGCAAATAATATTCCTGATAAATTAAATCTACATTGAGTATATTTAATTAATATAGAATAAGATATAAATAATATAAATGATATGATTGTTGAATAAAATTTAGCCTTTTCTTTAAAAAAGGCAAATAAAATAATTGGAGCTATGAAATAAATTAGTACATCTCCTAATAACCTTTTTTTCATTAACCAACCCCCAATTTATTGAATTTTTCAAATTTTTATATATAAAATAAATTCTATTAATATCTATTTTTTCCTTCTATATCTATATAAAATTTAATCTGGATTAGTTAAGTTTTTATTTTCATATATAAAAAATAAAAAAACTATCTAAAAAAGTTTAATATAAACTTTTTTAGATAGTTTTTTATTATTATGCTACATCTTTAGCTTTTATATTTTCATCTTTTTCTTCTTCTAATAAATCTAACTTTTTAGCTAATAGTTTAGTTGTACTAGCTTGTACTATTAATGTTATTAATATTGTCATAAACACTACTGATGATATTATTTCATACCCTTGTATTTGCATAGAAACTATTATCCCTGATAATGCAGCAGGTATAACTCCTGTTTCTCTTACCCACATCATAAATAATTTATCTTTAAATTCCCATTTAGCCTCTCTATCAAATAAAGTACATATCAATACTACCAAAGGTCTTGCCACAAACATTAGGACTAATACTACTAATAATGATGGTAACCAATATTGACCAAGTGCAGCTAAGTCTACATGTGTTCCTAAAACTATAAATATAGCCATACGACATAATGCTCCTACACTTTCTCTAAAGAAATGTTCTGCATGAAAATCTTCTTCAGGTACCCATAATCCAAATAATTTTCTATTTCCTGCTATAAGTCCTGCTATAAATACAGCCATATATCCACTACCATGTAATTTAGTAGCTATTTCGTAAGCTAATGCAACTTTTAAAACTGATATTATTGGAGCATATGAATGAAATACTCCCCACTTTTTATCAGATACTAGTAATGAAAATATTAGTCCTATTGCCATACCAACAATTAACCCTACTACAACTGAAACTATCAATTCTTTTAAACTTTCTCCAGCTGAAAATGAACCAGATGTTATAACTGCTAATAAAGTACTTACTAATATAGCTCCAACTGCATCATTAAATGCCGACTCACTAACTACAGTTTGCTTTATTTTGTTCTTTATATTAACTTGCTTAAACACTGGTATAAGTGCCGCTGGGTCAGTTGATGCTATAACTGCACCTATTAATAAAGCTGTCATTATAGAAACTGGAAATATCTTACTAGTTGCAAATCCTACTACTACAGTAGATATTACTACACCTAAAGTTGCCAGTAACCCAACACTGACTTTAACTTTATTTAATACTCTTAAATTTACTTCCCTACCACCTTCATATAGTATAAATGCCGATCCAAAGGTTAATATAAGATTATTTTCTATTGGAAAAGATTCTACACTTATTATATTTAAAACTGCAGGACCTATTATTATCCCCGCAATCAAATATAATATTACATCAGGTAGTTTTAATAGCTCACTAACTTTCCCCAATATTATACCTGTTACAACTACTACCGAAAATATAAATAATAAATTATTAGTAGCTATAGCTTCCATTGTATTCTCCATTTAATTCACCTCTTTTTTAATTAGATATCTAACTATTTTACTTAACATTGAATAAGTATAATACTATAAATTTGTAAAGTCAATTGTTTATAAATATTTCTTTTTTTTTGGAAAAATCAGAAAATTAGTTTTCTAACCTTTAAACTTTAAAATATTTAATCAATTGAATATTTTTTATAAATATATATTTTAAAATAAACTTTTTTTGTTATATTCCTTATATTTTAAAGTAAAAATAAAAAAGCATAGATAATAAAGTAAAAACTTTTTGATATTATCTATGCTTTTATTATAATTTTTTATAATTTTTTATAATTTTTTCACTTAATTTATTTGATTGTTATATCTAATGGATTTTTTAATTCTCCATTTACACTTATTTCAAAATGAACATGATTTCCAGTTGATTTACCCGTAGACCCAATTTTAGCTATAGATTCTCCTTTTGATACTATATCTCCTTCTTTAACTATATTTTCACTATTATGACCATATATGGAAACTTTGCCATCAAAATGTTGTAAATAAACAACATTCCCATACCCATTTTGAACTCCTGAAAAAGTTACAACTCCATAATCTGTAGCCACTATATCAGTTCCATAGCTAGCGGGAATATCTATACCTTTATGTAACTTTTTTTCTTTAGATATAGGATGAATTCTATATCCAAAAGGTGAACTTATATCTTTAAATCCTGGAACTGGCCAACATCCATAGTTAATAGTATCTTTTATATCAGCTTTAAGTTTAGATTCTTGTTCGTTTAAATCATTTATATTAATATTTAATTGATTTTTTAAATTTTCTAATTCTTGTATCTCTTCTTCAAAAGTTTTTTGAATTTCATTATTATCTTTTAAACTACTATCATCAATGAAACTTAACTGTACAACTTCAGTATCATTTATATCATTTGTATATGATCTTTTAGATTCTATTACTTTCTCTATTTTAGAAATTTGTTCATTTATGCTCTTTTGTTCTATTTTTAAATTGTATATATTTTTTACAGTTTCTTCATTTGTAGTAGCTTGACTTTCTAATCCATATACATTGAGTGTGTTTATAGTAGTTATTAAGCTTAATATTATTAATATTTTAAAAGTTTTAATCATAAGCTTTTCCTCCTTTTCCATCACTGTTTTTTAATATGGACAAATTTACTATAAATTATTCAAAAATCATAATATGTACAATCACAATATACAACTAAACTTAGTAGTATATTGGAGGACACTTTTTATTTTTCTATATTAATAAGGGGGAAGGTAGTATGTTTAAAAATCAAGAAATCCTATTCGGAGTTATATCTTCTATATTTATATTAATATATGTGTCTATATACATACTTCAAGACATATATTTATTAATTAGTTCTAAGTATTTAAAATCAACTATAAATAAAGTACTTCCTGCTCTTAATAAGCTTAATACCATATCTTTAATACTTGCTTTAGTGTTTATGATACCTCATATTTACTATTTAAGAGAACAATTAACATCATTTGATACTGGATATATACTTTTATTTTTATTGATGATAGCTACATTTACTAAAATTCATTTTTTAAGTAAATTTAATATAAAACAGTATTCATCTATAATAGCTTATTTATTAACAATAAACTTAGCTGTACACATATTTTTTAGGTAAATTTATTTTATGAAATTAAAAAGAGCAATTAAGATTTTACTTGATTGCTCTTTTATATTTTTATAAAAATTTAAAATATATTCTTTTGATATTGTATATATAAATGTTGCACTTCTTTCATTTTATCTTTCATTTCTATTTGTAACTTTGAAGCTAGTTCATAATCTTTACTTTCTATAGCTTCCTTTATTTGAGTAAATAAAGATTTTTTACTCATAGTATCTTTCATTAAATAATGTTTTAAATTATTTATATTATCCCAAGCTACTTCATCTAATGTATTCATATCATCAGTATCATGTAATTTTTTTAAACTTCTTATTATATCTATATTATCTTGTATAATTCTATTTTTAAGTTCTTTTTTCCATTTATCTATTGCCCCAGTTTTAAATGAATTTATAATTTTCTCAGTAAATACATCCCCTTGTATTAAAGATTCTATTTTATAACTTTGAATTTCTAAGTTTTTCATATTCTCATAAACTGTAGCTGGTGGAATTGAAAATCTTTGATTTCTTTCTTCAATACTATAATCTTCAAATACATCATTCTCATCTCTATATGATCTATCTTTTTCTAAATAAAATCCATCTTCTCCAATTTCTTTAGATAATTCTTTTTCCAAGTCCTTAGTACTTAATTTACTTTCTGCTACTGCTTTTATACCATGAAGTATAGTTTGATAAGCTCCTGCTATAACTAAGTATGTATTTGATAGTGGATTTGGTGATCTTAATTCAAATCTTGTAGACAAAGGACTGTTTATATCTCTTATAAGACCTACTAAAATAGATCTATTTCTAGATGGTAACTCATAAGTATGTCCTAATGATGTAACTATACACACAGGCGCTTCAAATCCAGGTACTAATCTATTAAACCCATCATTTGATGATGTTACAAACGGATTTAACACTTCATAATTTTTAAGTATACCCATTAATGCCCCATATCCAAATTTAGTTGTATAATCACTTGTCATGTTATATGGAGAAAATAAATTTACTATTTTTCCATTTTTAAGTTTTGCACTTATACCAAAGTGTGTGTGTTCTCCACTTCCAGCTACTCCATCTAAAGGCTTAGCCTTAAATGTAACTTCTAGTCCATTTCTAGAAAATACATCCTCTATAACTTCTCTTGCTAGTAACTCATTATCAGCACATTGAAGTGGTGTTGAATATTTCCAATCGATTTCCAACTGCTCCATAGCATGATTTGTTTTACCATCTATGCTTATAGAACTAGTTATTCCTCCTACTTCTTTGTGTCCCATTTCTGGTTCTAAACCTAATTTTTGAAGTATTGTTAAACTATTTTCTAAACAAGTTCTAATTATTCCTTTTGTTCTTTTCCAATATTGTTCCTTAAGGCTTTGAGATACATGAAGTGCTTCTAAATCTACTTTATCTTCTGGAGTATTAACCCAAAATTCTAATTCTGTAGCTGAAGTTAAATTTATACTTTCTATATCATATGGGTTTTCTATTTCTAATTCTTCAATCATGTGTGGATATTTATGTATTATCTCTAGTATAGAATCTTTTATATACTGTTCTGATTTCTTTAGTATACCTCTTGAACAAACTCTCTTACCTTCATGCAATAAAAATGATGGTATTTTTAAAGTTCCTATTGGTAAGTTGCACTTATCGCATATATTTTCCATATTATAATCTATATACCATACAGCATCATTATCCGGCATTAAATCTACTTTTGCATTGTTTAGTGTTGCTATGTTATATAATTCAACACTCGAACCATCTGTTTGTATACCAGAATTTAAGAAATCATTAATATCTTCTAGGAAAACTTTCATAGGTATTTTTTCATCTATAGCGTTTCCGCCTAGGTCAACACCCATAAGTGAAACAAACATTATATTTTTATGCTTAGATAGTATTTCTTTTAAATCTTTTTCGTTGTGATTTTCTTTTTTTATAACATATAATAAAGATTGCATTGTTGTTCTTCCTTTCACTTATTTTATTTTACGAATTGTACATTACAATATATTTAACAATAAATTGTAGTTTAAGTTCGTAAGTTAATTTATATTATTATAGTATAAAGATATAATATTCGCAATATTTTTCACTTTTAAACTTAAGTTTAAAATCCTATGTATAAATTTTTTTTTACATAGGGTATACTAAATTAATAACTAATAATTTTAGGAGAGATTTGTATGGAATATATAGTTTTCGATTTAGAATTTAATCAGGGATTTGATAAAGAGAATAATAAAACATACTCTGATGAAAAATGTCCCTTTGAAATAATACAAATAGGAGCTATAAAATTAGATGCTAATTTCAATATAATTGATAAATTTAGCAGTTTTGTAAAACCAAATATATATAAAGATATTCATCCTTTTGTTGGTAAGATGACTCATATAACACTAGATAAAGTTAAAGACGCGCCTTCATTTAATACTGTGTATAAAGACTTTAAAAAATTTATATCAAGTAAGTCCAGTATAATGTGTGTATGGGGATCAGGCGATTTAAAAGAATTGTACAGAAATATAAATTATTATTCACTTCCATCAAAAGGATTACCCAAGCTCTATATAAACGTTCAACAATATGCTTCATCTTACTTTAATAATCCAACAGGACAAAGTATAGGTCTTCAAAACGCTATACAGATATTAGACCTTCAGGAAAATAAAGCTTATCATGATGCATTAAATGATGCTTATTACACAGCATTAGTTCTTAAAAATATTTATAATGAAAATATAGTTGCTGATACTTATGTTTATACTCCAGTAAAACCTAATAGAACTAGATCAAAATCAGCTAAGAAGAAAGTTGATTATAATAGCTTATTTGAGGAATTCAAAAAAATATTAGGAAGAGATTTAACTTCTGATGATAAAAAACTTATAGATTTAGCTTATAAAATGGGGAAAACAAATCAATTTTTAATAGATGAAGCTTCACAACCCCAACCTAAAACTAAAGTTTCAAATAAATTTATTAAAAATAAATCTAAAAATGGATTTAAATATAAAAAAAGAAGATAGGTCTTATAAATTAGGACCTATCTTCTTTTTTATACATTTAAAAATAACATTTTTATTTCTTCATACTGTGCAAATTCTACAATTTCCACAGGTTTATCTTCACTTCTATATTTTTCGTCTTTACCTACATATACATCTACATTCCCAATTTGATTATATATTCCATCTATAATATTTAAAAAATCTTCACTTTTTAAACTTTCACCTTTTGATTTTAAAAATATTATACTTTCATTTCCTTCATCTCTAATTATTGATTCTATTCCAAATAAAAGACTATCTTCCTTTATATAAACAACTTTAGCACCTAGTGCTATTCCTTTATTAACTTTTTCTTTAAGCTGTAATAAATTCATAATTCCCTCCTTATTAAAAGTATATTAAATTATATTAAAGAAATTATGAATTTATGTTTTATTTTATAACTAATTCTACAGGACAATGATCAGATCCTAAAATTTCAGTGTGAATACTAGCTGAAACTAATCTATCCTTTAATTTTTGAGAAACACAAAAATAATCTATTCTCCATCCTGCATTATTTTTTCTTGCATTGAATCTGTAAGACCACCAACTATAAACTCCTTCTTTATCAGGATTAAAATATCTATAAGTATCTATAAATCCAGAGTCTAAAAACTCAGTAAATTTGTTTCTTTCCTCATCTGTGAAACCTGCATTTTTTTTATTAGTCTTAGGATTTTTTAAATCTATTTCTTTGTGAGCTACATTTAAATCTCCACACATTATAACTGGCTTGATTTCATCTAATTTATTTAAATAACTTCTAAAATCATCTTCCCACTTCATTCTATAATCAAGTCTTTTTAATCCCTGTTGAGAGTTTGGAGTATAAACTGTTACAAAGTAAAAATCTTCAAACTCTAAAGTTATAACTCTACCTTCATTATCATGTTCTTCAATATCTATTCCGTAACTTACACTAAGTGGTTTCTTCTTTGTAAATATTGCAGTACCTGAGTATCCCTTTTTAGTGGCATAGTTCCAATAATCATAATATCCTTTTAATTCTAATTCTATTTGACCTTCTTGTAATTTAGTTTCTTGCAGACAAAATATATCTGCATCTACCTCTTTAAAATAATCCATAAATCCTTTAGTAACACAAGCTCTTAGTCCGTTAACATTCCATGATATAAATTTCATATTTTTCTCCTTTGTTTATCTATTTAAATATTATTTTTTTTGCAAAGTCTTTTGGCAGTGTAGAAGATACATAAATTCCATTACTTATCTCAAATCCTCCAAAACTATATTTTCTAGGTATTACATGAAAATGTAAATTAAATAAATCACTACAATCTATATTTTTAGGGTGTGAATGCATACATAAATTAAACGGCATATAACCACATACTTTATATATTTTTTCAAATAAATTTTTAAATATATATGCAAGTTCATGTATATTATCATTTTCTAAATCTTCAAACTTAGTACTATCTTTACATATAATTCTAACTTCATTACTATACATAGATGCATAAGGAACTAATACTATAAATTTACTACCATTATACACAACTCTTTCATTTAAACTTAATTCTTTTTTAATTGTCTTTTTGTATAAACTTTCATTTTCGTTTTCATAATACTCTTTTAATATATTAATTTCATTTTTAACATCTTTAGGCACCATGGACATGGAAATAATCTGTGAATGTGGATGGATTAGAGATGCTCCTGCTTTTTTTAAGAAGTTTTTAAATATACTAACATATAATACGTCTTTATCATTTATATACTTCTCATATCTATTTTTATACATTAAAAACATATTATTAAACTCTTTTTCACTCATGTTATAAAAAGAACCATTATGCCTATAAGTATCTATCATCACTTCGTGATTTCCTCTTATACCTTCACAACTTTCATCTATAATTGGGTATTTATTATAAACTGACCTACAAACCCACTCTGACCCATTACATATTTCAAATGTTTTTTCAGCTGCATATTCTTCATTACCTCTACAAAATGGACAATTTAAATCATATATATCATAAACTTCTTCTTCATCCATAATTGGTTTAATATCAGTAGGTCTGCTTGACCTATCAGGTGCAGATATAACCATATCACCACTAAATAAGTCAATTCTTACATCTTTCATACCAAGCACCTCTTCTAAGAGTATTTATATATCAAATCATATATATTTATATCTTATATAATATTTTCACAATAATATTTTGTTATAACTATTTTTGTAAATTAATCAAATACACATTTATAATTTTACAGATTTTAACATCAAATGTAAATCCTCTTACTCTTTTATTTTAACATTAAAAATTGAATGATTTTTAATATAACTTCTGCTATTATACTCTTGTAAAGAGATTTTACAGATTTTTCAAACAAATAATAGGGGGTATTAAAAATGAACTTTTCTAATAGAGTTATATCTATGCAATCTTCACCTATAAGAAAGCTAGTTCCATATTCAACAGCTGCAAAGGAACGAGGATTAAAAGTTTATCATTTAAATATAGGTCAGCCAGACATAAAAACACCTAAAAGCTTTTTTGATGCTATTAATAATTTTAATAGTGATGTGTTAGAATATGCAGTATCTCAAGGATTACCTGAGTTAATAGAGGAAATGATAAATTATTACTCTACATATGATATAGACTTTAAAAAAGATGAGATACTTATAACTAATGGTGGTAGTGAGGCTTTACTATTTGCTATGATGGCTACTTGTGACCCCGGAGATAATATCTTAGTACCTGAACCATTTTATACTAACTATAACGGATTTAGCTCTTGCATAAATGTTTGTGTAAAACCTATAACTACACATCCAGAAGAGGGATTTCATTTACCTAAAAAAGAAGATATAGTTTCTAAAATAGATAAAAACACTAAAGCAATACTAATATCTAATCCAGGAAATCCAACTGGTTGTGTATATACTAAAGAAGAAGTTTATATGCTATCTGATATAGCTATAGAAAATAATTTATGGATAATAGCTGATGAGGTTTACAGAGAGTTTGTTTATGATGGACTTGATTATATAAGCTTTGGTAATATAGATAAAGTAAAAGATAGAGTAATAATAGTTGATAGTGTGTCTAAAAGATATAGTGCATGTGGCGCTAGAATAGGCTCTCTTGCTTGTAAAAATAAAAGTTTCATATCCCAAGTTCTAAAGTTATGTCAAGGAAGATTATGTGTGTCTACACTTGATCAAGTAGGCGCCATAGAATTATATAAAACGCCTAAATCTTATTTTAACGAAGTTAATGAAGAATATAAAAAAAGAAGAGATGTATTATCAATGAATTAATGAAAGTTGAAGGAGTTATATGTGAAAAACCTAAAGGTGCATTTTATATACTTGCTAAATTACCTATAGAAAATGCTGAAGATTTTGTAATTTGGATGTTAAATGAATTTGAGGTTGATGGAGAAACTGTAATGGTATGTCCTGCTGAAGGATTTTATGCAACAAAGGGTCTTGGAAAAAGCGAAATCAGACTTGCTTATATATTAAATGAAAACGATTTAAAGAAAGCTGCTAGTATATTAAAGCAAGGTATTGAAAAATATATTGAAATTAAAAATAATTTAGCAACTAATATATAAAAAATAGGCATTCAATTGAATGCCTATTTTTTACTTGTTACTCAAATTGGGTTTTTATATACTTATTTTAAATTTTCTTTTATAAGTATATCTTCTAAATTTTTTATTGACTGCATGAACTTATCTCTATCCTCTTCACTTAATTCTAAAAATCTAGATTCTAGCTTTTTACCTAATTCTTCTAAAAAGTCTTTAGCTATTACGTCTCCTTCATTAGTTAAGTTTAATATATACTTTCTTCTATCTCTTAAGTCCCTTGTCCTTGTTAAGTATCCTTTTTTAGTTAAGTCATCTACCATAGTAGTAAGACTTCCTTTTTCTATATTTAATTTTTCACATAAGTCCGTCATTGTTATTTCCCCATTATTTTTTATGAATACAAGTGCTCTTAATTGAGTTCTATTTACATCAGTATTTGCTGCATATTCTTTTAAAGATTCTAGATATAAACTTGCATGTATCTTTGGAAAAGTTTTAGATACAAAGTCTATAATATCTTTTATTATTTCATTCATACTTTCACCTCCAACCCCTTTAGATTATCGTCAAATACTAGTTTACACTAATTCTTTTGTATAAACAACACCAAAACAACAATTCATGTTTATTAAAGCTTTTCAATATTTTTTAAATCTTATTTTATTTTCTACATTTTTCTACATTTTCATACATTTTGCACTATTTGCAAAATTTACATTTTATAATATAATTTTAATCACTGCTTAAAAAGCGTAACGACTATTTATTTTAATCACCGAGGAGGAAATTTTTTTATGATGCAAATTATAACGAGTACAGCATTACTTTTGGCTGTACTAGCATTATTCAGTCTATTTTGTTACAAAGCACCTTATGGTATGAAAGCTATGGGTGCATTAGCAAGTGCTGCTTGCGCAAGTTTTTTAGTTCAAGCATTTCATGGTGCATTATTCGGAGAACAAGTTCATATTGCATTCTTAGGAAGCGTTGGATCTGCTACTGGTAGTTTAAGTGGAGTTGCTGCAGCTATATTAGTTCCATTAGCTTTAGGTGTATCTCCAGTATATGCAGTTTTAGTTGGTTTATCAGTTTCTGGTTTCGGAATACTTCCAGGATTTGTTGCAGGATATTTAACAGCATTTGTTGTTAAATTCTTAGAGAAAAAAGCTCCTGCTGGTCTTGATTTAATAATTATAATATTAATTGCTGCTCCTTTATCAAGAGGAATCGCTACATTTATGGATCCACTTGTAAAATCTACATTAATGCAAATAGGACAAGCTTTAACAGCTGCTTCTTCAACATCTCCAATATTTATGGCTATAATACTAGGAGGATTAATAACTGTTGTTGGTAATACACCTTTATCATCAATGGCATTAACATCTGTAATAGGATTAACTGGACTTCCAATGGCAATAGGTGCATTAGCAGTATTCGGTTCTTCTTTCACAAACTTCGTATTTTTCTCTAAAATGAAATTTGGTGATAAAAAAGACACTATTTCTGTTGCAATAGAACCATTAACTCAATCAGATGTAATATCTGCAAATCCAATACCAGTATTTACTACTAACTTTATAGGCGGAGCATTATCAGGTATTGTAGTTGCTTTAGTAAGTATGTACGTTGCTCCACTTGCAATAAGCGTTCCTGGTATGGCTACTCCAATCGCTGGTTTTGCTGTAGCAGTTGGACAAAACGGAACTCCTGCTTTAATTGCTGCTGGTGGATGTATAGTAGCAAGTGTATTCTCTGGATTATTAGGACATAGAATATTCAGTAACCACAAAATAGTTACTGTTGCTGAAATACGTGGTGAAAAAAACAACGAATGTACTGCTGCTTAGACCAGTATGTTTTACATAAAATGATATTATAAATAAAGTTGCTTTTACATTGTTAAAAGCAGCTTTTTTCATATTTAAGAACAATTTTCATAAAAAATCTTACTTATTCAAAATATAAACTAGCATATATCTACTCTATAATAACACTCCAAAACAGCAATCTGATGCGGTTGCAATTTTAACATTATTTTTCAAACTTTACTTTATTTTCTAACTCTTTCTACATTTTTCTACATTTAAACTATTTACAAAAATGTTTTTTTATAATATAATTGACTCATAGCTTCCCGAGACAAGCGGGAAAACAATAACAAGCATTTGTTTATTTTACATTTAAGGAGGCAATCATTATGATGCAAATACTTACAAGTACAGCATTATTATTAGTTGTACTGGCATTATTCACTTTATTTAGCTACAAAGCTCCTCATGGTATGAAAGCTATGGGTGCATTAGCGAGTGCTGCATGTGCAAGTTTCTTAGTTGAAGCATTCCACGCTTCATTATTTGGACAACAATTTGGAATAAAATTCTTAGAGCAAGTTGGATCTGCAAACGGTAGTTTAGGTGGAGTTGCCGCTGCTATATTAGTTCCATTAGCTTTAGGTGTTTCTCCAGTTTATGCAGTTTTAGTTGGTTTATCAGTTTCAGGATTCGGAATACTTCCAGGATTCGTTGCTGGTTACTTAATATCATTCGTTGTTAAGTTCTTAGAGGAAAAAACTCCTGCTGGACTTGACTTAATAGTAATAATATTAATAGCTGCTCCTTTATCAAGAGGAATAGCTCAAGTTATGAACCCAATAGTTAATGATACTTTAATGCAAATAGGACAAGCTTTAACAGCTGCTTCTACTACATCTCCAATATTAATGGGTATAATACTTGGTGGCTTAATAACAGTTGTTGCTACTGCTCCATTATCATCAATGGCTTTAACATCTATAATAGGATTAACAGGTCTTCCAATGGCAATAGGTGCATTAGCAGTATTCGGTTCTTCTTTCATGAACTTCGTATTCTTCTCTAGAATGAAGTTTGGTGATAAAAAAGATACAATAGCTGTTGCTATAGAGCCTTTAACTCAATCAGATATAATATCTGCTAACCCAATACCAGTATTCACTACTAACTTTATAGGTGGAGCATTATCAGGTGTTGTAGTTGCTTTAATAAGTAGTTATGTTGCACCACTTGCAATAAGCGTTCCTGGTATGGCTACTCCAATAGCAGGTTTTGCTGTAGCAGTTGGACAAAATGGAACTCCTGCTTTAATGGCTGCTGCTGGATGTATAGTAGTAAGTATTGCTGCTGGATTTATAGGACATGCATTATTCAAAAACTACAAAATAGTTAGAGCTGATGTAATCCGTGGAAATGGAAATAACGAAGATACAGCTGCTTAGTCAGTTATTATATAAAAAAAGCACATCAAATGATGTGCTTTTTTATTTTTACTTATATTAGTTATTTAACACAAAATATTCCTAATATGCCTGGCCCTGCATGAGACCCTACACAAGATCCAACATCTGTAATTAATATATCACTAATTCTAAGCTCATTATTTGTCATATCTCTTAATTTTGTCATATCACTTTCACAATCCCCATGTCCTATAGCAATACCCATTCCCTCAGTATAGTGTTTTTTAGCTAAATCAACCATTTTAGCAAATACGTGTTTTTTTCCTCTTGCTTGAGCCACTGGTGTAACTAGTCCATCCTTAACTTCTAATATAGGTTTTATATTGAGCATATTACCAATTACCGCCTTAGAAGAAGATATTCTACCGCCTCTTTGTAAATACTTTAAATCATCAACAGAGAATACAACATACATATTATCTCTCATGTACTCTAATTCTTTTATAATCTCTTCTATAGATTTACCTTCACATGCCATCTGAGCAGCTTTTACAACCTGCATACCACATCCATATGAAAAATTTAAAGTATCAAATGTATATATTTTTCCTTCAGTATCATTTTTAGCCATAACAGCACTTTGATAAGTTCCTGTAGCTTTCGATGATCCCGATATGTATAATATTTCTTTACCTTCTTTTATAAATTTATCAAATACTTCTTTAAATTGGGCATATGTAGCTTGCGATGTTTGAGGAAGTTTACCTTCTCTTAACATGTCATAAAAATTTTTAGGTTCTAAATCTATTCCATCTTTATATTCATCTTCTCCAAATCTAACAGTTAAAGGAACCATTTCTATATCATATTTTTCCCTTAAATTTTTAGGTATATCAGATAAACTATCACATATTATCTTTAAATTATTCATAATAATTCCTCCTTCACAAATAATATTATACAATAAACTCAGATTCTATTAAAATTTAGTTGTTAAAAAAAGCATAGTTTATCTTTATCAAATTCTATATTTATAAAATTTCCACTAAGTGAATTCATATCAGTCTTTTTTATATTAATATAAATAGGAGATAATTTATCAGACTTAGCTTTTTTTAAACTTACAGTATAGTCAAAAGGATTTTCTATAATATTTATAAGTTCCATATTAAATACCTCAGTCCTTCTATTATTACTAATTTTTATATCCTCTTCTCTTATACATACATAATTTAAATCTTCATTTATACTCATATTGTTTACATTTATATAAATATCCCAATCTATGGCATAAATAACTTCACCTTTTATAAATTTAATTTTTGATATATTCTTAAAACCAGTTAATTTAGCCTCTTTCAACGATTTTGGACTTTTAAATAATTCATCTTTACTTCTTTTGTTGATTGCTAATCCATTATCATATACAACTATATCATCACAAACTCTATAAGCTTCATTTATATTATGAGTTACAAATATAGTGTTACCTTCATAGCTCTTAAGTGTATTTCTTAAATTTTCTTCCATAATATCTCTTAGATGATAATCAAGAGCTGAAAATGGTTCATCTAAAAGTAATATTTCCGGTTCTTTAACTAATGCTCTAGCCAATGCGACTCTTTGCTGCTGTCCCCCTGACAACTGATTTGGATATAAATCTTTTAACTTCTTCAAATTAAATTTATCTATATATTCATTACAAATTTCATCTGTAGCAAATTTACTTTTATTGATTAACCCCAATTTTATATTTTCATCAACTGTCATATGAGGGAAAAGTGCATAATATTGAAATACAAAACCTACATTCCTATCTTGAGGTTTTAAATTTATATTTTTACTAGAATCGTATAACACCTTATTGTTCACTATAATCTTTCCTTTATCTGGGGTTTCAAGTCCTGCTATACATTTTAAAGTAATACTTTTACCACAACCAGATTCCCCCAATAATCCAGTAATTTTATTATTTTGATTTATATTTACTTTTAGAACATAGCTATTTAACTTTTTTTCTATATCTATATATAAAGACATCTTTAATCCCTCTTTCCAAGTTTTCTAAGCTTAGATTTTGATATACAATTAGACACTACTATAACTATAGATGATAATCCAATCATAATCATAACCCAGAGCATTGCTTGATTCATATTTCCGCCTTCAGCCTCAAAAAATATAGCTATTGGCATAGTTTGAGTTTTACCCGGTATATTTCCTGCTACCATCAAAGTTGCTCCAAATTCTCCAAGTGCCCTAGCAAAGGATAGCACTACTGCACCAATTATTCCTGGATAAGCTAAAGGAATAACTATTTTGTAAAATATCTGCTTTTCACTAAGTCCTAGTGTTCTAGCTGCGTATACCATATTATTATCTATTTGTTCAAATGAACCTTTTAAAGTCCTATACATTATTGGAAAGGATACTACTGTGGCTGAAATTACTGTCGCTGTCCAAGTAAATATTAAATTTATATCAAAGTTTTTAAGTAAAATTCCTACAGGACCATTTTTACCTATTATAATTAACAAAAAAAATCCTACCACCGTCGGCGGTAGTATTAATGGCAAAGTTAATAATGTATCTATAATATTTTCATACTTACCTTTATACCATGCCATTTTATAAGCAATTAAAATACCTAATGTAAAGGTTATAAATGTTGCACTTAAAGACGTTTTTATCGAAATAATTAATGGTGAAATATCCATTTGATAATCTCCTATCTAAATTGTTGTCAAACTTATGATTCATACCCATAATTTTTTAATATGTCCTTAACGTCATTGCTAAGTAAATATTTATTAAACTTTTTAATTTGATCTAAATTATTTTCTGATTTAATTATTCCAACTGGATATACTATAGGTGAGTGTAAATCATTTGCAATATTGTATATATGTAAATTTTTCTTGTTTATTGTATCACTTGAATATAAAAATCCTGCATCTACATTTCCAGACACTACCCATGCTAATACTTCTTTTGCATCTTTTCCATATACAAGTTTGTTTTCTATGTCATTTTTTATACCTTTATTAATTATTACTTCATTTGCATATTGACCTACTGGAACACTTTTTAAATCTCCTATTCCTATCTTTTTATATTCATTATTTTTTAAATCATCTATGCTTTTTATATCTTTTGTACTACTAGCTAAAACTAATCTATTTTTTGTAAATTCATTATATTTATTATCTATCAAATAATTATCTTTTTTTAATTCATCCATATATTTTTTAGAAGCTGATATAAATATATTACATGGAGCTCCTTGAACTATTTGTTGCTTTAGAGAACCTGAAGATCCAAAATTTAAAACTAAATCTATATCTTTATTTTCTTGTTCATACAACTTTTCAATTTCTTGAAATGGATTTTTTAAACTAACTGCAACACTTACATTAATTTTTGTTTTTTCATGTTTTTCGCATCCTAAAACAATCATTCCTATCGAGAGTATTATAAAAAGACTTAATAATTTTCTATACATAGTAAATACCTCCTATTTTATACTTTTAATTATATATTTACTCAAATTTATAGTCAATTGCGCAAATATTCTAACAAGATTTGTATTTTTCGACTTTATTATATATTATAAATAGTTATTTTAGGGTATAATAGTATATATTATTAGAGGTGGTGATAATTTGTTAGATTTAAATTTAGAAGCTAATAGATGTTTGGTATGTAAAAATGCTAGATGTAAAAATGCCTGTCCAATTAATACAGACATACCAAATGTTATAAATTTATATAAAGAAGGTAAATTAAAAGAAGCTGGTGAACTTTTATTTAATAACAATCCTTTATCTGCAGTTTGTTCAATAGTATGTCCTCATGAAAATCAATGCTTAGGAAACTGTATTAGAGGTATTAAAGGTGAACCTATTCAATTTTATAAAATAGAAGAAGAAATTTCTAGAAAATTTTTAGAAGAAGCTAAGTTTGATAAAGTTGATAAAAATGGTAAAAATATAGCTATAGTTGGTTCTGGTCCTGCTGGCCTTACAGTGGCACTTGAACTTGCTAAAAAAGGTTATAACATAACTGTATTTGAAAAAAATGAACAATTAGGTGGTATACTTAGATATGGTATCCCTGAATTCAGATTACCTAGAGAAATAATAGATAACTTAGTTGATATATTAAAATCTATGGGAGTTAAATTTAAAATAAACTCTGTTGTAGGTCCTGTATTAACTCTTGATAAATTATTTGATGATGGATATGATGCTATATTTATAGGTACTGGAGTTTGGAATCCTAGAAGACTTGATATAAAGGGTGAGAGCTTAGGTCACGTTCATTATGCAATAGATTATTTACGTTCTCCTCAAAACTACGATTTAGGTGATAAAGTAGTTGTTATAGGTGCTGGTAATGTTGCTATGGATGCTTCTAGAAGTGCCAAACATTATAGCTCTAAAGATGTTTATGTAGCTTATAGACGTGACTTTGAAGATATGACTGCTACTAAAGCTGAAATACATGAAGCTATTGAAGAAGGAGTACAATTTATGACTTATAAAGCTCCTGTTAAAATAGTTAATGAAGGAATTATTTTAGCAGATACTAAAAAAGTTGTAGATGAAAATGGTAAAACTTCTTTAATTACAGTAGAAGATAGTGAAAAACTATTTAAATGTGATTCTATACTAATTGCTGTTAGTCAACTTCCTAGAAATACTATAGTTTCTAATAATAAAGGTCTAGATGTTAATAATAGGGGTCTTATTATGACTGATGATAGTGGACATACTACTCGTGATGGTGTATTTGCTTGTGGAGATGTTACACATGGAGCTAAAACAGTTATAGAAGCTGTTGTTGCTGCTAAAACTGTTGCCAACTCTATAGACGAGTATTTAAAATAAATAGTTAAAAAGCTATAGAAATTCAAATTTTTCTATAGCTTTTAATTTTATTTACTTAATTTATCTACCACACATCCTAAAATTATTCCTATACTATAGCTGATTAAATCTTCAAATAAAAATCCATGTCCAAGAATCAATCCTCCAATTATAGTATTTCTTATATTATTTATCCATTGAGCTTGATATAATTGACTTATTTCTATAGAAAAAGAAAATAAAAAAGCTAGTACTAAACTTTTTGTAATATTTAATTTAGGAAATAAAAATCTAAATCCAAAGTAAACCATCATAGCCCAAAGCATATCTCCAATAAAAGGAGCAATATTTCTTGGGAATATAAACATAAACTTTCTAGATAGCAACCCCATAAACATAATTATAATTGTAATTATAAAATATCTTATCCTATTTTTCATAATATCCTCCATACTTTTAATTATACATAAAAAAAGAGCTAATCTCTATTTAGATATAGCTCTTCTTTATATATAATTTAATTTTTAATTTACATAATTATACTAAAACCTTAAATTGATATCCATTATCTTTGAAATATTTTATAATTTGAGGAAGAGCCTTAGCAGTATTTTCTTTACCATAAGTATCATGCATTAATACAACTACCATATCTTTTCCTGCTGATGTTTTAACAGCATAATCATATAATTCTTGAGGATTCTTTTTCTTTCCTTCAGCATCTCCACTTAAAGCATTCCAGTCAATAGATGCTATACCATTTTCATCTAAATACTTATCTAAAGGTTGCATACCTTTCCAAGACATATGTCCACCTGGACATCTTATAACCTCAGTTGAGAAGTAAGGTCCTAAAACATCTTTTAATATATCATCAGTCTTTTTAAAATCTTCTTTGAATGATTCTAGGTTTAAAACTCTATTAGGATATAATATACCATAATCGTGACTATATGAGTGATTAGCTATAGCATGTCCTTCTTCAAATTCTTGCTTTATAAGTTCTTTGGCTTTTTCTCCACCACGCTCTATATTTTGTCCTGTTAGAAAAAATGTTGCTTTAACATTTTCATCTTTTAAAGTTTTTAATATCTGTGGAGTAACTGTAGTTGACGTACCATCATCAAAAGTTAAAAATACTATCTTTTCACCGTTATTAGAATAATCCATTTTTTTTAACTTGTCTTCAACTTTTTTAGCACTGTAACTATAACTTTCCGCTCCATGCTTAACACCAATCATTTTTTTCTTAGCTTCTTCAGCCTCTTTACGTTTTTTCTCTTCTTCAGCTAATCTTTTTTGTTCTGCAATCTTTTGTTCTTGCTTTTCTTTTATAGCTTCATCTACATAAGCTTTAACTTTGTTAAACGAACCAAAGATTACTAAACAAGCTACCATTAACAAAAATGCTCTTTTTATGTTTACCTTTCTTCTTCTATTTTTGTTTTTAGGATTTTCAAAAATATTTTTCTTCATAAAAATTCCCCCCTAACTGTCGTTTCCTGTCATTTTTTCTTATGAATTAATTATACTATATATAACTATCTTTTTGTATTACAGATTCGTAACAACTATTTCAAAATTGTAAATTAAGTATTTTTTAAATAAAAAAACTGCTTACGCAGTTTAATTTCGTAGTATTATATTTTATTTTCTTCTTTATATTCATAAAGATAATTTGAAATACTCCCAAATTCTTGATAATACATTATAGTAGTGTTTATAATAATATATGATAACCCCAACATTATTAAAATCAAGGTAATCCCAATTACCAATTTTATCTTTAACCTCATATGGGACCTCCCTTTTTTAACCCATTTTTTCCCATATTTAGATTATATAATATTTTTTTATTATTTAATAGTAATTCTTATCTATTTTTTTCTACAAATTAATTCATAAAAATAAAAAAGTCGGGATATCCCAACTTTTTATCTAAAGTTTACTTTACCATCTTTAATTGAATCAAGTACAACTAATGATTGTAAGTTTATATTTTTAGATTCTAAAAGCTTAGCTCCTTCTTGGAATCCCTTCTCTATAACTATACCAACTCCAACTAAGTTAGCTCCAGCTTGTTCAACTAATTCATTTAATCCTATAGCTGCTCTTCCATTTGCTAAGAAATCATCTAAAACTAATATATTTTCACCTTCATTTAAGTATTTTTTAGAAACTCTTATAGTATAATTTTTAGCTTTTGTAAATGAATATACTTGAGCTTCATATACATCTTTATCTAAATTTTTTGATTCAACTTTTTTTGCAAATACAACTGGAACATTTCCAAAATGTTGAGAAGCTATTGATGCGATAGCTATTCCTGAAGCTTCTATAGTAAGTATCTTATCAATTTTTTTACCTTCAAATCTTTTAGCAAATTCTTTACCTATTTCATTTAAAAATGCTACATCTAGTTGATGATTTAAGAAACTATCAACTTTTAATATATCATCACCTGAAACTCTTCCTTCAGTTAATATTTTTTCTTTTAACTTTTCCATAAGTACTCCTCCGAATTGTAGTACCTGCATAAATGCTTTAAGAAAGCTTATAAAAAAACTCCTGTCACAAAAGACAGGAGTTTATATTTTCTATATAATAAATAAACTTCCTGTAGTCAAATCATTTACGGTGATTTGGTAGAAACTCTTGACCCTTATTGTCAAATTTATACAGGTATAATAATTAGTTGTTTAGTTTATCTAATTATAAATCATTAGAGTATATTAATCAATATTAAATTTCTCATATATATTGTAGCTTGCATTCTATCTTTTAAATTTAATTTAGCAAATTTAATAATATGTTTTTCACTATATCCTCCGTTATATAAAGTTTTTTAGACATGTCTACTTTTTTTATAAATCTATTTAATAATAATTACGTATCTAATTCTTCTGTTACTTGTGGATTTTCTGGCTCTATCGGTTGCTCTGGTGATGTCGACGGTTGTTGTGTTTCTGGTTCTATCGGTTGCTCCGGTGATGTCGGTGGTTGTTGTGTTTCTGGTTCTATCGGTTGCTCTGGTGATGTCGGTGGTTGTTGTGTTTCTGGTTCTATCGGTTGCTCCGGTGATGTCGGTGGTTGTTGTGTTTCTGGCTTTATCGATGGTTTTGATATTATTGGTTGTTGTGGCTTTTGTTCTTGTATTGATGGTTTCTGATAACTTTGTATCTCTAGTTTTACTGGTTTAGTTTTTTGTTTAATGTAGTTTTGATTTTTATATGTATTTTTTTGCTCATTTTTTGTTTTAATTTTTTTAGTTTGTTCTTTGTTTTCTTCAACTTTAATCGAATCCTGAGTTACTTGTTCTGTTTTTTCAATTTCCTTTAAATTAGCTACAATATCTTTTACAGCCACTTCTTGTTCTACCCTTTTATATTCTTCTTTATCAAGCACTATAGGTCCTTGAGATAAAGTAAACCCAGATACTACCGCAGTTGTTAATATTGTTGATGCTGCTACTATTTTACTTTCCTTATTCATTTGTTTACTCCTTATTATATATTCTTTTTATCTCAATTCTCTTGATTTTATTAATTTTCCTTTAGTTAAATTCTTTCATATTTTTTCTATGATAGTCAAAACTTCTATAAATTTGTATATATCTATAAATTTATAAACTTATTTCTAGAAAATAAAAACAAAAAGAGTCTATTTTTAAATAGACTCTTAATACAGAAATTATATATATTTTCTTTTATACTTAATTTTTATGTTAATATTTATTAGATTTCCTATGCTCTAGTTGCCTTTTTCTTAATCATATCTATAAATATATATATCTCATCTACTTTAAATACTATAACTAATACAGCATATACTATAGCTCCAATTCCTACAGATATACCTAATGATATGGCTTCTTTTATAAATCCTAATCCTAATATAGCAATACAAAACTTATAAGCAAAATAAGTTATTAATCCCATTATAAGACTTGCTATTAGCGACTTAAAAAATGTATTTTTTATTTTATCTTGCCCATAATAACCCATTCTTTTCTTTAGACTGCCAAATAGTAATAATATACATATAATAGCCGATAAGCTAGTTGCTAATGCTAAACCACCATGCCCCATAACCTTTACTAAAGCTAAATTTAGAATAATATTAAGAATGACTGCTAAAACACCATTTATCATAGGCGTTTTAGTATCTTTTAAAGAGTAAAATACCTTACCTAATATGTCCCTTAACCCAAATCCTATTGTACCTACTGAATAAAATATTAAAGCAGTAGCAGTAAGCGATGTAGATTTTGCATCGAAAGCTCCTCTTTGAAATAATACTCTAACAACAGGAGTTGCTAAAACTATTGCACCTACTGTCGTTGGTAGTACTACTAAATTTACACAGTTAACACTATTAGCTATAGATTCAGCGAACTTTTCCTTATTATTTTCAGTAGATAGTTTTGACAATGTTGGATATATAACAGCTCCTATAGTAGATATAAATAATCCTAAAATAAACCCATTTAATTTACTCGCACTATTTAATGCAGTTATAACTCCATCACCTAACCCTGAGGCTAGACTTCTATCTACCATAGTATTAACTTGGTTAACTGCAACTCCTATAAATACAGGAATTACTAGCCATAACATCTTCTTCAAGTATTTATCTTTAAAGTCTAATACAGGTTTAAACTTATAACCTTTTTTAATTGCAAATGGCACTTGGAATAAAAACTGTGATGCCATTCCAAGTAATCCTCCTATAGCTAGAATATCTATATTCTTCATAATAGCACTCAACGCTATAGATGCTATTACTACTATGTTGTTAGGAAATGCTATCATGCCTGGTATAGTGAAATCTCCTTGTATTTGTAGATATGAAGTCATTATATTGCTAAGTCCTATACAAACGACACCTATTATCATTATTCTTACGAATCTAACAGTTAATTCTAGTTTTACTCCTATAAAGTTCATAGCAAATAACTTTACTAATGGCACTGCAAATATATATCCTAATATGGCTAAAATTAAACTTAAGATTACTACTATACACATTATGTTATTAGAAAATTTTAACGCTCTTTTTTCTCCACCATGTTCTAAGACTTCATGATATAGCGGTATAAAAGTTGTAGCTAAAGCTGTTCCTATTGCTGCGAATACCACTAAAGGTATATTCATAGCTGTTATGTATACGTCACTGTATGCACTTGTTCCGTAAAAGTATCCAAGTACTATCTCTCTTGCAAACCCTAAAACCTTTGATAGCATAGTGACTACCATAAGCCAAAATGCTGATTTTGCTAAACTACTCATATCTTCCTCCAATTTCTAACTTTGCCTAAATAATATTATATATAAACTTTTATAAATTTAATATAAATTTAACATATTTGTAATAATATTGTTTTTTTATTTTAACTTCTTAACATTAAAGCATTTATTTATCAAAAACTTTACTTCATTCATTTATTTTTCATATTTAAACTTATATCTATATAAAAATATTTTTACTAAAAAACTCATAGATTATAATCTATGAGCTTTTTATACTACTTTTTATAAGGTTGCCCAAATATAAATTCATGTAGAGCATTCAAATTATAATCCTTATCCCACTCTAAAACCCAACCTTTTTGTTTGCTTATAATATGACCATTTCTATGACCTTCTAATGGAAATTCTAGTTGTTCAATATTACTATCTTTTATATTATAAACTGTAAATCCTAAATCTATCATCTCCATAGGACTTATATTAGTTTTAGTATTTCTTAACAATATGTCAGCAGCCTTTTTATACATCAGAGGATCTTGTTTTAAAAATTCGTTATAAACACTTTGAGCAACTTCTCTATGTCTATTGTCTCTTGCAAAAGCACTATCAGTATATCTAATTCTACTAAATGCTAATGCTTGGTACCCATTTAATTTTTGTACCCCAGGCTTAGTTATATATTCCTTAGGAGCTTTATTTTCTCTATCTCCATAGTATTTATAGCAAGCATCTATATAAGTATTGATTTCATTTATATCTTTAGCTTTTATATCTACTGTCACTCCTCCTATCTCATCTATAACATCTATAAATGAAATAAAGTTTACAGCTACATACTTATCTATATTTATATCAAAGTTGTTTTTAAAAACTTCTTTTAATAAGTCAATTCCACCATATGCATATGCATGAGTTAATTTCTCATATCCGTGTCCTGGTATATCAACATATGTATCTCTTGCTATTGATGTTATCTTTAACTGTTTGCTTTTACTATCTATTGTAGCTAACATAACAGAATCAGATCTATTTCCTTTATCTATACGAGTTCCATCTATACCTACTAAAAGTATATTAGTTATACCATCTACCATCTTGCCACTTTGTTCCTCACCTTGACTAGATTTATATTTATTATCTGAACCTTTAACATAAATAGAATCTAACTTCGCATAAATATATCCAAATGAACCTAAAATTATTATAGCTATAGCTATAAATATTCCTAAAATTACCTTTGTGGGTTTTCTCATACTAATACCTCTTATCTAAATTGTAATTATAAACTGATATTGCTAATTGTAATTATAAACTAAGCTTATATAATTTAAACCTTCAGCTACATAATCAGCAAACTTCTCTTTATTATTTTCGGTAAATAGTTTAAAAAGTGTAGAGTAATATATATAATTATTTATATATATTATAACTAAAAAAAGCTGATTCCCAAGTAATTTAGAAGTCAGCTTTAATATTATTTAGACTATCCATTAAAAGTTCCTATACAAATATTTATGAAATATAGTTTTTGTGAAATATATGATTTATGGTTAAATACTTTAGTTGGATTTTGTGGAGCTAAATTATATTTTAGTATTCAAATGTCTTTTTTAATATATAAATAGTATTATCGAAATTTTATTTAATATTTATAAAAACGTTGAAGTATGTGTTGACCTAGGTGTTTTTTTGTCAACAGTAATTTTAGGTTTATATGTTGACGAATTTTCTCGGTAACACTTAGGGTACCTAATTTGGTAACATTTTAAATTAGACGTTCTAATGGTTTCATCCTAGTGTTACTGATGTTGACGAATTTTTATGTAAAATGGTAAATTAGGGATAATTAGTTATATATTTATCTAATTTAGATATAAGTTATTGCGAATTTTTTTCGGTAACGTTAAGAATAGATATTTCATTTTGAAATATCTATTTTGTAGATATGCTATTATTAAATCGAATTAAAATGTATCTATTACTACTATTTTATCTTATGATTTTTTTAATTTTTTCTTTACCATACTTATCAACATATTGCTACCAAATTTACACAGTTAATACTAGTTGCTACTGACTCTGCAAGTTTTTACTTATTGTTTATACTATATAACTTTGATAATGTGGGATATATAACCGCTCCTAAAGTGGATATATATAGTCCAATTACAAATCCATTTAATCTATTTGCATTATCAAGAGCAGTTATAACTCCATCTCCAAAACCTGATGCTAAATTTCTATCTACCATAGTGTTTACCTGGTTAACAGCAAGCCCTATAAATACTATTCCTATTATCATTATTCTTACAAAATTAACAGTCAATGCTGATTTGCTAAATTACTCATGTTTTCCTACCATTTCTAATTTTGCCTAGCTACTTTTATATACAAATTTGTGTAAAATTTAAATAAACTTAGCTTATTTGTTATACTATCATTTTTACTTTAAGTTTTCTCATCAGTTAAAACTATTTCCTTACATCCTGACTATACCTATTATTCCAATATTATAACCTTCTCAATACTTTATCAGCTTTATCTATTTTTCATACTTATTCCTATTTCGAATAATTTTTTGTATCTATATTTTATAAATAGTCTATAATTAGTTATACAGTATTATTTTTAGGAGGATTTTAATATTGGTAATAGATTTTAATTTAATGGTTTTAGTGTGTTTTATAGCTATTTATATTTTTTCAAGATCATTAATTTGTTTTATAAAGGGTACTAATTTAAATATTAAAAATGAAATAACTAATTTGGGTTTATATATGTCGGTAGTATTTGTTTTTTCTGCTACCCTATTTCCTATTAAGTTAAATGTAGCCTATGAAGGATTTGAGATTTATAACTTAATTCCACTTAAGGTACCTATAGGTATTTTTATGAAAAACAGCTTTGGATATTTTTTATATCAAACACTAGGTAATATAGCTTTATTTGTTCCATTTGGATTTTTTGTTTATTCAAAGAGTGGATATAATATGAAAAAGACTATTATATGTTGTTTTGCTTTAACGTTATTTGTAGAGTTTATCCAAGGATTTATACCTTATAGATTTTGTGAGATAGATGATTTATGGTTAAATACTTTAGGCGGGTTCATAGGAGCTATAATTTATATATATTATCTAAAGTTTAATGATAAATATAAAAAGATTAATAATATAAATTAAATAAAAATAAAAGAGTGTATTTCTATTTTTGATAGAATGCACTCTTTTATTTTTAATATTTTTTATATATACTAAGCTACTTCCCTAACTTCATCACTTTTCTTAAAATCAAAACTCATTACAACCAATACTGCTAATATTCCCACAAGTACTGCTGTAAGTCCAAATCCACCTACAAATTGTTGTATCTTACCTAAAAATATTCCAACTACTCCAAAATCTCCATCTGAAAATGTAGAGTTAGCTATTCCTAAGTTTCCAAGTACAGGAAGTAATGCTACTGGTAATAATGATATTACTACTCCATTTAAAAACGAACCTAGTATAGCTCCTCTTCTTCCACCAGTTGAGTTTCCAAATACTGCCGCTGCTGCTCCTGTGAAAAAATGAGGGACAACACCTGGTATAATTATTACAAGTCCTGCTACTCCTAGCACTAACATAGATACTACTCCACCTATAAATGAGCTTATAAATCCTATAAGAACTGCATTTGGTGCATAAGGAAATACTATTGGACAATCTAGTGCTGGTTTTGAATTTGGAACTAGCTTAGTTGCTATTCCTTTAAATGCAGGTACTATTTCATTTAATACTAGTCTAACTCCATTTTGTATTAATATAAATCCTGCTGCAAAAGTTAATGCTTGTATCATAGCATAAACTATAAAGTTTTTACCATCAGATAAATTTGTTTCAACATATTCAGGCCCTGCAACTAATGCAACTATTATGTATAAAGTCAACATAGTTATTGATATAGAAACTGCTGAATCTCTTAAGAAACTTAATGACTTAGGAACTTTCATTTCCTCTGTTGACTTAGACCCTTTTCCTACAGCCTTTCCGATTCCTGCTGCTAAGAAATATCCTATAGAAGAAAAGTGTCCTAATGCTACTGAATCATTCTTAGTTATTCCTTTCATAAAAGGCTGACATACTGCAGGAGATATAACCATTATAAGCCCTAGTGCAAGTGATCCTGTAAATATTAAATGTGGTCCACTCATTCCACTTGAAACTAATATAACAGCTATCATACAAGCCATAAATAAAGTATGATGTCCTGTTAAGAATATATATTTAAATTTAGTAAATCTCGCTATAAGTATGTTCATCAGCATACCAAAAGTCATTATAAGAGCTGTATAAGTACCATACTCATCCATAGCCATAGCAACTACAGCTTCATTATTTGGTATAACTCCACTTACCTTAAATCCATATTCAAACATTTTACCAAATGGCTCAAGCGAACCTACTATAACTCCAGCGGCTGCTGATATAACAACAAATCCAACCATTGCCTTGATAGTTCCTTTTATTACGTCTTCTATTGGTTTTTTCTGAAGAACTAAACCAATTATAACCATTACCCCTATCAACACAGCTGGTTCAGATATGAAATCTACAATAACTTTTAAAAACCCATTCATAATGTCCCCTCCTAACGTCTTTTTATATTATCAATTTCTATAATCCTAAAGCTGCTTGTAACTTTCCTTTTAACTCATCTTTATCAAATAAAGCATCTAGTACTATTAAATTTGGTAAATGAGATGCACTTGATTCTAAGTCACTAGCTGTTATAAATATATCTGCTTGTTCTGGTGTAGCATCTGCTAAAGAGTTATGAGATACTTCATATCCACTTAACCCTAATTCTCCTAATATTTCATTAACATTCATTTCAACCATAAAACTTGATCCTAATCCTGATCCACAAACTGCCATTATTCTTTTCATTTTAAATTACCTCCATAATTTCTTCTTCTTTATTTGTATTTAATATTTTATTTAATTTACTTTCATCCATACATATGCCTGCTACCTTTTGCATAAGCTCTAAATGTGATTTACTATCTATTGAACTTAATGTTAAAAATAAACTAGTTTCTTTTCCCAAAAAATCTACTGGTTCATTTAATTTTAAAATGCATAGATCTGTTTTTTTAGCACCATCCTCTGGTCTTGCATGTGGCATTGCAATTTTTGGTGCTATACAGAAATATGGTCCATATTCATCTATTTTACTTATTATTGAATCAAAATAAGATTTTTCTATAGATCCTCTATTTTCTAAAATATCACATGATATTTTTATAGCTTCTTTATAATCATCTACCTGGTTAATAACTTTAACTATCATACTATTCCCTTTCTTCTGTTTACCTTGAATATTTGTCTATTAGTTTTAAAACTATATTTTTATCATCTGTATTTATAATTGTTTCTATATTATCTTTATCTCTAAGCATCTGAGTTAAACAAGCAAGTGCTTTTATATGTGATTGCTTATCTTTAGGTGCTAAAGTTACTATCATTTTCACATTATGATTTTCATCATTAGAAAACTTAATTTTATTTTTAAATGTAGTAATACTCATTCCCAACTTATTTACACCGTTTTCAGGATTAGCATGAGGCATAGCAACATTTTGTGCTATTACTATATATGGTCCTAATTGGACTACATTATCTATACAAGCATTCACATATGAATTTTCGATATATCCAAGTTTTATAAGATTTTCTGATGCTACTAATATAGCCTCTTTCCAATCGCTAGCTTCTTTATTTAAACTTATAGTGTCTTCGTATAAAAGTTCTTTAAGTGTAGCTTTTTGAATTTTTGACTTCTCTCTACTGTTAATTATTATAGTTTTTATTTCTTCTCTCAATTTTTCTTTATCTGAAATATTTGCATGTCTTTCAATACTACTCATAATCTTATCTATTGTTTCTTGTTCTTTGTTAAATGTCGATTGAGCATTTGAAATTTGAGATACTAAATTTTTCTTATCTAAATCTGTAAGTACTGGACTTACTTTTATAAACTTAGATACATCTTCATCAATATCTACAGTACTTATAGCAAAATCATAATACTTATCGTATTGTTTAAACTTTTCTAAAGATAAGATATCTTCTATTTCAATAAGGTCAAATAACTCTTGTATCTGATTTTTTAATAATTGAGAAGTAGCCATACCAAAATTGCATACTATAACAATTTTAGGAATTTTTATTTCTACACCCATCTTACTTGTATATCCACCAAAATACATAGATACATATGCAATTTCATCTTCATTTAAAAACATATCCATTAAATTGTCTACATGTTTTATAGCTTGCTTAGTAAATTGATATATAGATTTATACTTTTTCTTAATTTCATTTTTTACTATGTTGGGATAATACACACCATATTTAATTCTAAATAAAGAAGGCATTAAATGATTAAGTATGTCTTTTTCCAAAGTTTCATAATCATCAATTGATATACATGATATTTTTTCAAACTCTTTTATCATCATCTTAACTGAAGAAATATATTCACCTTTTAATTTGTGTTCATTGAAAAATTTTCTAATATCATTATCACTAACCAAAAATGTTTGTATATAGTAAACTTCCATATCACTTATATCCTTAGCTATGATATTTCTTATAATATTCAACAATACTTCAGCATCATTATTAGAAGTTAGATTTTGTAAAAATTGAATATCTTCTTTATGAAAACAGTTCATGCTTTTCTTGTAATAATATTTATAAAAAATAGTTAAATACATTAAGATGTAATTTAGATTATTATGTTTTAAAATATCTAAGTCTAATTTTTCAATTTCTGTTTTTATATATTTGTATTCTTCAATTAGTTCATATTCATAAAAAAGGTATCCATACTCATTGTATAAGTTTATAAACAAGTATCTTTTTTCTTTTTCTTTTCCTTCTAATACATATCCCCCTTGAGTGTTAAGAATTAAGTTATATTTATTTATATATTTCTTAACTTCTTTGATATCACCTAAAATAGTGTTTCTACTTACATATAGACTGTCACAATATTTTTCTATAGTCGATTTTTCTAAACCTATTAGTAAATCTATAATTATTTTTATACTTCTTTCTTTTGGTGATAGTATATAATCATCTGTTGAGTATTTTAATAATTTTTTTATATCATCTTTGTCACATGGGTTTATGTGATATCCTAGGTTTCTAATGTTTGTTATCTCTAGTCCGCTTTTTTGTAAGTATTCATTTATTTTAGATATATCATAATAAGCAGTTCTTTTAGACACATTTAATGACTTCATTATTTTTTCAAGCTTTGTATAATCATTATTTAATAGTATGTCTAATATTTTTTGTAACCTTATGTTGAGTTGCATATCTGATATCCCTTTCTTGATTTTATTATACTTTATTATAATCATTGCACAAAAGTCAAAATTAAAGCACTATATAAGTGCAATAAATTGTACTCTGGTGTTAAAACATATATAAATATAAAAAAACTGAAGGCTAGTTTTACTTTGCCTTCAGCTTTATGTATATTTATTAATTTATTTCTATATCGACTGCAACCTCATCTATAACAAACTCAGTACTTTTAGCTTCATCAATCTTTTTTGTTAAAAAGTTCATAAATTCATCTCTAAGTTCTGGTCTTTTAAGTGCAAAGTCTACTGTAGCTTCTAAGAATCCTAATTTATCACCTACATCATATCTTATTCCTTCAAAGTTATATGCATATATAGCTTCATACTTTGCTAAAGTTTTAAGCGCATCTGTAAGTTGTATCTCTCCACCTTTTCCTGGCGCTTGCTTTTCAAGTATTTCAAATATATCAGGAGTTATAATATATCTTCCTAGTATAGCTATATTTGACGGAGCTTCTTCAACTTGTGGCTTTTCAACCATATCATTAACTTTGTATACTCTATCTTCTATGTATTTAACATCTAGTATACCGTACTTATCTGTATCTTCTTTAGCTACTTCTTGGACTCCTAATATAGAAGTATTATATTCATTATATACTCTTATAATTTGTTTTAGACAAGGCTCCTGGCTATCTACTATATCATCCCCTAATAATACAGCAAATGGCTCATTTCCCACAAAGCTCTTTGCACAGTATATAGCATCTCCAAGTCCTTTTGGCTCTTTCTGGCGTATAAAGTATATATCTACCATGTTAGAGATATCTTGTACCATTTTTAACATTTCTATTTTTCCCTTTTGTTCAAGTTCTAACTCTAGTTCAATAGAACGATCAAAGTGATCTTCTATACTTTTTTTACTTCTTCCTGTTACTATCAATATCTCTTCTATCCCTGATTGTACAGATTCTTCTATTATGTATTGTAGAGTTGGTTTATCAACTATCGGAAGCATTTCCTTTGGTTGAGATTTTGTTGCTGGTAAAAATCTTGTTCCTAATCCAGCTGCGGGTATAACTGCTTTTCTTACTTTCTTTTTCATAATATGCCTCCCTAATTTATGTAAAAATAAATACCCTTAATTCACGTAATTAAATGCATTTTGATTTTATGCTTTTTTTACCTTTTTCTTTACCATATCTATTAGCATATCTATCTCTTCTACCTTAAACACCTTAACTAATAAAGCATATACAATGACTCCTACTCCTACAGATCCTCCTAGAGATATAGCTTCTTGTATAAATCCTAATCCTAACATTCCATTAAAGAACTTATAAACAAAATAAGTAACAACTCCCATTACTAAACTTGCTATTAATGATTTAAAAAATGTATTTTTTATCTTATCTTGTCCATAATATCCTATCTTTTTCTTTAAACTACCAAATAGTAATAATATACATGTAATAGCTGATAAACTTGTAGCTAATGCTAGTCCACCATGTCCCATAACTTTTACTAACGTTATATTCAACACGATATTAAGAGCTACAGCTATCATACCATTTATCATTGGTGTTTTAGTATCTTTTAAAGAGTAGAACACTTTGCCTAATATATCTCTTAATCCAAATCCAATCATACCTACTGAATAAAATACTAATGCAGTTGCTGTAAGAGCAGTAGATTTTTCATCAAAAGCTCCTCTTTGGAATAATATTCTTACCACAGGTGTAGCCAACACTATCGCTCCTACTGATGCTGGTAATACTAATAAGTTTACACAGTTTACACTTGTTGCTACCGATTCTGCAAACTTTTCCCTATTATCTTCAGTAGATAACTTAGATAATGTAGGATATATGACAGCCGATAATGTAGCTATAAATAAACCCATAACAAATCCATTTAATCTATTCGCATTGTTTAGTGCAGTTATAACTCCATCCCCTAGTCCCGATGCTAAACTTCTATCAACCATAGTATTTACTTGATTAACAGCAACACCTATAAATACAGGAACTACTAGCCATAACATCTTCTTAAGATATTTATCTTTAAGGCTTATAACTGGCTTAAATCTATATCCTTTTTTAATAGCAAATGGAACCTGGAATAAAAATTGAGATACCATCCCAAGTAACCCTCCTATTGCTAATATATTTATATTTTTAGTAAGTGCACTTATTATTATCGATACTATTATAATTACATTATTAGGAAAACCTATCATGCCTGGTATAGCAAAATCACCTTGTATTTGTAAGTATGCAGTCATTATATTACTAAGCCCTATAAATATAATTCCGATCATCAATATTCTAACAAATCGAACAGTTAGTATTAGTTTTTCTCCTGTAAAATTCATTGCAAACAACTTTACTAAAGGTTGTGCAAATATGTACCCAAATATAGCTAATAGTAGGCTTAAAATTACTACAATACATACTATATTGTTAGAAAATTTTAGAGCTCTTTTTTCTCCTCCATTTTCTAGCGCCTCGTGATATAAAGGTATAAATGTTGTTGCTATAGCTAATCCTATTGCTGCGAATAATACTAATGGTATATTCATAGCAGTTATATATATGTCACTATATGCACTTGTTCCATAAAAGTATCCTAGTACTATCTCTCTTGCAAATCCTACTACTTTAGATAACATAGTAACTACCATAAGCCAAAATGCCGATTTCGCTAAATTACTCATAACTTCCTCCCGGTTTTAATGTTGTATTATATACAAATGTATGTAAATTTAAAATAAATATATATATTTGCATATAATTATAGTTACTATAATATATATATTATATTTAACAAATGGAGAATAAATGCAAATGCCTTTATTCTCCATTTGTTAATATTTAAATTTATTTAATCTCTATTAAATAAGTCTCTCGTGTAAACTTTATCTTCTACATCACTTAACTCTTTAGCTAACCTATTCGATACAATGACATCACACATATTTTTAAATTTATCTAAATCACTAATAACTTTAGAGTTATAAAAAGTATCTTCTTTTAATGCTGGCTCATATACAACAACTTCAATACCTTTACCTTTTATTCGTTTCATTATACCTTGTATGGATGATGATCTAAAATTATCCGAGTTAGTTTTCATCGTTAATCTATAAATCCCTACAACTTTAGGTTTTCTAGCTATTATCTGATCTGCTATATGATCTTTTCTAGTTCTATTTGCATCTACTATAGCACCAATGATATTGTTAGGCACATCTTCATAATTCGCTCTTAACTGTTTAGTATCTTTTGGTAAACAGTATCCACCATATCCAAATGAAGGATTATTGTAATGAGTTCCTATTCTTGGATCTAATCCAACCCCTTCTATAATTTGTTTCGAATCTAATCCTCTAATTTCTGCATATGTATCTAGTTCATTAAAGTAAGCTACTCTAAGCGCTAAATATGTGTTAGAAAATAATTTTACTGCTTCTGCCTCTGTAGAGTTAGTAAATAAAACTGGAATATCTTCCTTTATAGCTCCTTCAGTAAGGAGTTGTGCAAATCTTTCTGCTCTGTCTGATTTCTCTCCTACTATTATTCTGGAAGGATATAAATTATCATATAGAGCTTTTCCTTCTCTAAGAAATTCTGGTGAAAATATTATATTGTCTGTTTTAAACATAGTTCTTACTTTTTCTGTATATCCTACCGGCACAGTTGATTTTATAATCATAGTAGCATCTGGATTTATAGCCAATACATTAGCTATAACAGCTTCAACCGTTCGAGTATTAAAGTAATTTTTATCTGGATCATAGTTCGTTGGAGTAGATATTATTACGTAATCTGCTTTCTCATATGCTTTAAATACATCTGTTGTAGCAACTAAATTCAATTTTTTATTCAATAAATATTCTTCTATCTCTTTATCTACTATAGGAGATTTTTTGTTATTAATCATGTCTACTTTTTCTTGTATTATATCTACTGCAACGACTTCATTATATTGCGCTAATAATACCGCATTAGATAAACCCACATATCCAGTTCCTGCTATAGCTATTTTCATACTATTCACCCCTCATATAGTTTCTTTTCTAATCATTACATGAATTTATTTTAATTTTTTTATTCTTTTAATTACATATTTTAGCCATTCTGTATACTTAAACTTAGTATACTCTAATAAGTCTCCTTTATTTGCTTCACCTTGATAGTACAAGTGTGAATTGTATCTATGTATTTTTGATTTGATATAATTTTTTTCAATAATACTAGTATCGTATAAGAATATACCATTTCCTTCTATTTGATTTATTACATTCATCTCATGTGGCTTTAATTCTAAACCAAATGACTTAATAATTCTAAAATCTTCTAATCGAGTCGTTAACCAGTATTTTTTATTTTCTTTATTTTGCTTCATTCCATATATGTCAATGCATAACTCACCTCTGTCTATTCCTAGCATATCCCCTAGGTCCTCTCTTTCAAAGAATGAATCATACTTTATTGCATTTTTATTAAACGGCATAAATTTATATTCTTTTTTCCCATACATTAAATCTGTTTGGTATGCAGGGCTATTGGCAATTGCATGGCTTCCCATATTATTAAAATTACTTGAGTGACTTATATTTGGATATACAAAGTATTTATTATTCTCTATACAGTACCTTATGTGATACTTTAACCATGATTTATTTGACCATTGGAATAAATTTGAGGGAACTTTATTTGAATACTCAAAGCTATCACCATTTTTATTATACCATTCCATAAAATTATTCCATTCTTTTCTGCTCCATACTTGTCCCCATGATTGCGCATATTGTATAAAGAATGAATCAAATTCGTTTTTTTCATTTTCAAAAACTTTTGAAGCATCTATATTTCGCTTATGCTTGTATAAAGATATTCCTGCTATATTTTCATTATTTTCATAAAATTTAATTGCTTGTTTAGTATAGTTGTAAAAATACGGTGAGACATAAGTGTCATCTTCTAATACTACTATGTATTCATATTCTTTAGTCAAGTTTCCACACTCAATTACATGTTTTTTCAACCCTAACCTCTCACTCCTAATTATTACTGTTTTATTTCCAAACTTCCAATTAAATTCTTTTACATACTTGTATAAATCTTCATTACCGCTATTATCAATACTAATAATTAAATCTATACAATCATCATATACCGCTCTATCCAAAGATTTAAGCAATCTTTCTATACAATGCAATCTATCATATCCAATTACTACAATAGCTATATTATCCATTTAATTGCTCCTTTATAAACTCATCTATATTGCTAAATTTATCTATATTATCAATAATCCACTCTTCACTTCTATCCCACCATTTTAATTCATTTAAAATAGTTATTTGCTCATCTGTAAATCTTTGTCCTATTTTTTTAGCTGGAACTCCTCCGTATATATAATATGGTTTACAATCTTTCGTAACTAGTGAATTAGCACCAATTATAGCTCCATTTCCTATCTTCACACCACTAATTAGGCTCACATTGTCACCTATCCATACATCATTTCCGATAATAACTTTAAATGCTTTATTTTCATTGTTACTTTCATCAAATAATTGTTTTTCCACATATGTAAACCCAGCTTGCTTTTTTAAAGAAAAAAAAGCAGGATGAGTCGATACAAATATTTTCGTAGGATGAGTACCCATAATTAGATTTATATTGGATGCTATTGAACAATATTTACCTATCCTCATACTTGCTAAATTATTATTTCTACCCGTGTAAGTTCCATAACCTATATATGAGTTTGATATTATATTGTTTTCTCCAATGCGGTTTCCACCTTCTACTACAGTTTTAAAATTCACTCTTGTTTTTTTCCCTATAGATACACTTTTTCCTAATTCCATTTTTTTTCGTAAAATATAAAATACTAATCTTTTTACTACCTCATTCACCAAATCACACTCCTCAACTTTAACTTAATTAATTTTAATTTTTTCATAATTTACATAACTAATAAATTGTATCATTATACTTTTGATATTCTTTCTAAATAAATAGTTTGATCTAATACTCTCTTTGTCATTCCATTTATAATACACATAACTATAAATATATAAGGTACACCTTGTAATATAGGCTCTACTGAAAAATTCAGCAATAATGCTGAATATATAGACAATACCATATATTTATCTTCTTTTTTTATTCCGTTATGTTTCATAAATTTAATTATAGTTATCAAAGTCATTATAGTGTATATAACTAAAATAAAAAATGGTAAAATACCAACCTCTATAACTGTATCTAACCATAAGTTATGGGCGTAATTTAAACTTCCCTGAATTTTATTTCCTCCTAAAGGATATTCAAACATTTCATCAATTACGGTTTCATACATTTCAAATCTTGGGTCTTTATCTAATTCAGTTTCATATTCACTATGTACACGCTTATACAAAGGCGATTGTTGATATATATTTTTAAAATCAAAAACATTATATATAGCAAATGCTACAACAATCAGCAATACTAGATTAATTAAAAATTTTTTTACTATCTTTTTATTATATCTATTTATAAATAGATATAATATTGTATTTATCATAAATACAATAGCTACTATAACTAAAATACTTCTAGATGCAGTCTGTGTTGTTGAAAATATTGAAAACAAAACACATCCTATAATTATAAGTTTTAATCCAAAATTTTTTTCTATAAATATAGAATAAAATACTAAACTACAAATCATTGTAAATAAAACTCCTTGTAGTGTAGCTGTCATAGCTATACCTGACCATATATCGGGTATATGTCTTCCATCCATTCCCTTTTTTAAAAAAAATATCATATTTAATGCTCCATGAATAAACGTTCCGAATGCTAATATAAGTAATGCATGTTTAATCTTTATACCATTAATTTCCCCACATATATGGTATCCAACTATATACGCGATTATCGGGCCTATCCAAATTACAATAAAACTTTGCAAACTTATAGGATTATATATTTTATATATTAAAAAATATAGCGTAAAGCATATCGATAATACAATAAGCTCATATGTTATATATAAATATCTTTTTTTTGTCAACATCCAAATGGAAAAATTAAACATTAATATTAATATTATATAATTTGATTTATTTAAGAAATCAATTGCAAATAAAAATATGGTCAATATTAATAATACGTCAATTAAGCTACCTTCATTTTTTAATTTATTTCTTTTTATCATTTTGTTCTCCTAATAAATCAAAGATCTTCTTAGTTTGAGCTATGCTATTTTTTTCACTTAGTACAAATTCTCTAGCTCTTTTTCCTGCTGCATTTAATTCTTCTCTAGTCTTTTCACAAACTTCTACTATTTTATCTCTTAATGATTCAATTGAGTCATTTTCTATATAATAAATATAGTCATCATATTCTGTTGGGATACCATCCAGTTTATATGCTATTAGTGGTGTTCCTGACGATAAATATTCTAAATTTTTAGACGGAAAACTATATTTAGTAAATTCTTCTTTATTCTGCCTTGGATTAATTAAAACGTCAGCTTCATTTTGTAACTGTAAAACATCTTCCCTTTTAATTTGACCTTTAAATATAATACGCTTATCTGTTTTTTCAGCTTCTAATACTTCATTTATGCTGTCTCCATAGCCACACAATATAAGTCTATAATCTTTATTATCTATCAACCTAAATGCACTTATTAAATTTAATATGCCATATCTTCTATTTAATGTTCCCGTATATAAAATTATTTTTTCACTTTTTTTACTCTCTTTTAACTTATCATCTTTTTGTTTTAATATATCTGTAGCTATTCCTTCAACAACAATATAATTATTTACATTTAAAGCTTTTGACATTTGCTCTGTTAACAAAACAAAATTATCTATATATTTCAAATTTTTACTTATTGATTTTATTTCAATGTGTTTAAGTATTTTATATATTTTAGATACATCATCTGAGGTATTCATATATTCTGGTAAATCTGGTACTATTATACAAGTTTTTATATTTGGGTTAACCATTTTTATATATTTAAGTGCTTTAACAAATACAGATGTTAATGCGTATGCTATAATTACTTTATTTTCTTTCTTATCATTAGCCCATAGCTTCAAATATTTTTTTATACTAAAATATCTTAAATATTGCTTAACACCAAATATATTAATAAATCCAACATTAATATTTTGGGATTTAACATTTTTTCTGAATTCGCTAGTTTTTATATATAATTTTTTATATCGTTTAGGATACGATCCTATGTATAATGAATTAATAATATTTATAGGATCTCCATTATTCGCTTCTAAACCATTTATGAAATTCCACTGTAATACATTTGCTGCATTATCAATATTTCCAATAGAATTAGCTACAATTTCTTCTTCAATTTCCCTTGGAAATAATCCACCTAAAAAAGTAATATCCATATTACTTGACATTAAAAATTCTTCCTCCCTAACAAGTATATTTAATAAAAATAATATGCTTATAGCAATATATTGCTATAAGCATATCTAATATTAAAATTAATATACTTATATATTTTTAATAGCTATTAATTTCTAGTCTTTTTATACTATAACTTTCCCCATACAGTTTTATCAACAATATGCGTATAGCTTTGAATTAACTTTACTACTTTTACAGATACATTTGTATCTTCATAATCATTTGGTAATACAACTTCTTCATTATTTTCTTTCATTATTACCGCAAGTTCAACAGCTTGTTCTACATCGTCTCCTTTTATTCCTCCAATAACAACCGTCCCCTTATCCAATACTTCAGGTCTTTCAGTAGATGTCCTTATAAGGACTCCTGCAAAATTTAATATAGCACTTTCTTCAGAAAGAGTTCCGCTATCTGAAAGCACACAGTAACTATTCATTTGAAGCTGATTGTAATCCATAAATCCAAATGGTTTTAAACTTTGAACTAATGGGTGGAAGTTAAATCCTCTTTGCTCTATAAACTTCTTACTTCTCGGATGAGTTGAGTATATAACAGGCATTTGATACTTTTCTGCTATGTTATTTATAGAGTTCATTAAAGACATAAAATTTTCTTCGTTATCAATATTTTCTTCTCTATGAGCAGACACCAATATGTATTTTCCTTTTTCAAGATTAAGTCTTTCTAATACATCACTCTTTCTAATTTTATCCATATTTTTTGTTAAAACTTCTTGCATAGGCGACCCCGTAACAAATATTGTTTTTCCATCTATTCCTTCTGAAATTAAATATCTTCTTGAATGTTCTGTATATGGTAAGTTTATATCAGCTATATGGTCTACTATTTTTCTATTTATCATTTCAGATACATTCCAATCCCAACATCTATTTCCAGCTTCCATATGAAATATTGGACACTTTAACCTTTTTGCAGATATTGCTGACATCGCTGAGTTTGTATCTCCTAATACTAATAATGCATCTGGATTTTCTTTTTGTATAACTTCATAAGATTTAGCTATTATATTCCCCATAGTTTCACCTAAATCCTTTCCTACTGTATCTAAATAGTAGTCTGGTTCTCTTAATTCTAGATCTTCAAAGAATACTTGGTTTAATGTATAGTCCCAATTTTGTCCTGTATGAACTAATATATGTTCAAAATATTTGTCACATTTTTTTATTGTTTCTGAAAGTCTTATTATCTCTGGTCTAGTACCAACTATCGTCATTAATTTTAATTTTTTCATTATTTATTCACCTCTAAAAAATAAGTATCTGGTTTTTCTGGATTAAACATTTCATTTGACCAAAAAAGTGTTATAACTTCATCTTGTCCTATATTTTCTATAGAATGAGTATACCCTGGTGGTATATCTAATACCTGTGGTATTTCACCATCTACTATATACTCTATTACCTTGTCTTCATCTATCTTTCTAAAGCTTATATTGGCTTGTCCTTGTATAACTATAAACTTTTCAGTTTTAGTGTGATGCCAATGGTTGCCCCTAGTTATTCCCGGGTGTGTTTTAGATACAAACATTTGACCGAATTGTTCTGACTTAACAAGTTCAGCTAACCATCCTCTATTATCTTCTTTCTTATCTAAGAAGTATGAAAAATCATCTTCTTCTAAATATGTTAAATATGTAGAATATAATGCTTTATTAAATCCATCACTTAAATCAGGTATTAATAAACTTTTTCTCATATTTCTAAACATCTTTAAAGAATCTACTATATTCCCTAATGTTCTCTTATATACAGTTGTTACTTCATAGTAATATTTATCTATTTGTACACTATTTGCTCCTATATCTTCTATAGCATCCATTATAGCCGCCACAACATCATCTATATAAACTAAATTTAATTCTATTGATGGATCATTAACCCATATATCTAAGTCATGAGCTATATTGTAGCAAAATGTTGATACTGCTGAGTTATAATTAGGTCTACACCACTTTCCAAATAAGTTTGGTAGTCTAAATATATATACCTTAGCATCACATTCGTCACTATATTTAACTAATGCATCTTCTGATTGTTTCTTACTTTTACCATAATCATTGTCTAAAACAGCATGAGTTGATGATGTTATTAATATTGGAGTATTTTTGTTTTCTTCTTTTAAAAATCCAACTATCTTTTCAGTAAGTCCTCCATTGCCTTCATAAAACTCTTTAGTTTCTTTAGGTCTATTAACTCCTGCTAAGTGAACTATAAAGTCAGCATCTAATGTAGCTTTTTTAAGTTCTTCCTCTGTATTATTTCTATCTATAGTAAGTACTTCATATTTCTTAGCTTCATTTAAAGCTACTACCGTATTTTTACCTACAAATCCATTTGAACCTGTTACTAATATTTTTTTCATATTAATCAATCCCCACTATTAAAATTTTTATATTATTTAGTTATAGCTACTTCTTTAAGTCTTTGTTCTTCTTCAAAGTTTGCTAATTCTTCTTGTATATAATCTAACTTTAATAGTAATTTTTTCATTCCTTCTACATCTAGTCTTTCTGTGTTATGTGAATGGTAATCATCTAATATAGATACTTTTTCTTTCCCATCTTCAAAGTAATTATCATAATTTAAATCTCTATTATCGGCACAAATTCTATAGTAATCGCCACAGTCTTCTGATTTTCCTAATTCTTCTCTTGTAGCTAATGTTTCATATAGTTTTTCTCCATGTCTAGTACCGATTATCTTTATTCCTGTTTCACTAGATCCAAATAATTCCGTCATAGCCTTAGCTAGGCACTCGATTGTAGCCGCTGGAGCTTTCTGTATAAATAGATCTCCTTGTCTAGCATTTTCAAAAGCATATAAAACTAGCTCAACTGCATCCGGTAAACTCATCATAAATCTTGTCATATTAGGATCTGTTACTGTTATATCCTCTCCTCTTTTCATTTGATCTATAAATAAAGGTATTACAGATCCCCTTGAAGCCATAACATTGCCGTATCTTGTTACACTTATTAATGTATCTTTAGGATCTACTTGTCTAGCTTTTGCTATTGCAACTTTCTCCATCATAGCTTTTGATATACCCATAGCATTTATTGGATATGCCGCTTTATCTGTACTTAAGCATACAACTTTTTTTACTTTATTATGTATACATGCATTTAATACATTTTCTGTACCTATTACATTTGTTTGAACAGCTTGCATTGGATAAAATTCACAAGATGGAACTTGCTTTAATGCTGCTGCATGAAATACATAGTCAACACCTTTTAGTGCATAATCTATACTATTATGATCCCTTACATCTCCGATATAAAACTTCAACTTATCATTTCTATAAGTTCTTCTCATATCTTCTTGTTTTTTTTCATCTCTACTAAATATACGTATCTCTTTTATATCTGTATCTAAAAATCTATCTAATACAGCATTGCCAAAAGACCCTGTTCCTCCAGTTATCAAAAGCACTTTATTTTCAAACATAGTTTTCTAATCCTCCATAAGTTTATTTCTATACATAATATTTACAAATTTAACTGTTACAATATTACGTTCATAGTTGTTATTAAATATGTCTTCAACATTGTTTTGTATATCTTTATATAAATTTAGTTCTCGATTCATACTTAGTATAAAATTAGTTATTCTAATTACTTCCCCTGAATCAACCCTTATTCCTAACTTATTCCCTTCTACTAAACTACCTATTTCACTATCTTTATTCATTATTGCAATTATAGGTTTTCCTGCTGCTAGATATGAATATGTCTTGGATGGCACCCCTAATCCTTCTATTCCTTTGTCTAATGTTGTTATAAATAAATCAGCTGAATTTAATAGTTGATTGTAAGTTTCTCCATACTGATAATCAAAAATTTTTATATTTTCTAACCTAAATTTTTCTACATATGCTTCTATATCTTTCTTTTTATATCCATCTCCTACAAATATAAACTTTATATTTCTCACTTTTTTTAATTCATATGCTGCTTTTAATATTGTTTCTATATCATGAAATCTACCTATATTTCCTGTGTATATTATGTTGAATGTATCATCTATATTGTTTTTTATAGAGAATTCATTAACTTTGCTTATTTTGTATATTTTTTCTTTATCTGCCCAGTTCGTTATTATTTCAATTTTATCTTCTGGTACTTTCTTATTTAGTAAATTTTGTTTCATATCTTTACCCAGAACAATAACTTTATGTGCATTATTATATATTTTTTTATTTATAGCAGTCATAACTTTACATATTAACCCATCATCTTTTATTGCACCTACTTTAACTGCCATATCAGGATATATATCATGCAATAAATATATATATGGTTTCTTCCGTATTTTATTTACTAAATACCCTATAAGGGGAAGTATTGGTGGGTTCGATACTAATAATATGTAATCATAATCTTTTTTTAGTATAGTATTTATAAATGCACTTACTAAAAATGTTAAATAATTAGTTATTCTACCTAGTGCTTTATTTCTATTAAACTTGGAACTGTATACCCTTTTTATGTTTATTCCTTCATAAACTTCTTCTGATTTTAGATCACTATTTTGACCTCTGTATGAACAATCTGATGTTATTACATCTACATCGATTCCATTTTTAACAATGTCTTCAGCAAGTTCCGTTAATACTTTAGGTGTTGAGCTTTTATCAGGATAAAAATATTCTGACAGTATCAATAACTTCATTTTTATCACCTTACTTTCCATATTCACTTATGCAATCCCATTTATTAAATTCATTTACTTCATCAGTATCTATAAAATCTAATGAATCTTTAAAATCATACGTGTTATCTGTCATTAATACATCTATATTTCCTGATATATTTTTTATTTTATTTATGGGCACTATATTCCCACACTTTATAGCTAACCTTGATATTCTATTAGGAATCTTTATTATCTTAGCTCTCGCTATATCCTTTTCAAATTTCTTAATTATAGTTTCATATGATAAACTTTCCGTTCCACATATATATGTATTTCCTATAGCTTTATCTGATTCACCAATAGTTTTCATCATCTGAGCTAGATCTTTATAGTAAATAGTACTTTTTCTGTTTAGCCCATTACCAAATTGAACTAATAAACCCTTTTGAGCTAAGTTATATAACTTCTTAAAATTGCCTCTATCATTCCCTCCATATACTACTACAGGCTGTACTATGGATACTGGTAACTTTTTTTCTCTATATAGTTTATTAGCATATGCTTCTGCTTCATTCTTGCTCCTTGCATATGGTGTAATTGGATTTCTTGTAGTTTTTGTACTTATAACATTGTCTTGTGACTTACCATATACTGCAACTGTACTTACAAATACTACCTTCTTAATACTATACTTTATTGATAGATCAAATAATTTGTTTGTAGCGTCTCTATTTATTAAATAAAACTCATTCTCTTCTTCTTTATTTTTAGGTTTAGTGTGAACTTTAGCAGCTAAATGATATAAACAATCTGTATTTTCAAGTTCACTTTCCCAATTTTCAATATCTATCATATCACCTTGAAATATCTTTAGCCTTTCTTTATACTCCTTAGACAAGTTGTTCAGTGATGCATTGTTTCTTCTACTCATAGCCTTAACTGTATATCCATCAACTAATAATTTATTTACAAGCTCTAATCCTATCCATCCACTCGCTCCAGTGACCAGTGCTGTTTTCATTTAATCTAACTCCTTTTTTATTTTATGAGTTTGCTTTACCTTCTTCTTTAGCAAATTTATCTTCTCCGAACAATACAACCCCGACTGTTAAAAGCATAATTTTTATATCCATTATTAAACTAAAATTATCAACATAATATACATCTTTCATATGTCTTTCATCTAGAGATATATGAATATTTCCGCTTACTTGAGCAAGTCCTGTTAATCCTGGTCTCATATTAAATCTTTTTAGTTCTTCTTGTGTATATTCACCCAAATAGTCCATTCTTTCTGGTCTAGGTCCAACCAAACTCATTTCTCCTTTTATTACATTTAGTAATTGTGGCAATTCATCTATTTTATATCTTCTCAAGAATTTTCCTATTTTAGTTACTCTATCATCATCTACAAATACTTCTTTTCCTTTTATCATTTTTTCAGATCCAGGCCTCATAGTTCTAAACTTATATACTTTAAATATCTGGGTTCCTTTACCAGGCCTCTCTTGAAGGAAGAATACTGGTCCTTCTGAATCTAGTTTGATTATTAATGATATCATCAATCCTATTGGAAAAAAAATCACCAGTATTACTAGTGATGCTGCAATATCAAATGCTCTTTTTATAATTAGTTGTAAACTTACCATTTATTGCACCACCTCTAAAATTTCTATTTCATAATCTATAGGTATTATGTAACCATCTTTTAATTTTATTGATATAGATTCATCTACAGCTTCTCCTGTTGCTGTTTTAGCTGTCCATATAATTATCTTTTTATTATTATCTTCATAAAAAGCTCCTGGATATGGTTTTGTTACTGCTCTAACTAGTCTATCTGCTTCTAAACAAGTCATTTGATTACTGATTCTACCATCTTCTGCTTGTCTTCCTTCCCAGTATGTTGCTAGACTTTCATTTTGTTTCTCTAGGGTTACATTATTATTTACTATGTCATTCCAATATTTTTCCATCAAAGTTATATGTGCACTATTTACTTTTTTATATAAAGTTGTTGCATTTTCTCTTTCTTCTATAGATATCTCAACTTGACCTAATACTAATCCTGTATCTACACCTTCATCTAACTTAAACATTGTTACTCCTGTTTTTTCTAGACCTTTTATTATCGCCCAAGGAATTGCTGCTCTTCCTCTTCCCATTGGTAATAGTGTTGGATGCATTCCTAAGCATCCTAGTTTAGGAGTATCTAATAGTTCTTTTTTAGCTATTTGTGACCATCCTATTATGAATAACCAGTCTATATCTTTTTCTTTTAAAGCATTTATAACTTCTGCTTGATTTATATTTTCTATTTTAACTAGTGGTATATTGTGTTTATTTGAAAATTCGTCAAGATATATTCTTCCTGATTTATGCTTAGCTCTTTCATCTTCTAAAGTTATTAATAACTCTAATTCTCCACCTATTCTATATATTTCTTCTATACAACTAAGTCCTAATTGTACAACAGTTGCAAAAGCAATTTTCATAATATTTTCTCCTTAACTAAATATTGTCCGATATATCAATTCTTCTAAAGGCACTTTCAAATGCTTCTGCGTACATAGTTCCTGATTGACTTCCTCTGTATGCAGCTAAACCTGTTATTCCTTCTTTGCTTCTAGGGTGAGGATACGGCCTCATTACCCCCCTATATAATGATAATGCTTCTATTTTTTTCTTTACTCTTTCTTCTCCAACCTCAACAAATACATTGGGTGTAAATTGTCTTCCACTCGAATCTGTAGACCATTCAGTTGCAGAAGGTACCTCCATAAATAACAATTCCTTTAATGGCTTTATATCTGTCCTTCTTTGATATATTCTAGTTGCAGCTTGGCATGCAATAGAAGTATGGTAATGATCATTGTTTAAGTCTTTAGGATGATGTGTAAATACTACATCTGCCTTAGTTTCAATAATAGCATTCTCTATAAATTGAACTAAATCTAGATGCTTCACAGTGTTAAGTGCTATGTTTGGGAAAACTCCTTTTATAACTCTTTTTATACCTACCATATTTGTTGCACTATTTATATCATAATTAAGTTCTTCTGTTTCTGGCCTATATTGGCGCACTTCTACATCCCCACATAGGATACACACATTAACTTCTTTATTTTCTTGTGCTAATTTATATATCGTAGCTCCAGCTCCTAATATTTCATCATCAGGGTGAGCTACTACTACAAGATAAGACATAATTTATTTCTTCCTCTCTTATATTTTTGTTTTGGACCTCTCTTAACTGTTTTTCATTTACATCTTCTGGTCTAATATAAGTAGTAACTAGTTCTCTCATAACATTATCAATTAGATCTACTTCTTCCTTATCAACTATATCTTTTAATACTTCTAAATGTTTTTTAGCTCTATCAACATCAAACTCTATTGGCTTTCCAATAAATATCTTCTTATGCTCAGTATCCATTAATCCTTCCTCAGACATAAGTAACTCTTCATATAACTTCTCTCCAGGTCTAAGCCCAGTAAACTTAATATCTATATCTACATTAGGCTCAAATCCACTTAGTCTAATTAAGTTATTTGCCAAATCAACTATCTTTACTGGATCTCCCATATCAAGTACGAATATCTCTCCACCCTTTGCCATAGCTCCTGCTTGTATAACAAGTTGCACAGCTTCAGGTATAGTCATAAAATACCTAATAATATCTGGGTGAGTTATAGTTACTGGCCCACCTTCTTCAATTTGTTTCTTAAAAAGTGGTATAACGCTACCATTGCTTCCAAGTACATTTCCAAACCTAACAGCTACAAACTCTGTTTCACTACTTTTGTTCATAACCTGAATTATCATCTCAGCAGCTCTTTTAGTAGCTCCCATTATATTAGTTGGATTAACTGCCTTATCGGTAGATATAAGTACAAATCTTTTAACTTTATACTTATCTGCCATGGTAGCTACATTTTTCGTTCCAAATATATTGTTTTTTATAGCTTCACTTGGGCTATTTTCCATAAGAGGAACATGTTTGTGTGCAGCAGCATGAAAAACTATATCTGGTTTATATGTATTAAATATTTCATCTAATCGTTTTCCTTCTCTGACCGAAGCTATAATTGTTTTTAAATTTAATTTATTTTGATACTTTCTTATAAGTTCTTGTTGTATTGCATATGCATTATTTTCATAGTTATCAAGTATTACAAGTTGTTTTGGATTAAAACTTGCAACCTGTCTGCATAGCTCACTTCCGATACTTCCTCCCCCACCTGTAACAAGTACAACCTTATTTTGTAAATACTCACTCATCTCTTTTAAATTAACTTTTATAGGTTCTCTACCTAATAAGTCTTCTATCTCAACATCCCTAATTTTTTTTATATCAACTTTTCCATCTATTATTTCAAATATGCCTGGTATAGTTCTAAGTTTACATTTTGTATCTTTGCAAACTTCAATAATTTCTTTTTTCTCTTGTTTAGTTATATTAGCTATTGCGATTATAATTTCGTCTATATCATTTCTTTCAACTACATTTTTTATGTGGTTTGTTGTTCCTAATATTGGTATATTATGAATTCTTCTTCCCATTTTATTTATGTCATCATCTATAATTCCTACTGGTTTTTTTAAAAGCTGCGGGTTGTTTTTTAATTCTTGAATTACCATATCTCCCGCACTTCCAGCTCCTACTATTAGTACTTTGCTAGCTTTATCTTTTAAGTTATCTCTAATAGCTATTCTTCTTGCCGTTCTGTATATTAGTCTAATTCCACCCGTTAGTGATATTGTTAATATCAAATTTAATAAATAAAAAATTATTGAAAGTTGTCCCCCTACAAACTTATGTATTAAATATGATGGCATTACTGCTATTGAACAAGCTAATACTATAGATAGTAGTTCTTCTTCTCCTGCGTATCTCCATAGACTGTGATAACACTTAAATACAGTAAGTAATGATATATTTATTACTATATATATTACTGATAGTAATATCATTTCATGTTCTAATGGTTTAATTTCGTGAACTAACCATACTGATACTATAAACGATATTAATATACATACTATATCTGCAAATTTTAATATTAGTTGCCTTGTTTTATATTTACTTAAAGCTTTATCTAATAAATTTTCTTCTCTTGGAGATCTGATTTGCGCATCCATTTAAATTTTACACCCCCTTTAAATTAAAAATGTGCTAATTTTTTAGCTTTCTTTTTATGCTTAGCTTTTCTGCTACTATCATTTTTTTCATAGCAATAACTATAGTATCCATAAGCATTGTCTTCCCCTGTATATTTATTTAAAATAACTCCTATGATATTTGCTTTTACTTTTTCTAATTTTTCTTTTGTTATTTTTGCCATTTCTATATCTGTTTCTCCAGATCCTACAACTAATATTGTCGCATCTGCGTAATTAGCTATAGCCCCTGCATCCGTTATAACTCCTATAGGTGGAGTATCTATAAATATGTAGTCATAACTTTCTTCTAGTGTTTTTATAAATTCTTCCATTTTTTTAGATATTAGCATTTCTGATGGATTAGGTGGCATCTTCCCAGCTGCTATTATCTGTAAGTTATTAATTTCTGTATTTTGTACTACTTGTTTAAAATTCTTTTGTCCACTTAATATTTCTGTTAATCCATATGTATTTGTCAAGCTAAAATTTTTGTGTACACTAGGATTTCTAAGATCTGCATCTATTATTAGAACTTTTTTTTCTTCTAATGCTGCAAAACTTACTGCCATGTTTGATATAACTGTTGTTTTTCCTTCATCTTGTTTACTGCTAGTAACTAATATTGTTTTTATATTTTTATCTATGCTAGAAAATTTTATATTAGTTCTTATACTTCTGTAAGCTTCTGATACTGGTGATTTTGGTTCTTTAAATGTTACTAAGCTTATCATTTTTTATTTCCACCTCTCTTCCCCTTGTACTCATCTGGAACTACTCCTAATAAAGGCAGTTCTAAGTATTTTTGTATATCTTGCGGTGACTTTATTTTATTATCCATATACTCAAGTAAAAATATTACAAATAATGAGATCATAACTCCTAAAACACCTGCTATTGCTATATTCATAATTTTATTAGGTTTTACTGGAATTTTGGGAACTATAGCTTTGTCTATTACTTCTACATTATTGGCCTTTGTTATTCTTTTTACTTCCTTTGTAAATGCTTTTGGTATTGCATTTGCTATATCTGCTGCTCTTTTAGGGTTATGATCTTGTACAGAAACTTCTAATATTTGTGTATCTGTTACTGGTGATACACTTAATTTTTTTTCAATTTCTGAGTATCCACCTTTTATTTTTAATTCTTTTGCTACTTCATCAAGTACTACTTTTGATTTTATTATTTCTCCATAAGTTACTGCCAGTTTTTGAGATACGCTTATCTGGTCTCCTGTTACTACATTTGTACCTGGTGCTTTGTCGCTATTTACTATTAACGTTGTTTTAGTTTGATAAATTGGACTTAATACAAAAAAGCTTATGATTCCACTTACAAGCATTGCAATAGTTGTTATTAAAACTATTATCCAAGCTCTTTTTTTGATAATCTGAAAATATTCTTTTAAGTCAATAGTTTCTTCCATTTTTACCTCCATTTTCTTTGATTTTATAAATTTTTAGCATTTTATAGCTATTTTTCTTTAATTCCTACTATTTTACTTTGTTTTTTTGTAGTTTTCTGTTTTATTCTTCCTTATTATAGTAAAAATTTTTACAACTTCAAAATAATTCGTTCTGTGTTTTTTTGCATTTTATTCCTTTTTTTTGTAATTTTTGTTATTTTTCGACAGATTATTCTGTCGAATATCATTAAATTTGTCGAAAATTTTCTAAATATTATTTATCTTTTCTAACTAATTTTTTACTTTTTGGTAATAATAATTAAATTTTAAATAAAAAAATTCGTAGGTTTTATCCTACGAATTTTTTTATTGTTCTATTTCTATTTCTGCTTTTGGTGATTCAATAGATTTATTTCTATTATTAACTTTTACTTCTAAGAATTTCATAAATTCTTCTCTTAATTCTGGTCTTTTTAGTGCAAAGTCTACTGTAGCTTCTAAAAATCCTAGTTTATCACCTACATCATATCTTCTTCCTTCAAAGTTGTATGCATATATTGCTTCATGTTCACCTAATGTTTTTAGTGCATCAGTTAATTGTATTTCTCCACCTTTTCCAGGTTTTTGATTTTCAAGTATATCAAATATAGCTGGAGTTATTATGTATCTCCCTAGTATAGCCATATTCGATGGAGCTTCTTCAACTTTTGGTTTTTCAACCATGTCTTTTACTTTGTATACTCTATCTTCTATATATTTAACATCTAATATTCCATATTTGTTAGTGTCTTCTTTTGCTACTTCCTGAACACCTAGTATAGATGTATTGTATTCATTGTATGCATTTAGTAATTGTTTTAAGCAAGGTACATCATTATCTACTATGTCATCTCCTAAAAGTACTGCGAATGGCTCGTCTCCTACGAAACTTTTAGCACAATATATTGCATGTCCAAGTCCTTTTGGTTCTTTTTGACGTATAAAGTATATATCTACCATGTTAGATATACTTCTTACTAGTTCTAACATTTCATTTTTACCTTTTTGCTCTAATTCAAGTTCTAATTCTATACTGCGGTCAAAATGATCTTCTATAGATTTTTTACTTCTACCTGTAACTATTAATATTTCTTCTATTCCTGAGTTTACTGCTTCTTCTATTATGTATTGTAGTGTTGGTTTGTCAACTATAGGAAGCATCTCTTTTGGCTGAGATTTAGTCGCAGGCAAAAACCTTGTTCCTAATCCAGCTGCTGGTATTATGGCCTTTCTTACTTTCTTTTTCATTTAAATTTCACCTCCAAATTCAATTTTAATCTCTATTAAATAAATCCCTAGTATAAACTTTTTCTTCTACATCAAAAAGTTCTTTTGATAATCTATTTGATACTATAATATCGCATATTGACTTAAATTCATCTAAATCTCTTATAACTTTAGAGTTAAAGAAGCTATCTTCTTTTAATACTGGCTCATATACAACAACTTCTATTCCTTTTTCTTTTATTCTCTTCATTATTCCTTGAACCGAAGATGCTCTGAAATTATCTGAGTTAGTTTTCATTGTTAATCTATAAATTCCTACTTTTTTAGGATTTCTTTTTATTATTTGATCTGCGATATGATCTTTTCTTGTTCTGTTCGCATCAACTATAGCACCTATTATGTTGTTAGGTACATCTTCATAATTTGCTTTTAATTGTTTTGTATCTTTTGGAAGACAATACCCTCCATATCCAAAAGAAGGATTGTTATAATGACTTCCTATTCTTGGATCTAAGCCTACCCCTTCAATTATTTGCTTCGTATCTAATCCTCTAAGTTCTGCATATGTATCCAATTCATTAAAATAAGCTACTCTAAGTGCTAAATATGTATTTGAAAATAATTTTACAGCTTCAGCTTCTGTTGAATTTGTAAATAATACTGGAATATCTTTCTTAACCGCGCCTTCTAATAATAAGTTTGCAAATTTCTCTGCTCTTTCTGATTTTTCTCCTACTATTATCCTTGAAGGATGTAAATTATCATATAATGCTTTTCCTTCTCTTAAAAATTCAGGTGAAAATATGATATTATCCGTATCAAACATAGCTTTTACTCTTTCTGTATATCCAACTGGTACTGTTGATTTTATTACCATAGTAGCTTGTGGGTTTATGGATAATACATTTGCTATAACAGCTTCTACTGTTCTTGTATTAAAGTAGTTTTTTTCTGGATCATAGTCTGTTGGTGTTGATATTATTATAAACTCTGCATCTTTGTATGCTTTATAAGCATCTGTCGTTGCTATTAGATTTAGGTTTTTAGTAGTTAGGTATTCTTCAATTTCTTCATCTACAATTGGAGATTTCTTGTTGTTTATCATATCTACTTTTTCTTGAATTATATCTACTGCTATTACTTCATTGTTTTGTGCTAGTAATATAGCATTAGATAAACCTACATATCCAGTTCCTGCTATTGCAATTTTCATTGTTGTCTCTCCTTTTTGCAAGTTTTATAATTAAAGTCTTTTTTGAAACTTATTTATTCTATCATCTATAATGTTTCCTTGGCTTATTATAATTGCTTGTTTTAGTGTGTTGTTTGTTTGTTCTTTTTCTTCAATTATTAAATCTATGTACTTACATACCTCTTCACTTAGTGATTTTGATACGGTTTTGTAGTAAAGTGACGGTGTATGGTCAACTACATAGTGTAGTATTCCTTCCTCATAGTAAATTGGATCTTCTATAGTTGTAGCTTTACTCGTTTCTATACCTCCGTTGGCATCACAGCTTATGTCTATTATCATGCTACCTTTTTTCATTCTTTTTAAATCTTCTTTGTAAACTATATGGTCAGTTCTTTCTATATCCCATAAGATTGTGTTTACTATTACATCGTATTTATGTAGTTCATGCTTAAATAGTTCTTCTGTTTTTCTATCGTATACAGTTACGTCTGCGCCTAATGCTTTTAATATATTTAAAGCTCCTCTTCCTGTGTTGCCTTTGCCTAGTATCGCTACCTTCGTATCATAAGGCATTTTTTTGTATAAGCTATATGCGTGCAATATTGAAGCTTCTCCAGCTATTTCATTGTTTTTCCAAAATACATGTCTTCCGTATTCATACATGTCTTCCCATGCTATTGCTGTGCATTTGCTGTTTACTATTTTGTCTGTAATGTGCTTGTTTTGAACTGCATGTATCCATCCAAATAATACTTGTCCTGTTGATAGTTGTTCTAAATATTCTGCATCTCCTATTTTAGGGTCGCATAAAACATCTTTTTTTAGAAGATCTTCTCTATCTACAACTTTAGCTCCCGCTTTTATATAGTCTCTATCTTCAAACCCTAGTTTTTCTCCATATCCTTTTTCAAAAAACAACATATCTTTATTTTTAATTTTATATATGTCTTCTGGCGTTAATGCTCTTCTATACTCATTTTCTTTTGAACTAACTAAAAATCCAACACTCCTCATAATAACTCCTCCTATGTTGACTCTTTGCTTTGTTTTATTTGTCTTATATTATCTTTTCTTTTGGTAGTGTGATTAAATCTCCCATCATGATATCTACATCTTTATCTAATCTACTATCTATTCCTCCACATGGAGTAAAAGTCATTTCTCCTAATACTGGTCGTCCATCTACATCGTAGAAATCTACCCTAACAAAAGGAAATGGCTCGCTTAGTTTTTGTGCATATTCTATCATTTTTTCAAAAGATTTTGGTTTGTATATATTTTTAACTTTTCCTTCTTTTTGAACAATTTTAGAGTCGTTATTATAAGGAAGTATGTTCCACTTATTGTCTAAGAAATAAAATTTAGCTCTTTCGCTTCCTCCTCTTTCCTCACATACCATAGTAAATTTTGCTTCTCCATTAAAGCAAAAGACTTTATAGTCTACAGGTCCGTTTCCATCTCTTCCTTCTATGAATTTTTCAGCTATTAGTTTTGCTTCCATTTTATCGTATTGCACTTCTGCTGATACTTGTGAGTATCTACTTTTTAACCAAATGTTACATTTTTCTTTTGTTTTTTCTAAATCTAATTTTTCTTTGTCTGTACAAATTATGTTATATCCGCATCCATGAGTCCCTTTTAGTGCAAATTTCTTTGGTAATTTATTAAAGTCTATATCTTCTGCATTTTTGTACATTCCATATATAGGGTTTAATATCTCTTCTAAACCACAACTTTCAACGTATTCTCTTACATCGTACTTATCACCACATTTGGCAACTCTATCATCTTGCCAGTATAGTTTTAGCCATTGAATTTTTTCGTTAAAAGTTATAGGATTTTCTAAATCTAGCCTTTTTTTCATAGCAAATAGAAATAGTACTTTTGAAGCTACTACTGGTGATATTTGATACAGTATTGGCGATATTGAGAACCACACCTGCTTTTGAATGTTTCTTAATTTTGATTTCAAGAATAAATCCTCCCATTGTATATATAATTTGTTTATCAGTGTGTTTTTTTACGGTATATTTTGCTATGTTTTATGCTTGGTTTAGTGTTATATTCAGTTTTTGATTTGTTATTTTGTATATCCTATTTTTTTTGCTGGTATTCCTGCCCAAATTTCATTTTCTCCTGTAGAACAAGTTAGTACTGAGTTTGCGCCTACTAAGCTTCCTTTGGCGATTGTTAAAGTTCCTTTTTTACATAAAATTTTTGCTCCAGCGCATATTATTGAATTGTCTCCTATTTTAATTTTCTCAAATTCACTTTCGTGTATTTCTTTATGTATATCCGCTCTTCCTAATGTAACTCCTTGGTATAGCTTTACGTTATTTCCTATTTCAGTTTGTGGATGAACCACTAGACCTGGTGCGTTATGTGCTAAAATAAAATTTTCTCCTATAACTACTTCTCTAGGTAAATCTATTTTATATAAGAGATGTAGTAAAAATCTTACAACTCTGCTTTTAGCATGTCTATTTCTATATTTTAAAATTATCTTTAATAATTTTTCCATCCGGTCCCTCTCTACTTATTTATTTTTTCATAATAGCTTTTTCGAATCGTCATAAACAGTGCTAAAACCATAAATAATGCAGCACACTTGTTACTTGAATATATAGGTTCTGCTATACTTGTTACTACTGTATAGCAAATTAATCCAAATGTAATAATTTTACTTTTATAGTCATTGTAGCCTTTTAAAAATTGAACAAATATAAAATATAAAACTAGTATTAGTAATACAACTCCTATAAATCCAGTTTCTCCCATTATCATTGCCCAATATGTATCAGCTATATAAGATGGCATACTTGGAGATAATCCCCATACACTACTTAATCCGTATTCATAATATAATGGAGAGTAAAACTCCCTAGACATATATGATCCAAATGTTCCAAATCCTGTTCCTAAAGGGAAATAGTCTGTGGCTATTTTATATCCTGCTGTGTATAAGTATCCTCTAGCTCCATTAAAAAATTCTGATATTATTCTCGGTAGTGCTATGTATACCATTATTGGTATTAAAAGTATAAAGTATTTTAATTTGAACTTTTTAATTAATTTCATGAAATAAAATAATATTATATAAACACATATAAATGCTATGGCCTTACTTCTTCCTGTAAAAAGTACCAATAAACTACTTGCAATTATTACTGAAAGTTCACCTTTAGTTTTGTTTGTATAGTTATAATATAAAAGTATTGTAGTCATTGAAATTATCGCAAAGAAAGCAAGTTCTGTTGGATGTGAAAATCCTATAGAAACTGTATGTAGACCAAATCTCATACCTTGATCTTCTAAAAAGTTTAAAGGAATATTTACTATACCTATTAGTGCTAATATGTATAATGATATTTCTAGTACTTTACTTATATTTTTTAATATACTTGCTTTAACATCATAGTATTGAAATATTACTCTACAACTAAAGTAAAGCATATACCCTTTTGCTGTCATAATCATACTAAGAATTCCATGTTTAAATCCTATGATGTTATGTGTAGCATTTGATACAAATCCTAAAAATAAATATAGTAAGAAAAATATTAATGCTATTAATTCGTACTTAGTTATTTTTATAGCTTTCTTTTTGTTTAGTAATAATATTAGCGCATATATTGTAGTAATCATTGCTAAGCCTTCATCCATGTAACTGAAAAAAGGTACATTTACTTGTATTAAATCTTGGAAAATCATTGCTATCAAAATCATCTGAAATACAGGTATCATTTTTTGCTCCTATTTCCACCAGTTAAAAGATATAAGTCTTTTATTTTATTATGGTTAACTTCGTTGCTGTAATTTTCTTTTATATCTTTAAAACTTTTGTTGCTGTAATTTTCTCTTAGATTTTGATTTTCGATCATTTCTTTAGTTATACTTACAAGTTTTTTTATATCTCCTGGTACAAAAATTCTACCATTTTCCATATCTTTTATAACTTCTGGTATACTTCCTATGTTTGTAGCTATTGTAGGAACGCCACAACTCATAGCTTCAAGTATAGCCATTGGCATAGCTTCTTTGTATGATGGAAGCACAAATATCATAGTATCTTTTAGTTCTTTTTCTACTTCCTCTTTACTTACCCATCCTAATAGTTCAAATTTATCTTGAAGGTTATATTTTTCTATTAATTGCTTAGTTTGTTCTAGTTCTCCGTCTCCACAAACAGTAAATCTTATACTGTCATCGCTTTTTACTAATTCTTTTGCCATTTCTATAAAATCAAAAATTCCTTTATCTTTTTCTATTCTTCCAATAAAAAGTATTTTCTTAGATTTTGTGTTATAGTGATTATTTTTATTTGAATTAACTGAATTATTTATAACAACTATTTCTGAATTAGTCATTTTTTCTATTTTCTTTTTCCAAGCTTCACTTAAAACTATTATTTTGTTACATTTATTTAGGTTTTGAGTTATTTTGTTTTTTGTACTTGGATTAGCATTTAGATATACATCTTCAAAAGCTCCTCCATGTATGTGAAGTATGATTTTTTTATTAAATTTGTTGGCGATTTTTATAAACATACTTTTTCTAAAAAAACTCTTACCTGATGCTGTATGTATGTGAACTAAATCTATGTTTTTAAAAGTTAGGCAATAGCTCATAATAGCCATTGAGTTTAACCCATATAATATCTTTTTTATTTTCGATCCAGGCACCACAGTATGTATGTTTTGTATATTAAATTCTTTTAAGTATTTTGAATTTGTATACTCCTTTATAACTGTTGACATCCCACCTTTGACCTTGTCTTTGTGGGGGCCAATCATAAGTATATTCATTGCATTGCCTCCTTTGTTTAATATTCTGAAAGATCTATTATTTTTGCTATTTTAATATCTTCTTCTAGAGGCTTCATAGGATCTGTTCCATTTGCAGGTGTAAATGTTAATTCCCCAAAGTATATTTGATTGTTAACAGAATAAAAATCAACTCTTACGTATGGTAATCCTGTAGATAATTTTATTGCTGCTTCTTTCATTTCTTCTAAATTTTTAGGCTCATCTATATGGTCTACTCTTCCTAATTTACAAATTACATCTAAATCATTCCAATCTGGATCATAGTAGTTTTCTTTATGATTTGTAAATCTATCTGTGTGTACTTCAATCATATGAACTTGTTCCTTTGAACAATGGAATTTGTAGTCTCTTAAACTACCTGTTTCATCTTCTAAATATTCTTCACATACAATTCTTGATTTTATATTTTTATATTGATTTTCTTTAGTGTACTTATAGAACTTTTCTTTTTGCCAAGAGTTTAATTTTTTTATTGTTTCTTCTATATTTAGTTTACTTTTATCTTTACATATGATGTTTCCACCAGTTCCATTTGTCATTTTTAAAACAAACTGCTTTGGTAACCTGTCAAAATTTATTTCCTGTGCACTATCATAAACTCCATATAATTTGGGTAAATATTCAGGTCCTAATACTTCTTCTACATACTTTCTTACTTCATATTTATCAACATATTTCCCAAATTTTTCTAAGTTGCCATTGAATTTAATCCATTGAATTTTTTCACCAAAGTATTTAGGATTTTTCAAGTTTAATAGTTTTTTGTAACTTCTTCCATAATCTATATATAAAACTACTTTTGTAGGTAAAAACATCCCTAACTTTCTTAAACTTTTCATAAATTTACCTCTCAATTATTTTTGTAAAAACTCTTCAATACTATTTATTATCGTTTTGGTATTTGAAATGTATTGTTTCACTTCTATTTTTTCACTATTATTTATTGCATCTTTTAACTCTTTTATATCATTTATACCTATTACGAATTTTAGATCACTAAATTGTTCTACTATTTGTAGTTGGTGGTCATCTACATGCTCTTGAAATTCTTTTAATCTAGGTATTGCTATTGTCTTTTTACCTTTTTTTACTGCTCCTATTATAGCTCCTGTTCCACCATGAGTTATCACTGTGTCACAGCTTTCCATTACTCTACTAAATTCTTCTCTATCTAAGAAGTTTTTGTATTTATAATGTTTTGGCTTATATCCACTATAACCTGTTTGAGCAAATACTTCTTTTGTTATAATTTTTTTTTCAACTAAATTGTCTAGTTCCTCTAATAATCTATTAAATTGAAACTTTTGTGAGCCTACTGTTACAAATATCAATATATCCCCCCCTTATATATTGCCTCTGGATATACTTTTTTCATTTCTTCCCATTGAACATAAAATTGATCTGCAAATTTATATATTAGTTTTCCTGTAAGTGTAGGAGATTTTATTTTTGCAAAAGATTCTATGAATATAAGTTTTTTTCTAAATATCTTTGCAAGTAAACACATAGGTATTGTAGATAAAGCTCCTGTAGATATAACTACATCAGGCTTTTCTTTTAAAAATATCTTTAATGTCTTTATACTGTTTATAATCATGTAATATATAAATTTTATTTCATGTCTGTTGACTTGTTTTAAATAATAAAAGGGTATATCTTCGTTTGATACTGAGTAATTAGTTTTCTCTGTCACAACAAAGCTATCATGTTTTTGTATTAGTGGTTTTAGCATCATTATTTGTTCAAAATGCCCTCCACTTGATGCTATAAAGCATATTTTTTTCATCTAATCACCTTAATTCTTATTTTTTTATGATGCATTGTCATCTCCAAATAATACAAAAAATGTCTTGAATATTAACTTTATGTCAACCCAAGTACTTCTTTCTTGTATGTATTTTAAATCTAGTTCTACCCATCCATCAAAGTCTATACTGTTTCTTCCTCCTACTTGCCAATAACAAGTAAGTCCAGGTTTAACAGCTAATCTTTGTAATTGGTAAGCATTATACTGTGCTACTTCTCTTGGAATAGGTGGTCTAGGTCCAACTAAACTCATTTCTCCTTTAAGTATATTAAATAGTTGGGGCAACTCATCTATACTTGTTTTACGTATGAATTTCCCAACTTTTGTTATTCTAGGATCATCTTTAATTTTAAAAACTGGTCCAGTTTGTTCGTTTAAGTGTTGAAGTTCTTTTAATAGTTCTTCTGCATTGTATACCATAGATCTGAATTTTAGCATTTTAAATGTTTTACTGTATTGACCACATCTTTCTTGTCCAAAGAATATTTTCCCTTTTGGATCTTCTAGTTTTATAAGTATTGATACTATTATAAATACAGGTAGTAAAAGTATTATTCCTATTGCTGATCCTATAATATCTATAATTCTTTTGACAACTAAGTAGCCTTTACTTACACTATTGTTTAGTTCAATCAATTCCTCTCTAACGAGAGTCTCACAAAAACTAAGATTAGTGCTAGTATTTTGCATAAATTTACCTCCTTTGACTTGCTTTATCATATGTGCTAAGTGAATCTACTTAGCACATATACTTTTATTTATTTTGTTTTGTTATTTTTTCGTTTTGATTTCTTTTTAGCCCTACCCTGAGATGATTCACCTTCATAATAGTAGTTATAGTATCCATGTGAACCACTTGAATCTTCGAATTTATTAAGTACAACCCCTAATATATTTGCATTTACTTTGTCTAATCTTTCTTTTCCTATTTTTAGCATTTCAACGTCTACTTCATTTGATGCAACTACTAACATAGTCCCATCTGCGTAAGTAGATATTATTCCTGCATCTGTTATAATCCCTATTGGTGGTGCATCTATAAATATGTAATCATAGCAATCTCTTAATGATGCTATGAATGATTTCATTTTTCTTGATGCTAACATTTCTGATGGATTTGGAGGTATTTTACCACATGTAACAACACTAAGTCCTGGTACTTCTGTTTGATTTACACATTCCTCAAAATTTCTTTGGCCTGTTAATATTTCTGTAATACCATGAGAGTTGCTTACGTTAAACATTCTGTGTACTGTAGGGTTTCTTAAGTCTCCTTCTACTACTAATACCTTTTTATCTTCCATTCCTGCAAAACTAACTGCTAGGTTTGCTATTACTGTACTTTTACCTTCATTTTGTTGAGAACTTGTTACAACAATTGTCTTTATTTCTTTATCTAAGTTTGAAAACTCTATATTAGTTCTTACAGTTCTATATGCTTCTGAAATAGGTGATTTTGGATTTATTTTTGTTATTAGTCTTTCTAACATAATTATCTACCACCTTTCTTTTCCATATTTTCATTAGGGATAACTCCAAGTATCGGTAATCCTGTGTATTTTTCTATATCTTGTGGAGTTTTTACTTTATTGTCCATATAATCGAGTATGAACGCTACAAATAATCCTATTATAAATCCTAAAAATGCTGCTATTACTATATTTAAGGCTTTTCTAGGCTTTATTGGTTTTTCTGGTGCAACAGCTTTATCTATTACTTCAACGCTATTTGCTTTAGTTATTCTTTTTACTTCTTTTGTAAATACTCTTGGTATAGCATTAGCTATATCCATCGCTTGTTCAGCGTCTTTATCTTGAACTGTTATTGATATAATTTGTGTGTCCTTAACTGGAGATACAGATATCATTTTGCTTAGTTTTTCATAATCTAAATTTAAATCTAACCTATCTATAACAGAGTCTAATACTGCTCTAGATTTTATTATTTCTCCATAAGTTAGTGTTAATTTTTGAGTAACTGTAAGTTGATCTCCTGTTATAAATTCTGCCTTTTTATTTTGCTCTGTGTTAACTATTAATGTTGTATTTGCTTCATATACCGGACTTAATATAAAAAAACTTATTATTCCACTTAATATCATTGCTACTATAGTTATTACTGCAATTATCCAAGACCTTTTTTTGATAATTTGAAAATACTCTCTTAAATCAATAGTTTCTTCCATTTTATCCTCCATTTTTTCTTTACGTTTTTTGTTTTTAGATAAATTATTATTATTTCACTATAGATTTTTATCTTTTCCCTTGTAACTTCCACGATATTTCTATAGAAAATGTTTTGTAGTGTTGCATAATACTATTTTTTTAGATACTAATTTCCATTATCGACATTTCATTTTCATTCTTTACTGTTTTTTGCGTTTTTCTATTATTTTTTAATATATAAAACGTTCTCATGGCATTTTATTTTATTTAATGTGTATTTTTTATTTTTGTCTGCTGATTTTATTAAAGTTTGAGTTTAAGTTTCTTGACATTTTAAATTTTTTTCTCTACTAATCTCATCAAAATAGATATATTTCAAATGACTTGTTTTGCTTTTTTTACAATTTGGGTTATTCAATTTTGATATTTCTTTTTGTTATGAATTATTTACTTATTAAACTAATAGACATTGTAATATATAATTTTTATTATTTCTAAATTTCATGACTAAACCTGAACTCTAGCTTATCCCCTATATTACTTAATATACCTATTACATCACCTTGCTGAATATTATTCTCGTATTTTTTTTAATAAAAAAAATTACCCAAAATGGGTAATTTTTTATTTTCTACTTATTTTCAAAACTCTTATAATCATATATAAACTTGTGTAATTGTTCATTGTTATATTCTTTATCCCAGAAAATTACCCAACCTTTTTCTTGACTAATAGTTTTTCCATCTCTATGCCCATCAAGTGGGAATTCAAGTTGAGCAAAATTGGTACTATTCATTTTTAATACCTTAGTTGCTAGCTTAAATATTTCCATTGGAGGCATATTTGTTTTAGTGTAACTAATTATAGTGTTTCCTAATTCAATTAAATCTCCACTAGATGTTTTCGCTAATTTATTATAAGCTGCTTGAAGTACAGTTCTCTGTCTATTATCTCTGTGGTAAGCATCATCTGCATATCTTATTCTACTATAAGCTAGAGCTTCTGCTCCGTTTAATTTTTGTTTACCTGGTCCATCAATTCCTGGTATATGGCTTACCTCTTTAGGTAATATATCAATTTCTACACCACCTATAGCATCTATTATTTTTTCAAAAGAATCAAAACTAACAGCTGCATATTTATCAATTTTTATTTTGAAATTTTTATCTATGGTTTGAAGTAAAAGTGCAGGTCCCCCATAAGCATACGCATGAGTTAACTTTTGCTCTCCATAACCGGGTATATCTACATATGTATCTCTAGCTAATGATGTAATTCTTATATCATTATTTTTATCATCTATAGTAAGTATCATCATAGAATCTGATCTATTTCCTTTTTCTAAGTTATTTCCATCGATTCCAGCTAGTAAAATATTAGTTACACCTCCTTTTTCTTCTACCTTTTGAATCTTTGATTTTATATCTTTAGCAGAACCTTTATCATACATTGAGTTTAGCTTAAAATAAAAGTATCCAAAAGCTACCATAGGTACCGCTACTATAAAAACTATTAGCCCAATAACTACCTTTTTTAACGTACTCATAAATCTCCTCCAATATTAAAATGTAATTATTTATATCTTATCATATACAAATATCTGTATCTACTAGTTTTATCTTTTTAAAACTTTGGATTAACCTAAAACCCCCAATCAAATTAATAGTATTCTTTATTTTAATACAAAAAAAGACTGCATATGCAGTCTTTTTTTCATGGCAAGGATTCATTTTTTATTTATTTTGCAGTATAACCCGCATCTAGAAGCATCTTAACGCAAGCTTCACCTTTTCCGTCAGCAACAAGCACTATAGGACCCGTACATCCCATACCACTTTCTGCATATATACCGTTTTTCCATAAAACCCTAACAGCATCTTCTAAGTCCATTATATCTATACCAGAAATTTGATGAGTAACTACCTCTTTTTCAGGCATTTTTACTTCTTCCTCATCATCTTTTTTAACTTCTTTCTTAGTTAAAGCTGCTATTATATCGTCATATTTAGCATTTTTAGCTGCTTTAAATTCTTCCTTAGATACTTTAGTAACGTCACCTTTAACAACATCATAAGCATATCTAAGTGCATTAGCAACAACTGGAGAACCAGATGCTCTTGATAATATTAATATCTTTCTATCATAGTCTTCACCTACACCAGGACCATAGCCAAATCCATTAGCTTCATAGTCTCCACCAGTAGTAAATGAAGAGAATACTTTCATAAATATATTTCCGCTTAAAGTATCAGTAACCATAACATCCGGAGCGCCACATAATAAATCATTACCTCTCATTACACAACCACCGTCAGCTCTAACTGATTCAGCAAAACTTATATCGTATCCATTAGCTTGTAAATCTTTTAGCGCTTTTTCAACTTGTCTAGCACCGTCAACATTTAATATACCTACAGTAGGATTTTTTATTCCTATAGATTTAGCAGTAGATATTCCATAAACTGCATTTCTAACCATAGCTTCTATTCTGTGAGTAGCACTAGTACCAGTAGTAGTAGCAAGAATCATTTCCTTACCTCTACCTGGAGTTATAACTCTACCAACAGTAGATACTCCTATAGGGAAGTTATAATGCATAGTTACACAAGCATCAATGTATCCTGAGTCTAATAACTCTTCCATTTTTGAATGCATTTCACTTTCATCATTAACTTCAACAACCTCTAGATCAGTATCAACCTTAGGCCCTATTAACACTATATCAAATAGGTTTGACTTAGCTAAGTGAGCACCTTTTACTAAGTTTTCAGTTCCATGTTCACTACCTAAAGTAGTCAAACCAACTCTTACTTTTTTACCAAATTCGCCGCTTTCAATAGCATTAGCTATATCAAGAAAAGTATCAGCAATAATCTTCTTAGGCATAACAATTCCCCTCTCAAAGTGAATTTTTTAAAATTCTATCCGTCTTATTCTTTTTCTCTACTCTACCAATAAATCTAATTTAATAAAGAAGAAGTGTTATTAACTGATAGCATAAATAATTTTTCACCGTAGGGCCTTATCGCTTGTAAGGATTGACTTTGGTCATATTAACTTTGTTTTAAAGCCTGCAGTACTTTAAACTCTTAAGTTTCATATTACCAACCCCACACCTTGCAAGCGATACGCTCTACCTTTTATCTATACTCAGTCAAAGTTATTATTCTTCTATTAACATATCTTGAGCTAATTTTCTCATTGATTCTGCTATTATTTTCTTTATTTCTTCTTTAGAAACAGCATCAGCTTCTTCTTCTACACCTTGGTTTCTTTCTACTATGAAAGAAACACCATCGAATAAGTTAGTCATTCTACCTAAGAATAAACTTCCTTTACCAACTATCATAGCTCTATTTTTATCACCATTAGTTAAATCATCTATACAGAATCCTATATATGGAACTCCTGATGGTATATGTCCTTGAGTTGGAGCCCATCCTGGTATCCCTCTATCAGTTACAAAGTTCTTTAATTCTTTTTTCTCTAAGTCTCCACGCTTAACAGCAAGAGCACCTATCATTTTGTAGTTAGCTTCTGGAACATCTCCAGCTCCAGCTGGCTTAGTTATATCTGGGTTTTGCATTTCAACTGAGTAAACATCAACATCAGTTATTTTTAAGTTAGCTCTATCAAGACCTGTAGTTATTAAAGCCGTCATAACAGCTTGTGGAGAAGATCCTGTTCCAACACTGTGTTTTCCTGTTAAATCAGTTCTTATTATTGGGTTTACACCATCATTTTCAGAAACTAATATAGCGAATCCTCCAACAACGTCTTCTAAAACTGGAAGACCTTTTTTAACATGGTCTTTAGCATTCATTCCAAGTTTAGCACTAGCTCCACCTGCAACTACCATAACATTTTTATAAACTCCTGATTTAACAAGTGCAGCAGCATTTATTAAAGCATGAGTAGGTCCAGCACAGAATCCTCTTGTATCAGAACCAGAAGCGTTTTGAAGGCCAGCCATTTCAGCTATAGACTTAGCAAAGTTACCTCCACCTCTTTGATTCATATCTCCACAAGCCTCTTCTGAACACTCTATAACATAATCTATATCTAGTGGGTTTATATTATTCTTTCTAATTAATTGTATAGCTGCAACAACACCTGAAGCTTTAACAACTAAATTTTCAAACATTGTATGAGCATTTAAGTTAACGTCAACATCATGAGCTCTTTTTACATATCCAACTAATTCACCATCATGATATAATCCTTCAGCATGGTGATCAGCTATTAATTCTTTTGCATCATCTATATTAGAACCCTTAACTTTTCCAAAGAATGGAGCTAGCTCTGGGTAATTATTTTCGAAATCAGGTTTTATATTATTTACAAAATCTTCTTTTAACTTAACTAAGTCAAAAGCATCACATATTTGCATCATTAATAAGAATTCATCTTGAGGCATTATTTCCCCAAGTTTTCCTTGTCTAGTACCTTCCATTTTGTGTTCGCACCAAGGAAGAGCTATTTCTCTTAATTCTTCCGGTCTATTGTTTCCTATGTAAACTTGGTTTGGCATGTAGTTTACAACTTCTTCATATCCTCTTATGTGGTTTTTTACTTCTTTTAAAAATTCTGAATCTGGATGTGTTTCTCTTTCAACAGCACAAGTAGTACCATTTTGAACTATCATATCTGGTGTGTGAACTAAGATGTAGCTTGCCCCTTTTAAAACTGGAAATGTCATATTATTTACCCCCAATGTATATATGTATTATTTTTTTCAACGGACTAAATAATAGCCTCGTTGCTAAAACCTACAATATTAGATTCATTACATTATTAATTTCACTTATAATATCTAAAAAATAGATGGGTAAAAATACCCATCTATTTAATTTTTATTTACTTATATGCTAAACCTCTATTAAGCCTTAGCTGATATATCTTTTAAAGTTATATCTTCTTCAAATACTGTTTGACCGTCAACTTCAGTAGCTAAAGCAACTAAAGCTTTTTCAACTAATTTTCTTCTTAAAGCTTTTTCCTCAACTGGATCTAACTTAGGATTTCCAAGTGGATGAGGTATAGCTATAGCAGGAACTATTCTGTTAGCTCCAACTGTTAAAGATATAGGTACTACTGTACAGATATGAACAACAGGAAGTCCTGCTCTTTCTATCTCTTTTACCATCGTTGCACCGCAACGAGTACAAGTACCTCAAGTAGAAGTTAAGATTACTGCATCTACGCCTGCATCTTTTAATTTTTGAGCAAACTCAGAAGCAAACTTCTTAGAACTTGCAACAGCAGTTCCGTTACCTGTAGTTGAGTAGAATAACTCATGTAAAGATCCTATAGCTCCTTCAGCTTCTAAATCTCTTAAAACATCTACTGGTAAAACTCTATCTGAATCTAGGTTACAATAAACTGGGTCGAATCCACCATGAGCAGTTTCATAAGTGTCTTCAGTTAAGTCCATAACACCTGCTATACTGTACTCTCCGTACTTAGAAGCAGAAGATGACTCTATTCTATCTGGATTTCCTTTAGGAACTATACCACCAGAAGTAACTAAAGCTATCTTAGCATTAGCTAAATCTTTTACAGCTGGGTTTGGATCTACTCTATCAAAGTTAGGCATTGGATATTCAGTTACGAATTCTTCACCTTTTATTTTCTTTAATAACATATCTACAGCTCTCTTAGAACCTCTTTCTTTAGCGAAGTAGTTAACTCTTATTCCTCTTTGTATATAACCTTCTTCAGCTGGAGATCCTATTTCTTCACCATTAGCTAACTTCTTAGCTAATGCTGCAATTTTTGGAAGAGCCTTTCTCATACCAGCAGCAGAGTCAGCAGTCTCTATTATATAAAGATCTTTCTTGAACATATCTGCTCCTGGGTTTTCAACGTACATTCCTGTTAAAGCTGGTATATTTAACTCATCTTTTACAAACTTAGTTATTGTTCCTGCAGCAACCCCGTATCTACCTGCATTGAACGCTGGACCAGCTATAAATAATTGTGGATTGAAGCTTTTAACCATCTCTAAAACTTCTTGGCTAGCAGACTCCATATTTTCTCCAAAGTAGCTGTCCCCACAAACTACTGTTCCAACTATCTCGATTTCATCCCCTAATAACTTGTTTAATTGTGCACTTATTGGAGGTAATTTTTCAGCTATATGTGGTTTTGTATCAGCTTTTTCTTCTCCACCAATTCCTGCAAAGAATTGGTTTACATAATGAACTACTCTTATCTTTTCCATCTTATCTCAACCCCTTTTGATTTGATTAGGCATTATATTTACAGAATTGACCTCTTATACTGTTCATTTCTTCTACTATTTCATCAACTTCAAGAACCATTTCCATCATACTTATTTGATCTTCATAAACTGACTCATCAAATAATTCTTTTACTTCTGGTTCAACAACATGATAAACAGCTAATCCTAACTCAACACCAGCAAGTGGTCCAGCGAAAGTTGGATCTCCAGCAGTTACTGTCTCAGCTGCAAGACCTGCAGCTTCGGCTTCAGCAGCACCTAGTAAAACCACAACATTTTCAGCACCGAATTTATCAGTAGCTTCTTTAACTCTGTTTTGGTTTTCTAAGTCCATAGCCCCAGCAGCAGTTCAGACAAAACATTCTGTTGAAGCAAAAACTATTTCAGTATTTTCTACAGTGTTTACACACTCTTCTATAGCAGGTCCCGGAATACCATCACGGTCACCTATTATTATGATTTTCTTATTACTTAATACGCTCATAATAATTCTCCTTTTCCTTTATATTTTTTATTTTATATTCAACTTTAATTTTAAAGTTATTCCTAAATTTAATATCCTTTAGCTGTTAAGAATCCAAATCCTGTTTCGTTAGTAGCTCCAGTTATAACTTGTATCTCAGCTTCTATAGATCCATCTTCTCTTAAAGATCCAGCAGATCCACCAGCTATTACATCAGCAACTTCAACATGTCCTATTACTCTATCCATCTTAGGTAATACAACAACTTGGTTAGCATTTCCTCCTGTTACAACAGCATCTGCTTTAGCATCTGCATCAGCTAATGATTGAGAAGCTCCATCTCTACCAGCATACTCATCAGTAACTATAACAGTTTTAACACCTTCACCTTCAATTTTCTTGCAGTTCATTATAAGGTCAGTATCTGGGTTACCGAAACCTTCTTGAGATACTATAACAGCATCTAATCCTAATTGCTTACATAACTTAGCAGTCCAGTTAGAAGATCTTTCTTTATCTGCTAGGTATACGTTTTCATTAGTTATAATAACACCTACAAAGTTTATTTCTTTTCCATGTTGAGCATATAAATCTTCAACTACAGAGTTATTCATGTGTACATAACTTGGGTTCTTGTCACAAGCAGAAACACAGTTACCACTTACTATAGCTCCATCCATTAATTCAGTTGGGTATAATAAAGTTGGTACTATTTGCTTAGCATCAACTCCGTATACATATGTATCATGTAATAATCCTTGAGTTTGAAGCATATATACATATCCTACCTTTGGAAGTTCTGGATACTCAGCTATTGATTCAAGTAATGGCTTAGTTTCATAAGTTACTACTTCATCTGGAGTTAAATCTTTAGCTAATTGTCCTAAGTAAGTAGCAGCTTTAAATCCTATCATTCTAACAGCCTTTTCATGTTCATGTTGCTTTAATCCATCTACTGGTTCAGCTATAACAACAACGTTGTTTAACTTAGAAAATGGAGTATATTCAGCTCCAGGACCAGTCATATCTATTATACCTTCTTGGAAACCAACTATTTTACCAGTTGTAACTACTCCTACATTTTTAAGTGCGTGAGTTCTACCTTCTCCAACAGTATCAACTTTAGATATAACACCTGGGAATATTCCACCCTTACCTTCAACTTTGACTCTCGGTTCTATAACGTCTTTAACTGGTATTATTCTAACACTTTCTCCAGGACGAACTATATCTAAATCTATTGATTTTATATGCTCATCTCCACCAATTACATTTAACATCTCTTCTTTGTTGATGTATAATACTGAATCTTTAACTTCTGTTACTTCTCCAAATTGTACATCTTTTATAAAGATTTTCCCTAACTCAAGACGCATATTGGCACCCCCTAATTTTTTGAACTTAATTTATTTTAACGGGGAAATTTATCCCCCATTAATTTCTTATAAGTACTTCTTTATCATAGCTTCTATATTAGCAACTGTTGCATCATCCTTAGTTACTTCGTCTATTTTAGCTCCATCTTTGTATATAGCTATAGTTGGAAGACCTAAAACCTTCTCTCTTATAGCAACTCTTCTAGCTTTAGTAGTATCGAATTTACAGAACTTTATATTTTCCCCATACATTTCTGCAAATCTTTCTATATCAGGAAGTAATGCTTTACAAGGTTCACAACCTTGACTCCAGAAATCAACTAAAACTAACCCTTCAGCTTCTAAAACTTCTGGATCGAATGTGTTTTTTTCTAATGCTATCATTTCTAAATCCCCCTTATTGGATTTTATATATTTTAATATATTTTTTAAATATATTATTAGCTATTATAATTTTTTAAAGTACCGTCCTAAGTAATGTCTAAGCTTTGCCTAAACATCATCCCCCGATAACCTTAGTAAAAGTACCTTAGCAGCTAGTAACTTCTTCTTCAAAATTTGCTTCTATATATTTTTCAGCTGTAACAGCAGCTATAGCCCCATCAGCAGTAGCTGTAACAACTTGTCTTAAAGATTTTACTCTACAATCCCCTGCTGCAAATACACCTGGTATATTTGTAAGCATATTATCATCAGTTTTTATGTATCCACGCTCATCCATGTCTACTTTACCTTTGAATAATTCAGTTTGAGAATCAAATCCTACAAATACGAATATTCCCATTGTTCCATCTTCTTCATCAGCGAAGTATTCATTAGTTTCACCAGTTTGAGTATTTTTAAATACTACAGATTCAACTAATCCATCACCTTTGATTTCTTCTATTACTGTATCTAATAAGAATTCTATCTTATCATTAGCTCTAGCTTTTTCTTCTATAGATTTAGCACATCTAAATCCTTGTCTTCTATGCACTATAGTAACTTTTCTAGCAAATTTAGTTAAGTATAATGCTTCTTCTATTGCACTGTCTCCTCCACCAACTACGAATACTTCAAAGTCTTCGAAAAAGTCAGCATCACATGTAGCACAGTAAGAAACTCCTTTACCTGTTAATTCTTTTTCTCCAGGGCATCCTAATTTCTTAGGAGTAGCTCCAGTAGCTATTATAACAGTCTTAGCTCTGTACTCACCTTTTTCACCCTTTAATACTTTTATATTTCCATCTAACTCAGTATCAACTATGGCATCTCTAACTATTTCAGCACCAAACTCCTTGCATTGTTCTACCATTCTTGCTATTAAACTTGGTCCAGTAGCATTTTCGATAGATCCTGGATAGTTTGCAACTTCATGAGTTATAACTATTTGACCACCAGTTTTACCTTTTTCAAGTATTAAAGTCTTCATTTTAGCTCTTGCACCGTAAAGGCCAGCTGCAAGACCTGCAGGTCCACAACCTATTATGACTATGTCATATAAATTTTCCATAACCTACGACCCCCTGTTTTTATTAATATATATACATCAAAGTTTATGCATATTGCATTCTTTGAATTGTATTTCTCATTATATCAAAATCTATTACTCTGAAATCGTCTAATACTCTTTCAGTCCATAAAGGAGTTGCTTTGTTGTTTTTAAATTTTTCTGCTGTTTCTATTGCGTCTTCAATTAAGTTTAGTGAATTTATGTCTAAAGATTTCCCCTTTTTCATTATGACTGTACGATATGGTGTCTCATTGGGTTTTACGCTCCCATAAAGCGGATGTGATAGTAGTTCATACCCCTCATGAACTAAATCTCTACAATGTTTTAGTGTTCCTATATAATCTATGTCTAACGTTAAAACTTCCTTATCTTTAACGTTTTCCTGAATCATAGGATTATTAGTGATTATTAACATTAGTCTACACTCACTTTCAAAATATCTTTTGTTAAACTAAAAACAGGAAACTAAGTCCCCACTTAGTTCCCTGTCAAATTACTTTTCAGAGATCCGTCCAGTTAAAGTCCTTTTACCTGAGAATTTCACTTAAATTTCTTTGGGATAAATTTAAGTTTGTCCCTTCGGTCCCCTCTAACATCCCCACATTAGAAGTTGTCTCCTTTAACCTTCAAACGGTTTGATTTTTAGTTTTGTCTAGCCCCTTTGTTGCTTTGTATTTCTTAATTACATTATATCTACGTTGGTAAATATATACAACAGTTTTTTAAATATTTTTTTAAGTTTTTTTGTTTTATTTGTCTATTTTTTGTCAAAACATTGATATTGCTCAATTCTTTGAAATAACTTTCATTCATGGTTTTTTGTATACAATTTAATTCATCCTTATAACTTATATTTATTCTATATTTTTATAAATATTCCTACTTTTCTAATTGTTATTTTTAATTTATTTTTTATACCATATCATAAGTTATACATACAGGCTTTTTAGTTCTTGGATCTTTTACTATTTCTGCATCTATATTAAATATTTCTTTAAGATTTTCTTTTGTCATAACTTCATCAGCACTACCTTCACATACAACTCTACCTTTTTTTATACCTATCATGTGATCTGCAAATCTGGCAGCATTATTAAGCTCATGTATAACCATAACTATAGTTCTTCCCTGTTTTTTATTTAAATCTTCTAATAACTTTAAAATTTCTAATTGATGAGCTAAATCTAGGTAAGTTGTTGGTTCATCAAGTAAAAGTATATCCGTTTCTTGAGCTAGCGCCATAGCTATCCAAGCTCTTTGCCTTTGTCCTCCCGATAAATCATCTATGTTTCTATCTTTAAACTCTTCAATTCCAGTTATTTCTAAAGCCCAATTTACAATATCCTTATCTTTGTCATTAGCCTTTCCAAAACCTTTTTGATGAGGGAATCTTCCATATGCTATTAGCTCTTCAACTGTAAGTCCACTTGGTGCTTGTGGACTTTGAGGTAGTATAGCCATATTTTTTGCAATTTCTCTTGGGTTTTCCTTATATATGTCTTTTCCATTTATATATATATTTCCGCTCTTTGGAGTTATTACTCTTCCTATAGTTTTTAAGATTGTAGATTTACCACAACCGTTAGCACCAATTATTGTAGTTATTTTACCTTTAGGTATATTTAAATTTAAATCTTTTACTATATCTACATTTCCATAAGATATATTTAAATTTTTAGTAGTTATACAATTCATAATACTCTCCTCTTTCTATTTTGATAACATTAAATAAATAAAATATGGTACCCCTATTATAGAAATAACTATTCCTACTGGAATTTCTATTGGAGCTAATAAATTTCTCGATATAGTATCTGCTACTAAAATTATTAAAGTTCCTATAAGTGCAGATATAGGAATTAACCTTTTGTGTTTTGGTCCTACTAACTTTCTTCCTATATGAGGTGATACTAGACCTAAAAAAGAAATACTTCCAGATACAGATGTAGCTACACCAGCTAAAATTACCGCATATACTATTAATTTTCTTCTTTCTTTTTCTACTTTAACACCTAGTCCTGTAGATATCTCATCTCCTAAATTTAACACATCTAGATATCTCGATTTATAAATTGAAAGTCCCATAAATATAATTATGAAAGGTAATATTGCAATTACATATTTCCAGTTACTTCCCCATATGCTTCCTGAAGTCCATGCCATTACTCTATTAAACTCTTGTGTTGTAAATTTCAACTGGAATATAGTTAGTATAGATGTAAACGCTACATTTATTCCTATACCTATTAACAGTAACCTCTGAGAACTAATCCCTTTTTTAAATGCTAGTGTGTATATTAAAAAAGCTCCAAATAAAGCACCTGAAAGCGCAACTATTGGCATTGTAAAAATAGTTAAATTACTTATACCATCATAAACATTTCCATTCATTAAAAACATATAAATTACTACAAAAAGTGCTGATCCTGAATTTATCCCTAAAATTCCTGAATCTGCTAAGTCATTTTTAGTTACTCCTTGAAGTATTGTTCCTGCTGTTGCAAGTGCCGCTCCTACTAAAATTGCAATAACTATCCTAGGTAATCTTAACTTAAAAATAGCTATTTCATGATTTCTTTGACCTTGTCCTATAAGTGTTTTTATCACATCCATAGGTTCTATAGCAAAAGATCCTAGATTTAAACTTACTAAAAAAGTAATAAAAATTAAAGCTATTAGTATTGATGCTATAATTAAAGTTTTTTGTCTATTAACTTTAGCTTTCATAATTATCTAGTTTCCTTTCTTACAAGATATATAAACATAGGGACACCTATAAGTGCGGTTATTGCTCCTACTGGTGTTTCATATGGTGGATTTATCATTCTTGATAAAACATCACTATAAACTAAAAGGACAGACCCAAGTACTAAAGAACTTGGTATTATATATTTATAATCAGCTCCTACTATTGCCTTGGCTATTTGAGGAATTATAAGTCCTACAAATACAATGTTGCCTGCAACTGATACCGATGCTCCTGTCATTAAAATTACTACTAGTAAAGATATAAATCTAACTAAATTAGTTTTTTGTCCAAGTCCTATAGCTACCTCTTCTCCAAGACTTAAAATTGTTATTCTTGGTGCCATTATAATAGCTAATAAAAATCCTATACCACCAGCTATAATTAAAAGTTTTACCCCTTCCCATTTAGCACTTACTAATCCCCCAGATATCCAAAAGCTCAATTGTTGAGATAAGTTAAAGTACATAGCAATAGCTGTAGCTAATGAAACCAACAAAGTTCCTAGTGCAGTCCCTGATAATGCAAGTTTTACTGGATCAACTTTCCCCCTAGATTTTGAACTTATAAAATATACTAAAATGCCACTTATACTCGCTCCTAAAAATGCAAATATCATAAGCATAAAACTTCCTGGAGCAAATCCCGGTAATACCTTTTGAAGTACTAAAGCTATAGCTATTGTAAATGTAGCTCCTTGTGTTATACCCATTACAGATGGTTCTGCTATTGGATTTCTAGTTATACCTTGCATTATAGCTCCCGAAACAGCTAAAAATCCTCCCACTAAAGCTGCAGCTAAAGCTCTTGGCAATCTAACATCTCTAACTATCTTTGAATCTAAGCTATCTAAATTTAAAAATAAGCTATCTGCCAAAGTTTTTAAACTTATATCTTTAGATCCTATTGATATAGATAAAATTATCCCAATTAATAAAAGTGCTAACCCAATTATTATTAATAATGCAGTTAAACCTTTCTTACTTAATTTACGCATACACTTTTTCCTTTCTTGAAATTTTTAAGTTCTAAAATATTTAACTAAAAAAGGCGTGAAAATGAAAATCATTTTACACACCTTTTGTATTATTTTGATAATTCATTTCTAACTGATTCTAATAATAATTCTCTTCCTATTGGATTATATGATTGAGCAAAATAAGGTGTAGCATCAAGTATTGTTACATTCCCCTCTTTTACAGCTCTAATTTGTGGCCAAACAGTACTTTTTTCTAAATCTTTCTTATCAGAATCCGTAGCTATAACAATTATATGATCTGCATCTATTTTAGTTAATCCTTCCATACTAACCATAGGTAATGTTATACTATCTTGTTTTGGCATGTTTTTAGGTCTAGCTAGTTTCATATCATCATTAACTACAGTTCCTAATCCAGCATCACTAAATACCATAAATTGACCTTGAGATGCTAATACCGTTAAATAAGTTTTTTCTCCTTTTTTAGCAATTACTTCTTTTCCTAATTTTTCAGCTTTTTCATCATAATTTTTTATCCACTTTTTAGCTTCTTCTTCTTGATCAAATAATTTAGATACATCTACTAATTTATCTTTCCAGTCATTTGCATAGTCTTTCATCATAACTACTGGCGCTATTTCTTTTAATTGATCATATATTTTTTCTTGTCTTTGACTCATTATTATTAAATCAGGATTAGTTGATAATATTGCTTCTACATCCATAGTATCCATCATTGAGTGGCCTACTATTTTAGCATCTTTAAGATCTTTTTCTATGTATTTTGGTAATTTATCAGTTTCATATGAATCTACGTTAGCAGTTCCTACTGGTTTATGACCTAATATCATTAATTCTTCACTACTACCTGATATATCTACTATTCTTTTAGGATTTTTAGGTATTTCAACTTCGCCTTTTACAGACTGAACGATTCTTGTCTTTGATTCTTCTTTGCTACTTGTCTCATTACTTGAACATCCTGTAACTATTCCTAATGTAGCTACCATCGATGCAAGCAATACTAATGATTTTATTTTTTTCATGAGTATCCCTCCCAGTTGTTTAAAATTATTAATTGAAATTAGTTATCATTATGATTATTTTTTATTATAACATATACTTAATAAGAGTCAATACTTTTTTAATTTCCAAAATAAGGATATGAAAAAAAAGAAGTTTGAAATTTACAAAAGTAAATTTCAAACTTCTTTTTTAGCTTTTTCTTATAAGTTTTTATCATCTATAGATTCAAGATATTCATTTATAGTTCCTATAACACTACTTACACAACCTTCTTCAAATGGAGAAATTAAATTAGCTTCTTTAACTATATCTAAGAAAGATTTAGTTCCACCAATCTTACATATATTTAAATAATCTTGCCACCCTGACTTTCTGTCTTCTCTCATCTTTTTCCAGAATTGTAAAGCACATATTTGAGCAAGGGTATAATCTATATAATAGAATGGATTTTTAAATATATGTCCTTGTTTGAACCACCATCCTCCTCTTTCAAGAAGATCATTACCTTTATAGTTTTTGTGTGGTTGATATTTGTTTTCTAAATCTCTCCATACAAGTTTTCTTTCTTCTTTTGTCATATTAGGATTTTCATATATTATATGTTGGAACTCATCTACTAAAACTCCATAAGGTATAAACTTAATAGCACTTCCTAAGTGAGTAAATTTATACTTATCAGTATCTTCTTTAAAGAATAACTCCATCCAAGGCCAAGTTATAAACTCCATACTCATGGAGTGAATTTCACAGCTTTCATAGGTTGGGAAGTTTATATCTGGTATTTCTATCCATCTAGACATATAAACTTGAAAAGCATGACCAGCTTCATGAGTTAATACATCTATATCATCTGCTGTTGAGTTGAAGTTTGAGAATATAAATGGTGATTTATAGTCTGGTATATAAGTACAATAGCCTCCGGCACCTTTTCCTGGTTTAGTTTCTAAGTCCATTAATTCATGTTCTATCATAAATTCAAAGAACTCTTTAGTTTCTTTTGATAACTCAGAGTACATTAAAACTCCATTGTTCATTATAAACTTTGAGTCTCCCTTTGGAGTTGCATTTCCACTATTAAATTCAAAATTCTCATCGTAGTATCTTAATTCTTCAAGTCCTAGTCTTTCTTGTTGTCTTTTAAATAGTCTAGATGCAGCAGGTACTATATATTCACTGACTTGATTTCTAAATTTTTCAACCATTTCAGCATTATAGTCTGTTCTTAGCATTCTTATGTATCCTAGTTCTACAAAGTTCTCAAAACCTAACTTTTTAGCCATCTTATGTCTTACTTTTACTAATTTATCAAATAATTCATCAAACTTTTCTTCATTTTCCTTAAAGAATCCATAATAAGCTTTAGATGCTTTTTCTCTTTCATCTCTAAATTGGGATGTCATGTAAGGTCCAAGCCCTGAAAGATTTCTTTCTTCTCCATCAAAAGGTATTTTAGCTGATGCTAAAAGCTTAGTATACTCTGATGTTAATTTATTTTCTTCTTGTAGTTCACTTATTATATCTTTTGAAAATGATTGTATTGAATAATCAGCTATAGACATAAACTGTTTACCTAAATCATTAGTAAGTTCTTCTTTAAATTTTGAATCTACTATGGCTTTATAAAATAATGAGTTTAATTCTTCATAATGAGGCCCATTTTCATCCCAATATTCTTTTTCTTTTTCATAAAACTCATCTTGTGTGTTTATGCTATATCTTATAGATACTAATGTTGCCATACTTTCTATATGATTTCTTAATTTATTAATCTTATTTATGTTCGCTTTAAGTTCATTATAATCATGACTATTTTTCATAGCTTTAACTAAATCTTTAAACTCAATTTTTATTTTTTCATAGTCAGGTCTTTCATATTTAAAATCATGAAACTTCATTTTATCACCTCTATATTTTATATTTAATTATTATACTGTATTAATAACTATTATTTTATGTAATTTTACAATAAATAATAGTTATCATATTTCACTTTTTTCTAATATATTCCTTATATGAGATACTTTACTATAGCACTAATATAAAGTCAATCAAGATACTTTCCCTTTAATCCTACTTATTCTGCCATAGTTACAACTATTGATATAATTAGATATATAATATAAACTGTATTTAATAAATTAAATATAGATTTGGAGGAATATAATGTATAAACTAATCGCTTTAGACATAGACGGGACTCTTCTTAATAGTAAGAAAGAAGTCACTAAAGAAGTATTTGATGCAATACAAATGGCAAAGAAAAAAGGTGTTAAAGTTGTTTTATCCACTGGAAGACCTCTTCCTGGTGTTCAATCTTTGTTAAAAGAATTAAAACTTAATGATGAAGAAAATTATGTTGTTACTTTTAATGGTGGTCTTGTACAAGAGATTTCTTCACAAGAAGTTATTTCTAATATAGAAATGAGTTGTGAAGATTTTGATATTATATATAATGAGTTATCTAAAAAACATAATATTAAAATTCATATAAATACTCCAGATTCTGTAGTAGTTCCTTATAAGGATGCTCCTAAGTACAGTATCCATGAAGCTAATCTTAATAATATTCGTGTAATTTGTATGGATGAATCTGAAATAAATGAAAATTTAACATTCTGTAAGGTAATGCTTATAGATGAGCCTGAAATAATAGATAATATTATAACTAAAATTCCTAAAGATTTTCATGATAAATATACTATAGTTCGTTCGGCACCATTTTTCTTAGAGTTTTTAAACAAGAAAGTTAACAAAGGTTCTGGACTTCAAGCCTTATGTAACAAGTTAAATATTGACCCTTGTGAAGTTATTGCTGTTGGTGATGAGGAAAATGATAGACATATGATTGAGTTTGCTGGTCTTGGAGTTGCTATGGGTAATGCTAGAGATAGTATAAAAGAAATAGCTAATTATATAACTGATAGTAATGACAATCATGGTGTAGCTAAAGTTATATCTGAATTTATATTGTAATATATTTTATACAGTCTAAATAAGGTGGAAAATGTTTATTACCTAAATAAAAAATTTAAGTTCTCATTGTTTAAATCTATAATAAACATATATTTTCCACCTTAACTTATTAATTTTTTAATAACTAAATAGTCTCTTTATTCTTCTCATGTTCATTTTTCTTAAATAAAAATTTAAAAAATCCTCTTATACCTTTAAATGTTATTATTATAATAAGTAGTATAAAAATCCCTGTAAACGCCCCTGAAGAATCTATAACAACATCTTTCATACTCCCTACTCTTCCAGCTACTGATAATTGTCGCATTTCATCATAATAGGCATAAGTAATACTAGCTATCATAGCTACTAAACTAGCTATATATATTCTTTTACTAAGAACATAAACAAATAAACTTATAGAAGCTCCTATACATGCATATATACTAAAATGCGCTAACTTTCTAACTATATACCCCTTACCTCCATATTGTTTAAGTACATTAAATACCTTCTCTTTTACACTTATTAATCTATGATCTTTTAAAGTAACTTCTCCTCTAATATCATCTATTACCTTAACTGCTGTATCTGACTGCTCTTTTGAGACATTACCTTTTTGACTTGAAAAATAATACATAGTTCCCATAGTTAAAACTACTAATAATAAACATAATAGTTTTTTCATTATATCATCACCTTTCTTGATTAAACTAAGTATACAATATATAATTATCTATTTACAGTAACATTTCTGTAAAATATATTTATGCTATACTAATTACATAAAATTTTATATTTATAATCTTTTATTTTCAAACTAAAAAAGACTATACAAATAAGTAATATATATTTATACTACTTTTTCATATAGCCTTAATATTTATCCTACATAAAAAATATCATATGAAGCTTCCATGGCTTCATCAATATCTAAACAGTATATATCTTCATCATTTTCAAGCCCATTTTCTTTTATCCATTTATCAAATTCATTCTTCGTCCAGAAGAAGTTCATGATATTTCAGCAGCTAGCTGCCCAATTTGCATGTTTAGCTAAGTTTAAATGTAATACTCTTAAATTTGGATTATTTAAACTTACTATTTTTCCATCTTTTATAGATATATTTATTTCTTTTCCAGTAACGTAACATCTAGAACTTATATCTATATCTTGGTTAAACGTACATCTCCATCCAAGTGCATCAATTGCACACATCGCATTAAATTCTCTTTTGTCTGCTAAAGTAACTTTATGCATTGTAGGATGTGCTGAAACTGGATATATATAGTTTATATAATTATCTTCATCTACAACCATTATGTTTTCATCTATAAATAGTTTTAAAGTTTTATTTATACTATCTCCCTCTAAATTAAATCTTAGTTTTAATTCTTTTATAACTTCATTTAAACTTACAGGCCTTTTTTTATCTATTATAATATCCATTATAGCTATTCTAATTTCTTTTTGAATTTTGTCTAAATTTCTATACTTATTAGTCTTCATTAATATCTCCCTTAAACTCCGTAACACTTCGATAACTGTTTTGTTAATCTATTCTTATACTCTAAATACTCATCACTTTCTCTATCTCTAGGTCTACCTAAATCAATTTTTAAATCTTCTATTATACGTCCTTTATCCCTAGACATTACTACAACTCTATCACTCATATATACTGCTTCATCTACATCATGAGTAACCATTATTGCAGTTATTTTATTTTTTATCCATATATTTTCTAACTGTTCTTGAAGATTTTGTCTCATTTGAAAATCAACTGCTCCTAAAGGTTCATCCATTAATAAAACTTCAGGGTTACAAGCTAATGCTCTTATAACCGCTACCCTTTGTTTCATTCCTCCAGATAGTTGATGAGGATACATTTTTTCTTTTCCTTTTAAATCAGATATCTCAAGCAACTCTTCTAATTTTTTTTCTCTTTCTTCTTTTGAAAGTTTTTGTTGTTTCATAGGAAATTCTACGTTAGCTTTTACTGTTTTCCAAGGAAATAATGCATAATTTTGAAATACAAAAGCTCTATCTATTCCAGGTCTATCTACAACTTTATTATTTAATAAAACTTGTCCTTCTTCACAACTTTGAAAACCACCTATTATAGTTAGTAAAGTTGTTTTTCCACATCCAGATGGACCAAGTAAAGATACAAATTCCCCTTCTTTTATATCTAGATTTATATTTTCTAATACTTTATTTTCAACTTTATTATTCATAAAAGTTTTATTTACATTTTCTATTTTTAATTTCATTAATCATCAAACCTCCATTTGCAAAGGCTTTTGTTTATAAACTTTAATATTCTATCTATTATAAATCCTATTAATGCTGCAAATATCATAAGCCCAATTAAAAGTTCTGTATTCATCATTGTTTGAGCTTGTACCATAGAGTAACCAAGACCGGCACTCGTTGCTATGAACTCGGCTCAGATTACAGACATCCAACCAGTACTAATTGCAAGTCTTGCTCCTGTTAATATATCTGGAAGTGCAGCTGATAACATTACATTTGTAAATATGGTAAATGATGATGCTCCCATACTTTTTGCTGCATTGTAATAATCTTTTGATATGCTTCTAACTCCTTGTATTGTATTAAGAATTATAGGAAATACTCCTGCAAATGCTATTAAAAATATAGTAGGTCCATCTCCAATTCCAAACCATACTATAGTAAGTGGTACCCAAGCCATTATAGGTACTTGTCTTGCAGAGTCTACTAAAGGTGAAAATAACTTTTCACAACTACTTGAAAATCCCATTATAAGTCCAAGCGGTAACCCAAATAACATAGCATACATAAATCCTTTTAAAACTCTCTGAAGAGTTATTAATACATTTTTTACTATTTCAGGATCTGTTATGCATGTTATAAATCCTTTAAATACATCCATCGGCATAGGCAATAACAATGAACTCCCAATTTTTTCTGCACTAAATTGCCAAATTCCAATTATAATTATAACTGTTATTACTTTATATAATAAATCCAAAAATTTTCCATTGATTTTTTTCTTTTTTAATTTTGTATTTGCAGAAACTTTAACTTCCACTTTTTAAATTCCCCCAAATCTTTATCTGATATTTTTATATCTGTGTAATTTTCTAATTCATTTTTAAATATAGCTTTATTTTGTAAATCATTAACACTTTTATTATATAGCTTTAAAAATTTTTTATATGACTTACTTTCTTTAAATGTTTTATTAACTACTAAAACATAAGTATCATAGCTATTATTTATAGATGTGGAAAGTTTTGTACCTTCTAAACTAAGTGATTTTATAGCATCAACTATTACTCCATCGACTTTGTTACTTTCAAGTGCATAAGCTAATCCTCCACTTATAAAAGGTATACTCTTTGCTTTTTTATAATATTGTTTTATTAAATCCAACTGATAATTTCTATTTTGTGTATATCCTATTTTTTTAGGTTTTTTATCCTTAAGTAAAAATACATCTGAATTTTGAACTAAAGCATTAACTATTTCAAAATCTTTATCATATTTAACAAATTTATCTGCTGCTTCTTTACAAATTATAGCCATATCTATTTGGTCTGAACTCAGAGCCCATTGCATAGTACTTGCTCAACAATCATTTATAGAATATGGTTCTAATAAATTTTCAATATCTACGTCTGAAAAATAATTTTGATTTTTCATATAGTTAATTACAAAGCCAGAGGTATCATCAGATACCCCTACCCTTATATTTCCATCTATTTTTTCACTGTTTGGATTAAAAAACAATATAAATAAACTTCCGATTAATATTGCTAGCCCAATTAGTATATTTTTACTTTTGTCCATCTATCTCCATAGCCTTTTCTTTCCATTGTTCATAGCTCATACCTTCTGGGAATACTGGATTTACTTTTTCTTTTATAAAAGTATCAAAATCATCAGCTCCACAAGATTTTAAAAGCTCTTCATTTACAACTTCAGTGTACTCAGGTATCTTATCTAAAGCCTTATTATCTTTGTACATATCTAAGTTATTTTTATACTCATTTCCATCTATCTTCCAAGTAAGAGTTCTTCCTTCTCCTACAGTTTTTTTGTATATAGTCATTAGTGCAACTTCTTCATCCACATTATAGTTTTTAGCAAATATTTTAGCTGCTTTAACTGGATTAGTATATATATACTCTATAGCTTTTGTATGTGCTAAAACCATTTTCTTTGCAAGATCTGGATGTTCTTTTATAAAGTTTGTATTTAATGAAAATGAACAACAGTTATAATCTTTTCCTGTATTCTTTTCTTTAAATTGAGTTGTTGATATTATCTTCCCAACACCTTCTTTTTCAGCAAGTGATCCCCATGGGTCACAAGCACTAAATGCTTTTATTTGTCCTGTTTTTAAAGCTAAATAAGCATCTTTACTTGAATCTATATTTATAACTTGATACTTAGATGCATCCACTGGAAGTCCTGTTTCTGGACCATAATCTGTGGTCCATAGTAAATCATTTGCTGGATCTGATGCTATCTTTTGTCCTATTAACTCTTTTGGATCTTTTACATTTTTTGATACTACTAAATATTCTGATCCACCAGTATGATTATTTGCTGCCACTACTATTGGTGATCCTTTTGGAATAGCCCCAACTAATCCTTTAGTTCCAATGTAACCTGCATCCATTTGACCCGCTGCCATAGCTTCTGGTACTTTACCATTTCCAACAGCTTGTACATTTAATCCCAAATCTTTATATATACCTGCATCTACAGCAACTGGAGCCGCTGTCATATGATCACAATTATAATATCCTAATTTTATAGTATAATCTGAATTTCCTTTTGTAGCAGTTTCTTGTTTTTTATCATTACTACATCCTGTTAGAACTGTTGTACTTATTGCCCCTATCAATACTAATGCTTTTACTCTTTTTGATATTTTCATTTAAATCCTCCCAAATTATGATATATATTATATTAACAACATGAGTTCATGCCTTCTCCAAATAAATCTGTGAATTTATCTCCTTCTAACCTATATATTGCATATCCTACATTCCCATTTTTAGATCCTGATAATATTAATTCCATTTCATCTTTATTATCTATATTCTTAAATTCTATTGTCACATCTTCTTTTGGAGCTAATATAGATTTAGTCATATACATTTGACTTTCATCACTTATGATTCCTACCATTTCGTTATATTTATCATTTTTTTTATAAACTACTAATAAATCTTCAACATTATCATTATTTATATCTTTCTGAGTATACGTGATTATATTTTCATACTTTGCATTTTTCTTAAAGTAATTTAAATAAGATTCATTTACTTGTGGCAAATCTTTACTTTGCTTATTTTTTTCAGCACTATATATACCGATTCCAATAAAAACTACAACAACTCCTAGTAAAATTAATATTTTTTTACGCTTCATTTCTAACAACCTTTCTTAAGCTAGGCAATATAGCTTTTATACAGAAAATAACTATTATAAAAGAACATACATATTTCATGCTATCTGGTATATTTAACATTATAGAATTTGCTATATTTATAGATTCTTGTGTATAACTCATATTTATATTTGTAGCTTTACCCATTAGAAGATAATTTGTTATGTATCCTATAACTAAAGCACAAGTTGTAAGAGTTAAGGAATATATTGCTACAGTTCTTTTACCTATTACATTGTACATACTTATAAGTTCTGGTAAATTAGTAGCGGCCCCTGCTATTAAAAAAGTTATTGCCACTCCTGGAGATGCTCCACTTGCAACTAAAGCCGCTATAAAAGGAATATGACCAACTGCACATACATACATAATACATGCAAGTATTGCTATACTTCCTAAAGATAATACACCTGGATTACCTAAATATTTTTGAATTATGCTACTTGGAAATACTGTAGTTATAAAGCCTGCAACAAGCATACCTATTACTACATATTTACTAATAGTAAGTGCTAATTCTGAAAAAGACCATTTAAGTCCTTCTATTATTTTTTGACTAAAGCTTAAACTATCTTCTTCTAGCTCTATAGCTACCTCTTCATCTTCATCTTGTTTAATATATAATTCATTTTTTCCTAATTTATTTCCTAAAATTCCAACTATTAAAGGTACAACAAACCCTGATATAACATAAATAATAGTAATATCTGGCCCTAATAACCCTAAACTTAATACAACTGCTATAGGATTTATAATTGGAGTTGAGGTCATAAACGCAAGAACTGGACCCAAGTAGGCCCCTGAAAAATACATACTTATACCAATTGGAATAACTCCACAACTGCATATTGGAAGTAACATTCCTGAAACCGTACTTTTTAGCAATGATGAAATTTTTGTGTTTCCTAGAGATTTTTGAAATTTTTGAGGACTTATTAGATTATGTAGTAGACCTGCTATTATAAAACTTATGATAAGCCACCCTGAAGCCCCATTTAAAATACTTATAGATGAATATACTACATCTTTAAAAAATTCTAATATATACATTATTGTCTCCCTTAATTATTAATAGCTTGTATTATTGCTTTTTCTATAGTATCTTTTGACAATCTATCATATTTTTTTCTTTGATTTATAATTAAAGTTCCTTTTGTTATAATTCCATATTTTTTTATATAAGAAAAATCTTTTCCCGCTTGATATAACTTAATATCTAACTTATCTTTATACTTCTCCCCTATTTTTTTTATTAGCATCCCATGCTCGTCACATGTAGGTCACGTATTTATAAATTCCACTAATACCTTTGACATTTTATTCTCCTTTAAAGCTTAATTTATAATGAATATCTAAATTTCCCCCTTACCATCATCAATTATAACCATTTTTTACCATAATTGTACAATAGAATATATCTATAATTACTATTCTAAATATAGACAATTTCTATATTATTTTTACATTATTTATTAAATTGAATCAACTTTATTAAAATTTTAACTTACCTATTTATTTTTCTAGCTAAAGTAGCTGTCCAAATTCCAACCATAGTAACTCCCAAAAACATTTCTACCCCAGATAATAATATACTATGTCCAACTGGTATTATATCGCCATATCCTACTGTAGTGAAAGTAACTATACTAAAGTGAAATGCCCTTATAAAATCATTTATTGCTAAGGTAAGAGACTTATTTTCTAAATATATTTGTCTATATGATATAATTTCATTTTCTAAATTAAGCCCAAATGCCATATATAAAACAGTAAATATAAATATCATTTCTAATGAAGTTATAAGAGCATAAGTAGGTCTTTCACCATAACCACATATTAACCAAAAAGCAATAGATTTAAATTTACTTAATCCTTTTAGAGTATTCCGTTCCATATTTTTGTATATATAAAAATACTCTCCATAATGATTCAATAAGTTATTTTGCTGAAATTTATAAGCTATATCTCTATAAAATTTATAACTATTTTCTTTATTTTTAAAACCTGACTTATCAAAAAAAGTTTCTTCATCAAATCTGCTTACTAAACTATCATCAAATTCAAAATAATTAATATTAGATTCAACAAATTTAAAAGATTTAAAATCACAATCCTTAACAATCATACGATTTATACTACATTTTGATATTATACTCTTTTTTAAAATGCTATAGTCTGTAGTTAATTTCACAATATTTAAATCTTTAAATATTGCATTTTGCATATTACAGTTAATGAAATTTAATTTATTAAATCTACAATTTATAAAAATACTATTTTCAAAACTACAATTTTCAAATTCAATATTTTCAAATTCAATATTTTTAAATTTTATGTTATTAAGATTTAAACCTTTTACTACATTTAAATTTTTTTCTAAGTCAAAAGATATATAACCCTTAATTATGTTTAAACTATTTTCCTCTCTTATAGATTTATTTGCCAATTTTTTTTCAATATGAACATTAATGTTTTTTCGTAATTTATTAAAATCAATAGACTTCATAATCCTCTCCAAATAAATATTTTTTAAATTAATTAATTTTAACTTTATTTTACTAATTTATTAATTATTCAGTTTTGATATTAAATATTCCTTTGAAATAAATTAATTGAAATAAGTTTTTATCATAATTATTAAATTTTATTAATATACTTGTACAAATAACCAATATTGGAGGGTATATTTATGAATACTAAGATAAAAAATTTAGAAGAAAAACTACCGAAAAAATGTTGTTCATATTGCAAGCATCTTTCTCTAGAAGGTCCTAATAAAGATTTCACATATAATATTAAATGTATAATTTCAGATGATATACCTTTAAATGCAGATTTGTGTGAAAACTTTGACCCTGAAAATACAAATTTTAATACTTCAGATTTAGATGCTATTTATATTAAATTTTTAGAATCTAATCTTAGAGTTGACTATAATTCTTACTTAAAATCTTTACACTGGCAAATTTTCAAAGAAAAGGCTTTAAATCATTATAATAATCAGTGTTCAAAATGTGGATGTAGCGAAAACCTAAACGTTTATCATATAAATAAATATTTAGGAAGAGAAACATATGATGATGTTAATATACTTTGTGAAAATTGTTTAAATAATTAAATTTTATATATTACTAATATTTTTTTCAAATAATCAAATAATAAATTCATAGTCATTAATGACTATGAATTTATTATTTTGGAGGTATTTAATATGTCAAACCCTATAACTTGTTCAGCTACAACTTGTACTTATAACAGAAGTGGCGGATGTTATGCATCTGGAATAAAAGTTGATGGAAGTAAAGCTAATACTACTAGCGAAACAACTTGCTCAACTTACCAAGAAGGAGAATATAGTTCATTTACTAATAATGCCACAGAATCTACTATTGCACAAACAAATTCTATATCATGTGCAGCAACTAATTGTAAACATAATTATAGTGGTGCTTGTAAAGCTGAATCTATTCATATAAATATGAATGATGCTTCTTGTGAAACTTTTGTAAGCAAATAGAAACTTATACATCTACAAAAAAGGTATCTTAAAATCATACTATCAGATATTATTTTCCTATCTGTTAATATATTTAAGATACCTTTTTAAAATTAATTTACACTATAACTTTCTAATAATTCTTTTTCTTCATATTGTCTGTAATTTTCTTCCCCTCTTAATATTCTAAGCGCTCCATAAGCAAGTGCTTCTAACTCATTTTCCCCTGCAAGTATATTTACAGGAGCTATAAACTTAACTTTATTAGCTAATTCTTTAGTCAACTTTTTAGAATATGCTATTCCCCCTGTCAAAATTATAGCATCTACATTACCTTCTAAAACCGTAGCTAATTCTCCTATCCCTTTAGCAATTTGATAAATAAGTGCATTATATACTAATTTTGCTTTTTCATCATTATTTTCAATCATATTTTCTACTTCTCTAATATCTACAGTATTTAGGTGACCTACTATACCACCTTTTCCCCTGATTTTTTTTAACATTTCTTTGTGTGTATATTTTTTGCTATAACACATATCAACAACTTTTTTTACGGGTATTTTACCACTTCTCTCAGGAGAAAATGGACCTTCATCATCTGAAACTACATCTACCATTTTTCCTTTTTCATGTGCAGCAATTGTTATTCCTCCACCTAAATGCGCAACTATTAAATTCATATCTTTGTAATCTTTTTTATTATCTTTTGCAAATTTAATAGCCATAGCTCGTGAATTAAGTGCATGACTTAAACATGTTCTTTCTATTTCTGGAAATCCTAATACTCTAGCCACATCAGTTAGTTCATCAACTGAAACACTATCATATATATATGCATTTATATTTAATTCTTTTGATATTTCATAAGCTATAAGTGCTCCCAAATTAGATGCATGTTCAACAATTGCTCTATTTTTTAATCTATCTACCATAACCTCATTAATTAAATAAGCTCCTGATTTAACTGGAGGTAATATTCCTCCTCTACCTACTATGGCATCTAAATCGCATATATTGAAATCATTTTCCCAAAGAACATTTAAAACTTTTTCTTTTCTCATTTCAAATTGATCGGTTATATTTTTATAAATTTCTAATTCATTTGCACTATGATTTATACTTTTTGAAAAAATCATTCTCTCATTTTCATATACTGCAATTTTAGTAGATGTTGAACCTGGATTTATTGCTAATATTTTATACCCCATAAACTACTCCCCTTTTACTAAATTCATTCCCACCTCAAATGCTTTTATATTTATGTCTATAAACTCCTTTTTTACATTATCACTTATAATTTTGTTCCAGTCAATATTTTCAAGATTCATAGACTTAACTAAACTTCCAAGCAATATTATATTCATAGTTTTAGGATTACCTAGCTTTATTGCATCATTTGATGCATCTACTAATCTTGCACCAACTCTTTTTAACTCTTCATTTATTTCATCTTCTAAATAATTAGCTTTTCCTGTAATTATTGGCATAGAATTTATTTTATAATCGTTAACTATTAATTTTCCACCTGATTTTAGATACTTTAACCATCTTAAAGCTTCCATTTTTTCAAATGAAACTAATATATCAGCTCCTCCAATTTCTATAACAGGAGAGTAAACTTTATCTCCATATCTAACTTGGGAAGATACTGAACCACCTCTTTGACTCATACCATGTATTTCACTCATTTTAACATCATATCCAGCTTCCATAAGTCCTATTGTCAAAAGCTTACTAGCAAGTATAGTTCCTTGCCCTCCAACTCCAACTAAAAGTATACTATTTGTCATTTTATTTATCCCCCTTATATATAGCTTGCTTAGGACATATTTGTGAGCAAACTTCACAGCCTACACAACTAGTTTTATCTATAAAAGCTTTTTTATTTTCTTTGTCAAAAGATATAGATGGACATCCTGATTTTATACACAACTTACATCCTATACATAACTTTTTATCTACGTCACATTTTTCTTTAAATACTCCTTCAAATTCTTTTTTGTCTTTTATAGATAATTTTTTAAGTACACAAGGCCATCTAGTTATAATAACTGAAGGTTCATCAAGTTCTAATGCCCAATCTAAAGTTTTATTAACTTGTTCTAAATTATTTGGATCTATAGTTTTAACATTTTTTATTCCACAAGCTAAAACTAATTTTTCTATGTCAATCTCTTCAACTTCTTTACCCTGTAAAGTATATCCTGTTCCTGGATTTTGTTGATGCCCTGTCATTCCAGTTATTCTATTATCTAATATTACAGATATAGTATTGCTCTTATTATAAGCTATATCTATAAGTGAATTTATGCCTGTATGGAAAAATGTTGAATCCCCCAAAACTCCAACAACTCTCATATTATTATTTTCCTTCATATTAAATACTTGTTGAGCTCCATGTCCTACACTTAAACTAGCTCCCATACATACTATAGAATCTAATGCATTATAAGGAGATGCAAACCCTAATGAATAACATCCTATATCTCCTGATATCATCACATTTTTTCTTTTACCTATCTCATAAAAGAATCCTCTATGAGGACATCCTGAACATAGTGTTGGTGGTCTTCCTACAACTAAATCTTCATTATATTTTATAGTTTCTTTATTTTCATTAAAAATAGCTTTTCTTATTACATCTGGAGTCATCTCTCCTGTATATGGAAATATATCTTTTCCTATTACGTCTATTCCCATTGATTTCACTTGATCTTCTATGAATTTATCATTTTCTTCTATTACATAAATCTTTTTTACCTTATTAGCAAATTCTTTTATTTTTTTATCTGGCATAGGATTTGTAAATCCAAGTTTCAAATAAGATGCATTATCTTTAAATACTTCTTTTGCATATGTATAACAAACACCACTTGATATTATCCCAATTTCATTATTATTTATTTCCATAAAATTAAGTTCTGTAGTATTTGAATATTCTTTTAATTTATCTAATCTCTTTTCTACTTCTATTCTTAAATTTCTTGCATGTGCAGGAACTGTAACCCTTTTTTTCACATCTTTTACATAACCTTTAATTTTTATTTCTTCTCTATCAACGCAGTTGACTATTCCTTTAGAATGACACAATCTAGTAGTTACTCTATATAATATCGGTGTGTCATATTTTTCACTAACTTTATAAGCCTCTTTTATCATATCTTTAGCTTCTTGACTAGTTGATGGCTCAAATAATCCTATTTTAGCAAACTTAGCATAATTTCTATTATCTTGTTCATTCTGAGATGAGTGCATTCCTGGTTCATCTGCTGAAACTAATATCATTCCTCCATTAACCCCTGTATATGCAAATGTAAATAATGGATCTGCTGCTACATTTACTCCAACATGCTTCATGCAAGCAAGTGTTCTAGCCCCTGCTATAGAACCACCTATGCTAGCTTCAAGTGCTACCTTTTCATTTGGAGCCCATTCAGCGAGTATACTATCTTTATACATAGCTATATTTTCTAATATTTCAGTACTTGGAGTTCCTGGATATGCAGATGCATATTTAACTCCTGCTTCATAAGCTCCTCGAGCTATAGCTTCATTACCAGTCATTAATAATTTCATATTTATCCCCCTATATGTAATTTATTAAATCTATTTAAATTTTTAATTTAAGTTTTATATAAATTAATTCTTTTTATTTACAAAATCTATTGCTTCTTTTATTATTTTAGGTGCTTTTTCACATTTCTCTTTACTTACAGCACATATTGCAAATCTTATTCCCATTTTAAGTGGTATAGTATAAAGTTTACTTTCTATAGCTTTTTCGCATACTTTCATAGAATTTTCACATGGTATACTTATAAAAAAACCATCCCTGTATGGAAGTATATCAAGATTTATCTCTTTAGCTTTGTCTACAAATACTTTAGCTCTTTCTTTTAATAAATTTTTATATTTGTTTTTTTCATCTTCATATCTTTTTAATTTTTCTTTATCATTTATTATAGATGTTAAAAGTTCCATAGCGCCTCTATTGCAATTTGACCAATTTGCTCTTGCTGAATGCGAACAAGAATAATAAAATTCATCAGCTATTTCTTCATCTGATGACACACAAATACAAGCTCCACTTCTCATACCATAAGCAGTATATCCTTTTGACATACTAAATCCTATTATTACTAATATATTTTCTGGTAAGTTTGAAAATTTCTCAAAAAATTTCCTTGTATCTTTACCATCTTCTCCTGAAAAATCTATATATGCTATATCTATAAATAGTATTATTTTCTTTTTATCTTCTAGTGCTACTTTTTTACAAAGGTCTAATATTTTGTCCCATTCTTTATCATCTATTGTATACCCTGTAGGATTATGTGCTGGTGTATTAAATATAGTAAAAACTCTTTCCTGATTATATGATATGTTTAAGAATTGATCTTTAAATGAATCGAAATTAAAATTTCCTTTTTCATTGAATAAATCATAATTTATAAGCTCTCTATTTATTTCTTCTGAAATAATATTATATGGACCCCAATGCCAATTAGGTACTAATATTTTTTCATTTTCATTTGTATAATTAAATATTGCCAATTTTATTGAACCTGTTCCACCTGGAGAAGCTACTACTTTTATGTGACCTTTTGGTATATAATCTTTAAAACATGCTTTTTTTACAGCTTCAATATAATCCTTTTGTCCCGCTATCTGTGCATATGATGCAATTAAAGTATTATCTAAATTTTTATATTCATCATATACAGATTCTAATGCTACAAGTTTTCCTTCATCATCTATAAGTGCTCCTATAGTAGAATTTATTACATTTTCTTTTCCATATATATTTTCATCAATTTGTGCTCTTTCTGATAAATTAAATATTATATCTTCTTCTTTAGGCCAAATAGCATGTTTTGCCACCATTGACTTATTCATTTAATCCCTCCTAAATATGTGTATACTTATACATATTAATATTTTTTATCATTAATTAGATTTTACTTTTTCTAATTCTTCTATTAATTTATCATTAAGTACTTTTATATGCGTACCTTTCATACCTAATGATCTTGATTCTATAACTCCAGCACTTTCGAATTTTCTTAATGCATTTACTATTACAGATCTTGTTATACCTACTCTATCAGCTATTTTACTAGCAACAAGTAATCCTTCTTTTCCGTTTAATTCTTCAAATATATGTTCTACAGCTTCTAATTCAGAGTAAGATAATGTCCCTATGGCCATTTTAACTACAGCTGTTTTTCTCATTTCTTCTTCTAATTGTTCTCCCATAGATCTTAATATTTCAAGACCTATAACTGTAGCACTATATTCCCCTATTACTAAGTCATCATCTGTAAACTTTTCATCATATCTAGAAAGTAATAATGTCCCTAATCTTTGTCCACTAGATAATATAGGAACTATAGTTAGGTATTTATCCTTTCTTTCTGATTCATAAGGGAATAATTCAATCATTTCATCCCCAGTTAAGTTTTCTTTTGTCTCAGCTACTTTTAGTAAGCTCTTTGTATACGTTTCAGGAAACATTTTCTTATGTGTTTCTTGATCTTCTATAACTGAACTATCTTTTTCAACATTAAGATATACGCCTAATATTTTCCCTTTAGTACTTACTACATACGCATTAGAGTTTAAAACTTCACCTAATGCTTCAGCTAATAAACTAAAAGATACACTACTACCACCACTAGTTTGTAATGTCTTATTTATTTTTCTTGTTTTCTCTAGCATTTGACTCGCCATCTATTAATCATCTCCTCATGAAGTTTGGCTACTTTTATAACCCTTAATACATTTATATTGCATAACGTTCTTGCTTTAGCAATTGTCATCTTATCATAATTTAAAATCTTTTTCAATACTATTAATTGCTTTTCAACACATTATTTGCTATTTTCGCTGCTTTTATCATTATTTTCTAAATTTTTAACTTTTTTGCATTCTTTATTAGAGCAAATTACTTTTGTCTCTGACTTAGTTACTTTTTCTATTAAATATGAATTACATTCACTGCATAGCTCTCCAGTTGGTTTGTTCCATGATATAAAATCACATTCAGGATAATTAGAACATCCGTAAAAAGCCTTACCTTTTTTAGATTTTCTAAGTATTATATCTCCTTTATTGCACTTTGGACATTTCACTCCAACTTTATTAACTAATGGTTTAGTTGTTTTACACTCAGGATAGTTTTTACAAGCTATGAACTTGCCAAATCTACCATATTTTATAACCATGTTAGATCCACAAGTCTCACAGATTTCATCAGTTTCTTCATCCATATTTATTTTTTCAATATTTTCAATTGCTACTTCTATTGCTTCTTTTAAAGGTGCATATACATCAGCTACAACTTCTTTCCAATATATATTTCCCTCTTCAACATCGTCTAACATATTTTCCATATCTGCAGTAAAATCTACATCAACAAACTTTTGGAAATTTTCTTCTAATATATTAGTAACTATTTTTCCTAGTTCAGTTGGACACAAGCTTGATCCGTTTTTTTCAACATATTCTCTATTAAGTATAGTAGCTATAGTTGGAGCATAAGTAGATGGTCTTCCTATTCCTAATTCTTCTAGTGTTTTTACTAAACTAGCCTCTGTATATCTTGCTGGAGGTTGAGTAAAGTGTTGATTAGGTGTTATATTTTCAGTAGTTAATTTATCTTTTTCACATACTAAAGGAAGTAATTTATCTTCTCTATCTGTAAAATTGTATACTTTAGTGTATCCATCAAACTTTAATTTTGAACCTGTTGCTTTAAATACAATATTATCAACTTTACAAATTAAGTTTAAAGTATCAAATACTGAATCTTCCATTTGACTTGCTACAAATCTTCTCCAAATTAAATCATATAGTTTATATTGATCTCTACTTAAAGATGATTTTATTTTGTTTGGAGTTCTATCTACAGATGTCGGCCTTATAGCCTCATGTGCATCTTGAACTTTTTTAGATTCAGCTTTAACTTTTTTCTTATCTTCAAATTTATAATATTTTTCATTAAATTCTTCAAGTATAAATTCTTTTGCTTTTTCCTTAGCTTCTTCTGATATTCTCTTTGAATCTGTTCTTATATATGAAATTAAACCGACAGTTCCTTCACCTTCGATATCTATACCTTCATATAACTCTTGTGCAATCATCATTGTCTTTTTAGTTGTAAATCCAAGTTTATTTGCAGCTTCTTGTTGAAGCATACTTGTTGTAAATGGTTTTGGAGCCGATTTTCTTCTTGATTTAGACTCTATACTATTTACAATTAAATCTTTATCTTTAATTCTATCTAATATATTGTCTACTTGTTCCTTAGTTTCAAGTTCTACCTTTTTATCATCTTCACCATAGAATTTTAAACTTAAGTTTTCTCCTTCTTTTGTTTTAGCTTCTAATTCTATAGTCCAATATTCCTTAGGTATAAACTCTTCTATTTCTTTTTCTCTATCACATATTAGTTTTGTAGTAACAGATTGTACTCTACCTGCACTAAGCCCTTTTCTTATCTTTTGCCAAAGTATAGGACTTATTTGGTATCCTAATAATCTATCTAAAACACGTCTTGCCTGTTGTGCATCTACTAAATCTAAGTCAATATTTCTAGGATCTTTTATAGCTTTTTTTATAGCATCTTTAGTTATTTCATGAAATTCTATTCTACAGTTTTCTGTATCATCTAGGCCTAATATATGAGCTAGATGCCAAGATATAGCCTCACCTTCTCTATCGGGGTCGGTTGCTAAAAAGACTTTCTTTGATTTTTTTGCCTCTTTTTTTAATTCCTTTATTACATCCCCTTTACCTCTTATATTTATATATTGAGGTTCGAAATTATTATCTATATCTACTCCTAATTTACTTTTAGGTAAATCCCTTACGTGACCTACTGATGCTTTTACTGTATAATGACTCTTTCCTAAAAATTTTTCTATGGTTTTAGCTTTTGCAGGCGACTCAACGATGACTAAGCTTTTTGCCATATAACCACACCCCCACAATTTTTTAATTCTATTTTACACTATATATCTTATTTCGCATTTCTACAACCATTCCTTCTATTTCAAGAGTATTTAAAATGCAATTTATATCTTGTATATTCATATTAGTATAATCACAAATTCTATCTATATGCAAGCTTCCTTTCATTTTTATAATGTCAAAAATGCTTTTTTGAACACCCTTTAATGGCTTATTATCACTATTATTAGGTATTTTATTAAAATTATTTAAATTATATTCATTTATTATATCTTCTATATCATCAACAAGTTTTGCTCCTTCTTTTATTATTTTATGGCAACCCTTGCTCATATCTGAATTAATATTACCCGGTATAGCAAAAACGTTTTTACCCTGCTCAAGTGCAAAGTCAACAGTTATTAATGCCCCACTCTTTTTAGCGGCCTCAACTACTATAACCCCTTCACTTATCCCACTTATTATTCTATTTCTAGCAGGATAATTACCTACAGATACAGGATGTTCTACATTATACTCTGATATTAAAAGTCCTCCATCTTCTAGGATTTTTTCAGATAACTTTAAATTACTTTTAGGAAGAGGGTTCTCAACTCCCGAACCTAATACTGCTATAGTCTTTGATTTTCCTTTTATACAACCTTTGTGTGAGTGTTCATCTATTCCTATAGCCATACCACTAATTATGTTTATACCACAATTAGATAGTTTTTCACTCATATTTTGAGCACACCATATTCCATATGGTGTAGGTTTTCTTGATCCAACCATAGCTAATGATAAATTATTTATTTGATTTACATCTCCTTTGTAAAAAAGTATACTTGGACAATTATAAATATGCTTTAATTTAGAAGGATATATACTTTCATCTTTACTCATATAATTTACACTATACTTTTGTAATTTCTCTTTTATAGAGTCTATGTAAGTACGACTTTTATATTTTACTATATTCTGCTTAATATTTAAATTTATATTTTCTAATTTTAATATATCTTTATCTGAAAAATCTATAAGTTCTTCAATATTTGATACACTATCTTCTATCTTTTCAATAGTTTTATTTCCTATCCCACCTATAGATAACAGCCATAAATATGTATCTTTTTTATCCATTATTCACCTCTAAGTTAAAACTATTTTATTCAGCCATAAAGTAGTTATAGTAAGCTTTTCTAAAAGAAAAAGCTTCTAGTATATGGTTTTGTTCTATAAATTCTTTTTCATCTAAATCAGCTATAGTTCTGGCCATTTTAATTAATTTTATGTAACTTCTATTGCCTAAATTATATTTATTAAATATAGTCTTTAAAATATTATTTGCCTCATTAGTTAATATACAATATAAATCAATTTTAGAAGATTTTATTTCATTATTAAATTCTATATTTTCATATTTAAATCTATTCTTTTGTATATTTCTAGCTTTATCTACCCTTTTCTTTATATCTATTGATTTTTCTTCAATTTTATTACTATTAAACTCATCATAAGGTATGGAATTTACTTCTATAAACATATCAAATCGATCTAGTAAAGGTCCTGACATTTTATTTAAATATCTATTAACCTCATAAGATCTACATTTACATTCTTTATCTGACATATAAAATCCACAAGGACATGGATTCATAGCTCCTATAAACATAGTATCACATGGATATCTTAAACTCATCTTTACTCTAGATACATTTATATACTTATCTTCTATAGGCTGTCTTAATGTTTCTAATATCTTTTTATCAAACTCTGCTATCTCATCTAAAAACAGTATCCCCTTATGTGCAAGTACAACTTCTCCAGGTTTTGCATCAATTCCACCACCAATTAGTGATTGCCTAGTTGCAGTATGATGTGGAGATCTAAAAGGCCTAGATTTTACTATTCCTTCATTGTCTTTCATAAGTCCTGCAGCACTATATATTTTGCTCACTTCTAAAATTTCTTCTTCATTAATTTCAGGCAATATAGTTCTTATTCTCTTCGCTATCATGGTTTTTCCTGAACCTGGAGGACCTATCATTAAAAAATTGTGATTTCCTGCTGCTGCTATCTCAGCACCTCTTTTTACAAAGTAATTGCCTTTTATATCTGCAAAATCCTCATCATATTCTTCTTTATTATGAATAATTTCTCTTTTACTTGAAATTATATCTACTTCCTTATTTATAAACCTTATACATTCATTTAAATTATTTATAGGGATTATATCTATACCTTTTATAAATAAAGCTTCTCTTTCATTTTCTTTAGGCAAAAATATTCTTTTTATACCCTTATTTTTGGCATTTATAACTAAAGATAAAACTCCTTTTACTTTTCTTAGTTTACCATCTAGTGATAGTTCACCTATAAATACACTTTCATCCATATATTTATCATCTTCTTTTATAAGACTTCTCAGTATTCCTATGGATATGGGTAAATCAAAATATGCACCTTCTTTTTTCATATCAGCTGGTGATAAATTTACTACTATTCGTGAGTTCGGAAACTTATATCCACTATTTAATATAGCAGATTTAACTCTTTCTCTAGATTCTTTTATTGATGTGCCTGCTAACCCAACTATATTAAAACTGGGTATCCCATTTGTTATATCAACCTCTACTTTTACTATTATTCCTTCAATACCTAATAATGTACTAGACTTTATGATACTTAACATTTATTTACCTCTTTTTTTAATTATTTCTAAAAAGCATTTTCGATATGGTTTATTTTATTATCTTTTAAATAAACTTCTATAACATCAAATCTTACTGGCATTTCTTCTAATTTATGTTTTAATATATAGTATTTTGCTACATTTACTATCTTTGTTTTCTTTTTGTAATTTACAGATTCTGATGGATACCCATACTTTATATTACTTCTAGACTTTACTTCTACAAATAATATTTCATCATTTAATTTTGCTATTATATCTATTTCTCCAGATTTTATTTTAAATTTATTTTCTATTATATAAGCACCTTTAGATTGTAAGTATTTAGTTGCTAAACTTTCACCTAAATCTCCTTTTTGTATATTATTCATAAAAACTTTCCTCATTATAATTTTTTTCTTAAGTATTGTCATTACTTTATCTTTGTATACAAATTTAAAATGTAATTTTTTTAATTTATCAAAATTAAATAAAAAATAACAAAGGATAATGTAAACTTACATTATCCTTTGTTATTTTTTATTTATAATATCTTTCTATGCTCTTTTAAATATAACTTTCTTATCTATATCTTTTATACTTTGGCATCCTGTTAAAATCATAGTAGATTCTAATTCATTTATAATCTTTTTAACATACATATCTACACCTTCACTAAGTCCGCCAAATGAAGCTGTTACAAATGGTCTTCCTATTAGAACTCCATCTGCTCCAAGGCCTAGCATTTTAACTACATCTACTCCTGTTCTAACACCACCATCTGCAAGTATTATAACTTTTCCCTTAACAGCATTTGCTATATCCTCTAATACATCACAAACTCCTGGAGTATGATCTAGTACTCTACCTCCATGATTTGATACTACTATAGCATCCACTCCAGCTTCTACAGCCATTAAAGCATCTTCTTTAGTCATTATTCCCTTTAATATGAAAGGTAAGTTTGTAGATGCCTTTAAATCCTTTATAGCATCAATTGATTTAGGTTCAACTGTTTTGCCGTGCATAGATAATGTTACTAATCCACAAGCATCTATATCTACACCTACAGCAAATGCTCCAGCTTCTTCAGCCAGTTTTATTTTTCTTTTTATATCTGAGTTTTCCCATGGTTTTATAAATACTATCCCATTACCATCAAATTCTTTTAAAACTCTTAAATTTTCTATTAGAAATTCATCTACCGCAGTATCTCCTACCATAGGATATATATCATTTTTTACACACCCATCTACAACACTTTTTATATACTCTCTTTCAGTTAATTTTCCCCCCATATTTAAAGTAGTTCCAGTTACAGGAGCTGCAAATATAGGAGCTTTCATTTTCTTTCCAAACATCTCTATACCTGTATCAGGATTTTTTACATTATGTATTACTCTCATATTTAGTTTAACTGCATCTAAACTTTTATAGTTTTCTATAAATGCACTTCCGCTTCCTTTACCACCCATTCCAGGAACTTCACCTGCACAAACTATTCCATTACAAACTTTACATACCCTACAGCTCCCATTTAAATTTTCCCTTGCACTTTTTAGCATATCATTGTATTGCATCTAAATCTCTCCCTTCAATTTGATTGACAAATTAATTATACCACTTCAATTTATTTTTATAATATGTTCTTTAAAAAACTCTTTCTATGTATAGGAGTTATCCCATGTTCTCTAATAGCTTTATAATGCTGATCAGTTCCATAGCCTTTATGAGAAGCAAATCCATACTCAGGATACATTTTATCATATTCATACATTAAACTATCTCTCGTAACTTTTGCTAATATACTAGCTGCTGCTATAGATATAGACTTTGAGTCTCCTTTTATTATAGATTTTTGATCTATATTAACATCAGGCACATGGGCTGCATCAACCAATAAATAATCTGGAGTTTTCTTTAAGCAATTAATAGCTTTTTTCATAGCCATATAAGTTGCATTTAATATATTATATTCATCTATTTCATCCTTTTGAACAATCCCTATACCATAATCTAAGGCTTGTTCTTTTATTATATCGAATAATTCATCTCTTTTAGCTTCACTTAGCTTTTTAGAATCATTTATACCTTCAATTTTAGTTCCAGGCTTAAAAACTACTACAGCAGCAACTACAGGTCCAGCTAGTGGCCCTCTTCCAGCTTCATCTATACCTCCTATATATGTATAACCTTTTTGATAACCTTCATTTTCGAAAGTATTTATCATCTCTAATCTTTCATTTTCAGCTCTAATTTTATCTAGTTTTTTAGCTAATTTAATAGCTATGTTTTTAACTGACTTTCTTTCATCATCTTTTAAAATGTCTATATATTTTAAATATTCATTGGGGCTAATAGATTCTATAATTGCATTTATTTCCTTGACACTTTTATCTTTCATTTTAATATCTCCTTTAATTTTATCCTATCTTTATATTTTATCAAAAAATTAAAGTGCTTAATATAAATTTAAGCACTTTAATTAAAATCAATTTAATTACAACCACTATATCCACATTTTAAGCAAATACTGCATCCTCCCGTATTTGCCATTTGTTCGTTTCCACATTCTGGGCATATAAATTTTTCATTTTCTTCTTTTGTTATCGATAATTCCTTTTCAGCAATATCTTCTTTTTCTTTTTTAGGTTTTTCATTTATAAGTACACCACTTCTTTTACAACCATCCCTAAATATTGTTATACCTTTAAGTTTAGCTTTCCATGCACTCATATAAATTTTATATACATCTTCAACAGTAGCTTCATGTTGTAAATTAATTGTAGACGAAATTGATGCATCTATATATTGTTGCCAAGCTTGTTGCATTTTTATTCTATCATTATAATTTAAATTCATTGCTGTTACAAATATATCTGGTAAATCTTTTTCATCTGTTATGTTTTTTAAATCCATATATTCTTTTACTATAGGAGTATAAACTTTATAATATACATCTTCATCATGTAAGCTTTCAGTTTTTCTTATATAAGATAAATTAAATATTGGCTCGATGCCTCCACTTATTCCCAACATCGTAGATATAGAACCTGTAGGTGGTATTGTTAGTAATTGAGAATTTCTAAGTCCATATAACTTAACTAATTCTTTTACGTCTTCATCTATATTTCTTTTAAAAAATTCTGATTTAAATATAAATTCTTCTTTATATTCTTTAAATGGTCCATATTCTTTTGCAAGAAGTGCTGATTGTTTTACTGCTTCATTTAACATTGTTTTTGCAATTAAACTACATAAGTTTATAGATTTATCTGATCCATATCTTATATTCATCTTAATAAGCATATCTCCTATACCCATAACCCCTAATCCTATTTGTCTATATTTAGAAACACTTATTTTTTGCTCCTCTAAAGGATGTAAATCCAATCCTTCATCTAACACTTCATTTAAAGCTATAACAGCTTCTCTAACACACGCTTTAAACTTATTAATATCAAAAGTAGCACCTTCATAAAAAGGTTGTATAACAAACTCTGATAAATTTATAGAGCCAAGTAAACAACTTCCTCCACTTGGAAGTGGTTCTTCTGCACAGGGATTGACTCCAGCATGAGAAAAGGTATTATCTTCACTCATAAAATGATGTTTTTTTATATTATCCCAAAATAATATACCAGGCTCTGCATAGTCCCAATTATTTTTACATAATTTCATAAACAGTTTTCTTGCATCTACTTCTTTTATTATATGTTCTTTATTTATATCAACTGTAAATTCACATTTATATTTTTCATTATTTTCAACAGCTTTCATAAATTCATCATTTATCCTTACAGAGATATTTGCTTTAGTTATTTTATTTAAATCAGTTTTTATATCTATAAAATCTTCTATATCAGGGTGTCTAATATCCATAGATATCATAAGAGCACCTCTTCTACCTCTTTGGCCTATTAATCCTGTAGTCATACTATATAACTCCATAAAAGAAACTGACCCAGTTGTATTTTTTGCAGAGTTATTAACTTTCGCTCCTTTAGGTCTTAATTTTGAAATATCAATTCCTACTCCACCCCCATAACTAAAAGTTCTAGCAAGTTTTTTAGCTGTATCGAATATATCTTCTAAGTTATCTTTTGGTGGTTCTAATACATAGCAATTTGAATATGTAACTTTTAAATTTTCTTTATATAAGCCCCTATTTGCTAAAATCCTACCTGCAAATAAAAATTTCTTCTGTCTTATTAATTTTGCAATTCTAGTATTTTTAGCAGATACTCTACTTATCCAATCATCAAACTTTTCATCATTATGTCTATATTTATTTTTCCATATAGATTTTTGAAGTTCATCCATATCCCAAGGTTTCTTTCTTATATTAGCTCTCTTTTCTCTGTAAAGAATATAATGCTTAGCTACATCTTTTCTATTTGATTCCATAAGTAATACTTCTACTAAGTCTTGTATTTCTTCTACGGTCAATGATTTATCTCTATTTTTAAATATTTCTTCTACTTTATTAGATATAGCTATTCCTAATTTTTCATCTATTCCTTTTTCACTATTTATAGTAGATTTATAAACAGCATCTGCAATTTTAGTTTTACTAAATTTTTCAATACTTCCATCTCGTTTTACAATTTTTTTCATATTAAACCTCCAAGTTATACCCTTTTTCCGCTATTTATATAGATACACTTTTTGAATATGATATTAAACATAATAAATTTTTTAAAATTTAGCTAATTATTCAATATAAATAAAAAAAGCCGTTGATATTTCTATCAACGACTTTAGGTTTCCTTATATTAACTTACTTTATTCGCAATTTGCATCTATACTTAAACATTCACTTGGCTTTATAAAACTTCCTATAATTCCTCCTACTATCGCAGGTACTATCCAGTTAAATCCTAAAGGTGCAAATGGAAGTGAAGATAAATATGGTATATTTATAGGTAATCCATATGTTTTAGCTAATGAGTTTACTACACCTAATATACTAACTATTAAAGTCACATAAGCTGCCCCTTTAAATATATTGTCATTTTTTATTTTATCTGAGAATAAAGTCATAACTACTAATAATATAGTTACAGGATAAACTATATCTAATATAGGTGCTGATACCTTTATTATAGTTCCAACTCCAAAGTTTGATACAATTGCACTAAATACACATACTATTGTAACTACTACTTCATACTTTAACTTATTTTTAGTAAGTTTAGTAAAATACTGTCCTGTTGCTGAAGTTAATCCTATAGCAGTTGTTAAACATGCTAATGCTACTATAACACCTAATATAACTTTTCCTGGATATCCAAGTAATTGTTCTGTTATTCCAACTATTAGTGAAGTTTGAGATATAGTACTTATATCTTGACCTACATAAGCTTTAGATATTGTTGCCCCTAAGAATGTAAGTCCACCATATACAAAACATAATGCTACTCCAGCTACTATACCAGCTTTTAATGTTAAACTAACTTTTTCTGAATTTGACTCATATCCTTTATTATGAAGAGATGCAATTACTATAGTTGAAAGTGCAACTGCTCCTAATGCATCCATAGTTTGATATCCTTGTGAAACTCCATTTGAAAATACATTTTGAACCATAGTTTCTGGTCTTATTTCTCCTAATGGAGTAACTATTCCTTTTATTATTAAAACTGCTAGTGCTATAAGAAGCGCTGGCGTTAATATTTTTCCTATTATATCCACAACCTTAGATGGTCTTATTGTAAGTAATAATACTACAACAAAGAATATTATAGAGAATATTATTGGAGATACTGCATTTCCTATTATTGGATGTATTCCCATCTCAAATGTAGTAGCTGCTGTTCTAGGTATTGCTAGTAAAGGTCCTAAGCATACCATTATAGCTACGCCTATTATTACTGCTAACGTTTTTCCTGATCTACATAATATCTTATTTACTTCTCCTCCACACTTAGCTGCTGCCGCTATAGCAATTAAAGCTAAACCTACATCTGCTAATATAAAGCCTGAGAACCCTGTTATCCAACTCTCACCTGATATAAGTCCTAAAAATGGTGGGAATATAAGATTTCCTGCTCCAAAAAACATAGCAAATAGCGCAAAGCCTACTACTATTATATCTTTGTTCGTATCTTTCATATTAAATCCCCCTCTAAAGTTTCTTTTAATTAAATATTCTGAAAATATTATATAACAAATATTCCTAACTGTCAATAATATTAGAAATATATGCAATATTCTTAAAATTTCAGATTATTGTTTAAATCGTATTATTTAACTTTTTTTAAACTTATTTTGATTAAAAATGCTATTTTTAATTTTATAATTTTTTGCATTTTTTTATAAAAAATAAGAGATTAAAAAAATTAAATTTCAAAAGTAACTTTATCTAAAATCACTAAATCAATTTAATTTTTTCAATCTCTTTTGTATATTGAATATATTTTTATTCAGCAATCATATCTTTAGGTATTTCTAAAGTTATTCTTCCTATCTTTCCATCTCTAAATTCATTTAATACAGTAGTAGCTATTCTAGTATAATCTAATTCATTTCTTCTTAGTATAAGACCTCTTTTAACTCCTATCATTTCCATAGTTTCTAAAGGTGTCTCTCCTAATTCATTTAATTTATATCTTTCTTTTAATTTTTCTGGTTCTATTTCCATTAACTTTTCGATTAATCTAAGTCCTAATGTATCAACATCTAAAACTTCATCTTTTATTGCTCTACAAAAAGCTAATTTTAATGCAACTTCCTCATCTTCAAATTTAGGCCATAATATACCTGGTGTATCTAATAACTCTAAGTTTCCTTTTAGCTTGACCCATTGTTTGCCTTTAGTTACCCCTGGTTTATCTCCTGTTTGAGTACTTTTTCTTCCTGTAAGCTTATTTATAAGAGAAGATTTTCCTACATTTGGTATACCTACTATCATAATTCTTATAGGTCTTTCTATTCTTCCTTTTTTAACTAAGGCTTCCATCTTTTCTTTTGTTTCATTTTTACATTCTTCTATTATTTTATTAATACCCTTGCCTTTTAAAGTATCTACAGGTATAGCTTTAATGCCTCTTTTTTTATAATAGTCAACCCATTGATTTAACTTATTTGGATCAGATATATCACTTTTGTTTAATACCACAACTCTTGGTTTATCTCCAACAAATCTATCAATATCTGGATTTCTACTACTAAATGGAATTCTAGCATCTAAAAGTTCTACGACAACATCAACTAATTTTAAGTTGTTTTTAACTAATTCTTTAGTTTTTTTCATATGCCCTGGATACCAGTTTATATGTAAACTTTCATCCCTTAAATATTCATCTGTCATTCTTTGTATTTTCATATTTTTTCTCCTTTTTATAATATTAAAAACACAAATTATTTTTTATATTAAATTTATAATTTATATTTATTTATATTTTAAAATTAATTAAATTTTATATTCATAATAAAATCCTTATATTTAAAAAGGAGACTGAAATTTCAGTCCCCTGTATAGTAAAGTTTTTATTATCTAGCTTCTTTTATCTTAGCAGCTTTTCCTACTCTACCTCTTAAGTAAGTTAACTTAGCTCTTCTTACTTTACCTTTTCTAGTTACTTCTATCTTCTCTATCTTTGGAGAATGAACAGGGAATGTTCTTTCTACTCCAACGTTGAAAGATATTTTTCTTACAGTGAAAGTCTCTCTAGCTCCTCCACCTTGTCTCTTTAATACAACACCTTCGAATACTTGTATTCTTTCTCTTTTTCCTTCAACTATTCTAACGTGTACTTTTACTGTGTCCCCAGGTCCAAAGTTAGGAACATCATTTTTTAATTGTTCTTGCTCTAATGATCTTAATATTTCGTTCATTTTAATCCTCCTGGTATCATAGACGCTCTTAATTACTTGACCATTTGTAAACAGAGGAACGCCCGTTTTATTTTTTCAACAGATTTTATTATACTATATGTCCTATTTATTTACAAGCTTTTTTGTATAAATCAGGACGTCTTTCTTTAGTTATTTCAATAGATTTCTCATATCTCCACTTATCTATCTTCTTATGATTTCCAGATAGTAAAACTTCTGGAACTTCCATTCCCATAAATTCTCTAGGTCTAGTATAATGAGGGTATTCTAATAAATTATCTTTAAATGATTCTTCTTCAAAAGATTCATTTTGATTTAAAACTCCAGGTATAAGTCTTGATATAGAATCAATAAGTATAAGTGCAGGAAGTTCTCCCCCTGTTAATACATAATCTCCTATAGATATTTCATCTGTTACTATAGAATCTATTATTCTTTGATCTATACCTTCATAGTGACCACATAACAATATGATATCTTCAAAAGTTGACATTTCACTAGCTATATTTTGACTATGAACTTTACCCTTAGGAGTTAGATATATAACCCTTGGTTCTTTTATATTGAATTTATCCACTATATGCTTATATGTATCATATATAGGTTGAGGAGTCATAACCATACCTGCTCCTCCACCAAAAGGATAATCATCTACCTTTTTGTGCTTGTTATTTGAAAAGTCTCTTATATTGTAAATATTTACTTCTATAATTCCTTTTTCTACTGCTCTTTTCATTATACTTTCACTCATATATGAATTGAATATTTCTGGGAATAAAGTCATTATATGAAATCTCATAATATCACCTTAAATTTATTCTAACATTCCCTTTATTGGGTCTATTATCATTTTTCCTTCTTCTATATCTATTTCAGGTACAAATTTCATGACTGCTGGTATAAGATATTCTTTATCATCTTCACCTTTTATAACATATACATCATTTGCTGAATATTGTAATACATCATCTAGTGTACCTACATATTCATCATTTACTGTATATACTTTAATTCCTATCATATCAGCTATAAAGAATTCATCTTCTTCAAGGTCTCTAGATTCTTCTCTTGATACGTATACATTTTTATTTCTTAGTTTTTCAGCCATTTCAACTGTATCAATACCTTTTATTTTCATTATAACTAAATTACCTTTATATCTAACTCTCTCAACTTTATATTCGGTATTAAAGTCTTTTCCTATATAAAAAGTATTTAAGTCATCAAATCTATATATATCATCAGTTGTTGAGTAAACTCTTACTTCACCTTTTAATCCTTGTGTCTTTACAATTTGTCCTATTTTAAAATGAGTTAATTTATTTTCCATAATCTCACCTTCTTCAAAAAATTATGCTTTATCTTTGTGTAATATATACAAAGTATATACAAAAAGGATTAGGTTAATACCTAATCCTTTATATTATTTCAAGAGTAACCTTTTTATGGTCTCTATTTGAAGCAGATTTTATAACAGTTCTTATAGCTTTAGCTATTCTACCCTGCTTACCGATAACCTTACCCATGTCATCTTGAGCAACTTTTAATTTTAGAATTGTTTCATCTCCATTAAAAGTTTCCTCTACTTCAACTGCCTCTGGATTATCGACAAGAGCTTTTGCTATATCTAGTACTAGCTCTTTCATATCAATTCGCTCCTATTAAAATTACTTAGCTTGCTTAGAAGCTTCGAACTTTTCCATTACTCCGTTGTTAACTAATAAAGTTTTAACTGTATCAGTTGGTTGAGCTCCACATCCTAACCATTTAACAGCTTTCTCATCGTTTATTTTAACTTGCTTTGGTTGAGAAACTGGGTTGTAGAATCCTATTTCTTCTATGAATTTTCCATCTCTTGGAGATCTTGAATCTGCTACTACTATTCTGTAGAAAGGTTTTTTGTTAGATCCCATTCTTTTTAATCTTATTTTAACTGCCATATCGACACCTCCGAAAAAATTTATCTTTTTGTTTTCTATTATTTAAAGAAAGGTAAACCGGCAAAGCCTCCCCTTTTCTTCATGCTTTTTTGAGTTCCTGTAAACATCTTCATCATCTTTTTCATTTCACCAAATTGCTTTATAAGTCTGTTTACATCTTGAACACTAGTACCACTACCTCTTGCTATTCTTTTCTTTCTAGAAGCATTTAATATACTAGGATTTCTTCTTTCTTCTATTGTCATAGACTGTACTATTGCCTTAGTCCTAACAATTTCTTTATTATTCATATCTATGTCCCCAAGTTGGTCTTTTACTTGTCCCATTCCTGGTATCATTTCTAAAACCTTATTAAGAGGACCCATCTTTTGAATTTGTTCCATTTGCTCTAAGAAATCTTCAAAATCAAGTTCTTGCTTTTTGATTTTATTTTCTAATTCCTTAGCTTTTTCTAAATCTATATTTTCTTGAGCCTTTTCTATTAAGCTTAGTATATCACCCATACCTAATATTCTAGATGCCATTCTATCTGGATGGAAAGGCTCTAAGTCATCTAGCTTTTCTCCCATACCTATAAATTTTATAGGTTTTTGTGTTACGGCTCTTATTGAAAGTGCTGCTCCACCTCTGGTATCACCATCAAGTTTAGTTAAAATTACACCATCTACTCCAAGAGCATCATTAAAACTCTCAGCAACATTTACTGCATCTTGTCCTGTCATAGAGTCTACAACTAATAATATTTCATGTGGTTTAATTTCTGACTTAATATTTTTTAACTCATCCATTAAAGTTTCATCTATATGAAGTCTACCAGCTGTATCTATTATAACTAAATCGTGATTATTTTTTAATGCATGATTATATCCAGCTTTAGCAATATTTACCGGGCTTTCTTTATCACCCATACTAAATACTGGTATATCTAATTTTTCCCCTACAACTTGTAATTGCTTTATAGCTGCAGGTCTATATATATCACAAGCCACTAATAAAGGCTTTTTACCTTGCTTTTTAAAGTATCCTCCAAGTTTACCAGATGTAGTTGTTTTACCTGCACCTTGTAATCCTACCATCATTATAACTGTTGGTGGCTTTGATGATATCATTATTTTACTTTGAACATCACCCATTAAACTTGTAAGTTCTTCATTAACTATTTTTATGACATGTTGCGCTGGTGTCAAGCTTTCCATAACTTCTTGACCTACAGCTCTTTCTTGAACTTTCTTTACAAAATCTTTAACTACCTTAAAGTTAACATCAGCCTCTAATAAAGCTAATTTAACTTCTCTCATAGCATCTTTAACATCTTTTTCAGTAAGCTTTCCTTTAGATTTTAATTTATCTAAAGCTCCCTGTAGTTTATCTGCTAATCCTTCAAATATCATTTTAACATCTCCCTACATACATCTTCTAAATTTTCTAACTTAGGGATTAAATTAGCACAATCTCTATTTTGCAATAAATCTTGTTTAATGTCAACAACTTTATTATATATATCTTGTGTAAACTTTTCACGCTCTTTTGACTTTTTTACTAAGCCTAATTTGGCTTCATAATCTTTTAATATTTTTTCTGAGCGCTTTAATGTATCATAAACTCCTTGTCTAGATACATTTAAATTTTCACTGATTTCTCCAAGAGAATAATCTTCATTATAATAAAGGGATACAATTTCTCTTTGTTTATCAGTTAGAAGCATTTTGTATTGTTCAAACAATAACCCAATCTCTACCAATTTTTCTAGATTCATTATTACACTTCCCACTTACTATACTGTAAAGGTGATTTCCTTTACACATTGTATTTTATATCATACTAATAAAGTTGTCAACAGTTATTTTAAAAAGCTAATTAGTTCCCAAATAATGCGTCTATAAATGCTTTTGAATCAAAATCTTGTAAGTCTTGTACTTGTTCTCCAACACCTATAAGTTTTACAGGAACATCAACTTCTGATTTAACAGCTAAAACTACTCCACCTTTTGCAGTACCATCTAACTTAGTTAAAACTATACCAGTAATATCTGCAACTTCTTTAAATGTTTTAGCTTGAGAAACTGCATTTTGTCCAGTAGTAGCATCCACAACTAACAAAACTTCCTTTTTAGCTTCTGGATATTCTCTATCTACTATTTTAAACACCTTTCCTAATTCATTCATTAAGTTAGTTTTATTGTGAAGTCTTCCTGCTGTATCACATATTAATATATCTGCTTTTCTAGCTTTAGCTGCTTTGACAGCATCAAATATTACAGCTCCAGGGTCAGCACCTTCTTGATGTTTTATTATATCAACATTGCTTCTATTGGCCCATACTTCTAATTGCTCTATGGCTGCTGCTCTGAATGTATCACCTGCTGCTAGTACTACTTTTTTACCTTGCTTAGTATATCTATTAGCTAATTTACCTATAGTAGTAGTTTTTCCAACTCCATTTACTCCTACCATTAAGATTATATTTGGCCCTTTTTCCATATCTAATTTTGAATCATCTTCACCTAACATATCTGAAATTATAGCTTTTAGCTCATCTCTAACAGCTAGTGGATCTGTTATACCTTTAGATTTTATAGCATCCCTTAACCTATCTATCATTTCCATAGTTGTATTTACACCAACGTCCGCTGTAATTAGTATTTCTTCAAGTTCTTCTAAAAGATCTTCATCTATAGTTGTATACGAATTTAAAACAGCATCAATCTTATCAGTTATTCCTTGTTTTGCCTTTGTTAAACCTTGTTTTAATCTAGCAAGTAATCCAACACTTTCTTCTTCTTCTTCTTCTTCTTCTTCTTCTTCTTCTTCTTCTTCTTCTTCTTCTTCTTCTTCTTCTTCTAAACAATTATTTTCTTTATCTTCTTTATCTTCAACATTTTTTTCAACTTCTATAATTTCTTCCTTAATTTCTATAGGTTCTACGTTAAATTCTGAAGCTTCACTAACTTTTTCTTCTTCAGACTCTACTTCATTTTCTACAGCTTCACTTATACTTTCTTTATTATCTTCTTCAAGTTCTACTGTTTCTTCAGATTTTTTATTTTCTTCAACTATGTTTTCTTCCTCTTTTTTCTTGTTAAATTTAAATAGCTTTTTAAACATAGCTTTCCTCCTTATACTATATCTTTTGTTAATTCTTTAGCTTCTTTTAATTGAAGACTTATAACCTTGGATATTGCTTTTTCTTGCATTGTAACTCCATATATATAATCTGCAACCTCCATAGTTCCTCTTCTATGTGTTATTGATATAAATTGTGTGTCCTTAGATAATTCTTTTAAGAACTCTCCAAATCTATATATATTAGCATCATCTAATGGAGCTTCTATCTCATCTAATATACAAAACGGAGTTGGTTTAGCTAAAAGTATTGCAAATAATATACTTATTGCTGTAAGTGCCTTTTCTCCTCCTGATAAAAGATTTAGATTTTTCATTTTCTTTCCTGGTGGTTGTGCAACTATTTCTATATCACTTTCTAGTATACTTTCTTTATCTACTATTTTAAGTTCACCATTACCTCCACCAAATAGCTTTTTATATACAAACTTAAAATTCTCATTTATTAATGTGAATTTTTCCTTAAATTCTTTTTTCATATTATCTTCAAGTTCTCTTATAAGTTTATATATTACATCTATAGATTCTTCTAAATCTTTCTTTTGTTCACTATAAAAGTCATATCTTTCTTTTATTTCTTCATACTCTTTTATAGAATCAATGTTTACATTTCCTAGATTTTTTATCTCTCTTTTTAAAGATTCTAATTCTTTTTTATCTATAACTACAGATTCATCTTTTAATTTAATTGCTTCCTCAAGAGTTATCTCATATTCTTCCATTAACTTTTCTATATAGTTTTCTTGAGATGTTTTTAATCTTTCAATCTTATTTTCTACTTTAAATAAGCTTTCTTGAATTTTCATAAATTGTCTATCTATATTTTTTAATTCTATAGATAAATTATCTCTATTTTTCTTTATAGATTCTTTTTGCTCTTTTTTTAGGTTTAACTTTTTATTTTCATCTATAGTTTGATTTTCTAAATTTTCTTTTTCAGATGTTTCTATCTTTATTTGCTCTTGCAACTTAATCTTACTCTCTTTATTGTCTTTAAGTTGTATTTTTACTGATTCCAATAAACTCACTTGATATTGGTTTTCTTTATTAATTCTCTCTATATCTTTAATTATACCTTCATAAATTTGATTTAATTTAGTATACTCTATATTCAAATCATCAAACTTATTTCTATCAATTTCATATATGTCATTAAATTCTTTAAGTTTTAAATTTAATTTATCAATCTTATCTTTATTAGATATATGTTTTTTATCTATATTATCTATATCTTCTTTTAAAGAACTTGTTTTTGTTAAAATATACTCTAAATTTTCTGCTAGTCCTTTTTTTTCATTTTGTAATTTCAATAAATTACCTTCTAAGCTTTTTAATTCATCATTTGATTTATTTATACTAGTATTTATAAATACTAGCTTTTTATCATTTTCGCTTAATTCTAACTTTATGTTTTCTATTTTTTCTGATTGTAAATTAATATCATTACTTAGTTTTAATTTATTTCCATCGAATAAATCTAATGATTTTTTCTCTACTTCTATCTTTTCTTTAAACTCTTCAATAAGTCTTTTTCTTGAAAGTATATTTCCATTAGTTCTTATTGTTCCTCCAGTTAAAGCTCCTCCTGGATTAAGTATTTCTCCATCTAATGTTACAACTTTATATCTATGATTAGTTTCCCTAGCAAACTTTATAGCTTCATCCATATTACTTATAACTATAGTTCGACCTAATATATTTTCTATTATATTTTTATATTTATTGTCAAATTTGACTAACTCACTAGCTATTCCTATGTATTTGGTGTTACTTTTTATTGAGCTTTTATCTATCTTGTTAGATTTAATTATATTTAAAGGTAAAAATGTAACCCTTCCTAAGTTATTTTTCTTTAAATAATTTATAGCTAATTTTGCACTGTTCTCATCTTTAGTTATTATATTTTGCATATAACTGCCTAGTGATGCTTCTAAAGCTTTTTCATATTCTTTAGAAGATGATATAACTTGTCCTAATGCTCCATATATGCCATCTAAACTTTTATTTTTTAAAACTTCTTTTACACCTTTATTAAATCCTTCATAGTGTTTTTCCATATCTATATATATATTTAACTTAGAATTAAATTCATTTAATTTTAACTTAGAATGTTGAATATCTTTTTCAACTTTTTTATATTCTTCTTTTAAAGAATTTATATTTTTATCAACTTCACTATAATCTTGTCTTAATTTTTCTATTAAGTTTAGCTTCTCTTCTTTATCTGTATTATAATTTAATATTTCTTCATTTTTATCACATATATTTTTTTCTATGTAATTTATCTCTGTATTTATAGTCTCAGTTCTTTTTTCAATATTTTCTATATTTGCATTTAAAGTAGATAATTTATTTGCACTATTTTGCTTAGAATCTAATAAACTTATTATTTCATCTTTTAAATTTTCAACATCTTGAGTTAAATTACTTATATTATCTTTTTTATTTTTATTTTGTAATTCTACTTCATTTATTTGCTTTTTTATATCATTTAAATTATTAAAGACACTATCTTTATTTTTATTTAAATTACTTAATTCTATCTTATTATTATTTAACTTTTCATTTATATTAGTTATTTCATTATCGTTTCTTAATATATAATTATTACAATTTTTTATCTTTTCATTAAGAACACTTAATTCTGAATATTTTTTATTTATTACACTCTTTATTGTATTTATATATTCAACAGTTTTATTTATCTTATTATCTACATCTTCAATTTCTTCATTAGATTTAGTCAATGAATTTTCTAAATTCTCTTTTTTAACTTTAACATCTTTAATTTGGTTTAGTAATAAATTATTATGATCTATTGACTCATTAACTTGCTTATCTAAATCTTCTATTTCTTTTATATAGCTATTCACTTCAAGAGTCTTTAATTTATCTTTTATCTCTAAATATTTAACAGCTTTTTTTTGCTGAATCTCTAGAGGTTTTAATTGATTTTCTATTTCAATATATATATCTTCAATTCTATTTAAATTTTCTTTTGTGTTTTTTAAATTTCTCTCTGCTTCTTGTTTTTTATATCTATATTTAGAAATTCCACAAGCCTCATCAAATACTTTTCTTCTATTTACAGGATTATTACTAAGTATTTCATCCACTTTACCTTGTTCTATTATAGAATATCCATCTTTACCTATTCCTGTATCTAGTAAAAGTTCTTTTATATCTTTTAATCTACATGCTTTATTATTTAAGAAAAACTCACTTTCTCCACTTCTATAAGCTCTTCTTTTTATAGTTATTTCACTATATTCTAATTCTAACTTTTTATCGCTATTATCTATAGTTAATGCAACTTCACAATAATTCATAGCTTTTTTTGTATCTGTTCCTGCAAAAACTACATCTTCTAATTTATCCCCTCTTAAACTTTTTATACTTTGTTCCCCTAATACCCATCTTACAGCATCTGATATATTACTTTTACCACTCCCATTTGGTCCAACTATAGCAGTTATACCTTCATTAAAAAGTACATCGGTCTTAGTCGGAAAAGATTTAAATCCTTTAAGTTCTAATCTTTTTAAATACAATATCTGTCTCTCCCTTCAATAATAAAACTAAAGGTTATATATTTGTTTTAAAACATTATATATCTCATTAATATTAATCTCTATGAGTTTTTTATCATCTATAATAAAACCTAATTTGTCTATATCCAAATCATCTTCCTTAGTTTTCAATGAAATTCCATATTTTTCTTTTAATTCTTTAACATTAGATTTTTTATTTCCTAATATTCTAGATACATTTTTCTTATTAACTAACACGTTAATATTTTCTTTAACCTCATATTTATTTATTAAATATTCAATGTAATCTCCATACATTTTGCTTTCAACTAACTCTCTATACGCTGGATGATAAGGCCCAGCTAATACTTCTTTACCTATAGCTATATCTTCTGTAGCTTGTAATCCAACTCTTATGACATTTATATTATTTGTGTAAAATAGTACTAGTACTTTTTTGACAATTTCTATACTTTCGTCTAGCGTAAATGGTGTATATTTATTTTCAACTAATAATTTTTCAAGTCCTGTTTCTTTAACTACTAATGTAGGGTATACCCTTACACAATCTGGATTTAATTTTATAAATTCTTTAGCTGTATATATACATTTTTCTTCAGTATCAGATGGCAGTCCTATCATCATTTGAAGACCAAGCTTTATTCCGTATTTTTTTATAAGGTTAGCACTTTCAAATACATCTTTATCACTATGACCTCTTACACTATCAATTAAAACTCTATCATCTAATGACTGTACCCCAAGTTCTATTATACTAACTTTATATTCTTTTAACATAGTTAGTATTTCATCATTTATACAATCTGGTCTTGTAGACATTCTTATATCACTTACTATATTTTTATCTACATATTCTTTTGCTACAGAAAGTAAATTTCTTTGTATATCCATATCTATAGCTGTAAAACTACCTCCAAAAAATGCTATTTCAATACTTGCATCTTTATCTATAGTAGTTAAATATTCTTCAATTATTCTTCTAACATCATCACTAGTAATATCTGTACTTACTCCCGTTATCTTTTTTTGATTACAAAATATACAATCATGTGGACAACCTCTATGTGGAACAAATATAGGTATTATTCTTTTTTTCATATTACATCATCCTTCTTAATGCTTGTTTTGCAGCTGATTGTTCTGCTTCTTTTTTACTTTTTCCTTCTCCACGTCCTAATACTTCATCATTTAACTTAACTTGCATTACAAATCTTTTGTTATGATCTGGTCCAATTTCTTCTACTAAATTATAAGTTATGTTGCTATCTCCTTGACTTTGTACAACTTCTTGTAAATGAGTCTTATAGTCTCTGAAGATTCTTCCTTTTATAGAGTCTTGTATTATTTCTTTCATATGATCTAAAACAAATACTTTAGCTTCTTCTATTCCACCATCTAAGTATATAGCTGCTATAACAGCTTCAAAAGCATCTGCTAATATAGATGCACGTTCTCTTCCTCCTGTGGCTTCTTCTCCTCTACCTAAAAGAATATGTCTACCTAAGTTTATCTCCTTAGCTACATCACTTAAAGACTCTTCACAAACTATATTGGCTCTTAATTTTGTTAACTCCCCTTCTGGAAGTTTTGTCTCATTTTTAAACAAGTAATCACTTATTACTATTCCTAATACAGAATCACCTAAAAACTCTAATCTCTCATTAAACGAGTATGCTTTATTTTCATTAGAGTATGAACTATGTGTTAAAGCTTCTAATATATACTCTTTATTTTTGAATTTATATTTTATAATATCTTCAAAATTAGATATATTACTTAATATGCTTGATTTTATTTTCATTTAACTACCTCCAGCTTAAATCTCTCTAGACTATAGTGTACTATTTTTCTAAAATTATTGCAAAACATAAAATATAAAAGCCCATGAAACTTATTTGATTTCATAGGCTTTATAAATTATTACACTATAAAATTTTACTTTTCATCATAACAATCACAGTCAGAATCTAATTCATCAGCTGATAAAATTATTGATTGGCAATTAGGGCATACAATATCAACACCTTCATCATATAATAAATCTTCATCTATTTCTACAAAATCATTGCAACTTGGGCATTCCATTTCTATATAATTGAATTCATCATCGTCGTCATCGTCTTCAGCTTCTTCATATATGTCATCTTCTATATCTGCTAAGTCTTCATCTATAGATTCAACATACTCAATAAGTTCTATTTGTTCTTCTTCTAATTCTACTATAGCATCTGCGAAACTTTCTAAAACATCTACAATTTTATGTATTATTTTTCCTTCTTTTGTATCTTCGCTTATGTCTAGACCTTCAGCAAGACCTTTTAAGTATGCAACTTCTTCATATAAATATTTCATTGGTACCCCTCACTTTCATAATTTTGTTTATATAAATTTAAAAGCCCATATATCTATTATTAGATATATAAGCTTTTATATACATGTTATTATTAAACTCTTGATAAATATTCTCCAGTTCTTGTATCTATCTTTATTCTATCTCCTATATTTATGAATAAAGGTACTTGAACTACTGCACCAGTTTCAACTGTAGCTGATTTAGTAACGTTACTTGCAGTATCTCCTTTTATTCCTGGTTCTGTTTCAACTATTTCAAGTTCTGCAAAGTTTGGAGCTTCAACTTGGAATGGTTGTCCTTGGTAGAATCTTATTGTTGCAGTTTCATTTTCTTTTAAGAATTTGATTGCATCTTCAACCTTTTCATAATCTAGTGGTATTTGTTCAAATGTTTCGTTATCCATGAAGTAGTATAACTCTCCATCATTGTATAAATATTGCATTTGTCTAGTATCTATATGAGCTTTAGGAAACTTATCACTTGGGTTGAAAGCTTCTTCTCTTATAGCTCCTGTTTTTAAGTTTTTGTACTTAGTTCTAACAAATGCTGCACCTTTACCTGGCTTAACATGTTGGAAGTCAACTATTAAACATGGTTGTCCATCCTTCTCAAATGTTACACCTTTTCTAAAATCACCTGCTGTTACCATATTTGTCCCTCCATAATTTTACGATTTTTAAAATTCTAATTCTATTAATTCCTTTGGTGATGAATTGATTACTTCACATCCATCTTCTGTTATTATAAGTAAATCTTCAATTCTTACACCACCAAAATCTTCTATGTATATACCTGGCTCATCACTTATTACCATATTAGGCTTTAATATCTTTTCTCCTAATGTATTAACATTTGGAAGTTCATGTACATCAAGGCCTATTCCGTGTCCTAAGCCATGACCAAATTTATCACCATATCCTTTTTCAATTATATATTGTCTTGCGATATTGTCAAGTTCTATTCCACTCATATTAGCTTTAGCGTGTTCTATGACTTTAAGTTGTGCCTCTAATACTATATTGTATATTTCTTTTTGCTTATCACTTGCTTTTCCTACAACTATAGTTCTAGTCATATCTGAACAATATCCATTATATACACATCCAAAATCTATTGTAACAAAATCGCCTATTTCTATTACTTTGTCACTAGCAACTCCATGAGGCATAGATGATCTTTTCCCTGAAGCTACTATAAAATCAAATGATACTCCTGTAGCTCCTTGCTTTCTCATAAAGAATTCTAATTCTAAAGCTACTTCACTTTCCTTCATTCCTGGTTTTATGAAGTTTATTATATGCATAAATCCATTATCCGCAATTTTTGAAGCTTGTCTTATAATTTCTAATTCTTTTTCATCTTTAATAGCTCTTAGATTTAACATTAATCCATTTAATGGAACCATTTCTGTATCATATAAATTTTTATTATAGTTTGAATATGTAGCAAAACTCATCTTATCATCTTCAAACCCTAATCTTTTTATATTCATTTTCTTCAAGAAATTAGTTATAGGGTTTGTTCTAGATATTTCAACTATATCAAAATTATTAGTTTGATTTTTAGCTTGTTGTGTATATCTAAAATCTGTAAATAATATATTTTTTTCTTTAGTTATTATTATAGACCCAGCTGTACCTGTAAATCCAGATATATATCTTTTATTTTTAGAATCTTCAATTAAAACTGCGTCTAGGTTTAATCTCACCATTTCTTCTCTTAATTTTAAAACTCTTTTTTCCACTTACTCCACCTCATAATTAATTATTGAATTTATCCCTAAAATGTAACTATAAAATCCAAAACCTGAAATTTGACCTATACATGCACTTGCAGTAACACTTTTTGTCCTAAATTCTTCTCTATTATGAATATTAGAAATATGCACTTCTACAACCTTTGTACTTATAGATCTTATAGCATCTGCTATAGCATAGCTATAGTGAGTAAATGCTCCAGGATTTAAAACAATTCCGTCAAATTTACAATTAGCTTCATGTAATTTGTCTATTATAAAGCCTTCATGATTACTTTGAAAAAATTCAAATTCAATAGTATCTTTAAATGTTTTTCTTATACTACATTCTAAATCCTCTAGAGTATTTTTTCCATATACATTAGGTTCTCTTTTCCCTAACATATTTAGGTTTGGTCCATTTATTATTAATATCTTTATAACATTCACCTAACCTTTTTCATAAAACTTATTTACATTAATATAATAACATATTTTGTTAAATATAAACAAGTATATCACTTACCACTTGGTCTACATTTTTATTATTGACATTTACTCTTATATTGGCAGATTCTTTGTATTTATCATATCGTTTATTTAAAAGATTTTTTATAGATAATTTTAAATTATCATCTTCTTTTAATTTTGGTCTTTTCTCTATTTCATTTTTAACATTATTTTCTATTGTATCTTCATTAGCATCAAGCCATATAACATATGATTGTTTTTTTAAAATTTCTATATTAAATTCATTTTCTATTATTCCACCGCCTGTAGATATTACACTATTTTTTAGTGAACATAATTTTTTTAATAAACTTGATTCTTTCTCTCTAAAATATTTTTCTCCATTTTCATTAAAAATTTGATTAATTTTTTTATTTTCCATTTTCTCAATTTCTAAATCCATATCTATAAATTTCATATTCTTTTTATCTGCTATAATTTTTCCTATAGTAGTTTTTCCACTACCCATAAATCCAATTAAAATTACATTTTTCATATACTCTCTCCCATACTTATATACTTATTATACATTGTAAATTCAATAGTATTTAACTGTTTATTCTTTGATAATTCTAGTTTTATTCGTATTAATTCTCCATCTTTTTCTTTTGATATATACATATTATCTAGATAATCTCCAATTTCATATCCTGACGCAGAGTTTCGTCTTTTTATAAAAATTTTTTGTGTTTTTTTATTTAAAAACAATTCATCTAATCCCATACTAGATAATCTATCTATAGGTTTATATTTAATTGATATTACGTTTTTTAAATCAAAATTTTTTGATGTTAATATTTGATTATTTTGAGTTTTAACATTTACTACTTCTATACCTTCACTTAATTCTTTTTCTATATGTTTTTGTATTTCAATTCCTTGTTGTTGTATCTCTATACTACTATGAATTTTTTTATAAATTTTTAAACTTGAAAATAATAAGCCATATAGTCCAATTATTATAACTAGCGATATACATATAGATAGTGAAGCTTCTATAATTAGATATCCATTTTTAGTTTTCATACTTATCCTCTTTTAATAATACTCTTCCACTAAAAGGTACTATTGTTATTTCTATTTTTCTATTATTTGAATTAATAATTATAGTTTCTCCCTTTGAATTTAAAGTACCATCTGATTTGAATTTAATTATAGATGTTGGAGCCGATAAGGTTGAATCCTTTGGAAGGTTTACAGTTTTTATTATACTAGAATTGTTCTTTATTATATATCTTGGATTATCAAAAACCTTTATATTTTCTAAATATAAATTCATATTCCCATTTATATTCATACTTCTTACATATCTTATATCTGAAACAAGTTGCCTTGCAAAAGAATCTATTTGATATTTATCTGCTTTGTCTTTTGGAAAACTTATAGCTATAGCTATTAATACTATTCCTACCCCTATAACTAATTCTATTAAAGTCACATTCCTTCTCTTTTCATAAATTATATCTCCTTATAGTTGTATTTATATACCTTGTTCTTATTAATATCTTCTATATTCATACTTATTTTAAATGAACACCTCACACTTTTTTTAATTTCTTTATTACTTTTAGAACACGTTATATCTAATTTTATATAGTTATCTTCTGTGTAAATTTTATTATTAATTACATCTAAAATTATGTTTTCACAGTCTAAACTCTCTATAGATTTTATAAAATTTATTTTATTACTTCCTAAGAAATAATCCTTATATTTATCTTCAGGATATTCATCTTTTATAGCTATTTCTATAGCTTTATCAACTTCCTCTAAAATTTTACTGTGTGCTAAATTCAGTCCACCTTTTACTTCGTATTGCAAGTTTAATGATTCTTCATAAACACTTATTATATCATTATTTGAACGTATTATATCTAAGCAACTTAAACATAAAATGCTCAATATAGAAAAGCAAAAAAGTGTTGTAACCATTATAGATCCTAAATTTTTTCTCAACTTTTCACCACATAACTATTTAATTTTACTTCTTTATCTTTATGCCTTACAGCAATATCAACTTTATAACAATTATAATATTTATCACTTTTTTCTATTTTATAATCTATTTCATAATCTTTTATCATTTTCTTTCTATGTTCTTCTTCTACATCTGTATTATCTATAGAATATTCTATATCACACATCTCATTTTTTGCTATATTTAGCATCTCAGTACTTTTGTAAGACCTATTTATACAAAAAATGCTAGTTGATAAAACAGATACAACTAGCGATGATATTAATCCTATTAAGCTTAAAGATATAACATTTTCTAAAATAAGAAACCCATTTCGTTTAATTTTCAATTTAAATACCTTTCAATTTATATTTTAAATTTTTTGTTTCATCAGCCTTTATGTTAGTCCATATATAAAACCCATGTATAGCCTGATTTATAAGCATGTCTATTCCATATACAACATCAAATTTATTTTTCTTACCCCAAGCTATAAATTTAGTTTCATGAGGATTATAAACTATGTCACATAAAAGAATTTTTTTATCTATAACTAAATTTTCATCTATAGGACAATTATCTTTATCTTTATCCATTCCAATAGGCGTCGTGTTTATAATTATATCTATGTCCTCTAAATCACTTTTCATTATAGGTTTTGATGAGCATTTGCTTTTAGTTTTAAAATGCTTGTTTATTACATTACATATAACTTCTGCATTTTCTATACTTCTATTTCTTATTTCTATTTCTTTAACACCATTAGATGCCAATTCTATAGCAATACTTCTACAAGCACCACCTGCTCCTATAATTAAAATTTTTTTATTTTTCAGCTTATATCCTTTATCTATTATTGATTTAACAAATCCTACTCCATCTGTATTATATCCTATAAGTTTCCCATTTTCATTTTTTATTGTGTTTACAGCTCCTATTAATTTAGCATTATTATCTACTTCGTCTAAAAATTTAATAATATCTACTTTATGAGGAATTGTAACATTACACCCTTTTATTCCTAGTGCTTTTAACCCTTTTACAGCTTCTTTTAAATTTTCTTTTTCTACATCAAAACATACATAATTCATATTTAAATTGTATTTATTTAAAAGATAATTGTGTATATCCGGTGATAAGCTATGTTCAATTGGATGCCCTATTAAACATATTAATTTAGTTTTTGCATTTATATCCATATTTTCCTCCTAATAAGTTTTATTTCCATTTACCTTATTTATTATACAATTTTACAATTTAATTTTCATTACATACAAAATAAGCTATATTAAAACATAAGCCAGTATAATAGTATTTTTTAATTACCATTATATTATGTTTTAATATAGCTTGTATTTTATAATGCATTCATCATAGAGTATTCAGCATAAATAGCTTCCTTATTTAAGATTGATTCCTTCTTATTTTCATAATTTATTTTATTTCCTGAACTTAGATTTATAGCTATTTCTATGTCTTTTTCATATTCAAAAATATCTATGTTGCCATCATAAATTTTCATTATAGATTTAGCAACTTCAATATTCATATTTATATTTTCTTTAGATTGATTATTTAAATATGAATATTTATCATAATCACCTTTATTTTTTATAGATATATTTATATTATCATTTTTATGTGAAAACTCTACATATATAACGCTCTTAGATTTAGATTGTTTTACTATTTTACTAAACAGTAATAATATTACTCTTTCTATATCATAAGGATCTATTTTTATTACTTTTTCTTCTATATCTGTATCAAATATAAACTCTATACCATCATTTTTAGAATATTTATTAACTTCAATTATTATATCTTCAACTATACTTACAATATCATAATAATCTAATTTTGGTTTATAAAAATCTGATTCTAACTTAGCTAAAGTTATTATATTTTCAATAAGCCTTAACGATATATAACCTTGCTTCTTAACTATTTTAGTAGCCTTGGCTATTTCTCCTTTAGGATTTTTAAATATTTCATCTTTAAATATAGATTCCATCAATTGATTAGATGACATTATTAAATTAAGTGGTGTTTTCAATTCATGAGACATATTTATAAAAAAATGATTTTTCTGTTTATATTCTAATCTTTTCTTAGTAATCTCTCTTTCTATATTTTCTGCCTTAACTTTTTCAGTTATATCATTCATAATTCCAATACATTTCATTTTATTATTTATTTCCAGGGTAATTCCCCCTAATTCTACATCTATACTTTCTCCATTTCTATTTTGTATTTTGTGTCTTATAAATTTGACATCTTGTCCAAACTTATTTAGGATCCAAGATATATCTTTTATTATATTGCTTTTGTTGAATTCTTCTACATTTTCAAATCCAGACATATTAAGAAGTACATTATTTGCATAAATAGTCTTTTTAGATTCAAAATCATATATATATATTCCTTGTGGTATAGAATCTACTAAAGATATATATTTTTTCGAACTATTTTCTATATTATCTAATAATGTTTTATATTCTGTTACATCTCTTAATATGGCTATTTGCTTAGTTATATTATTTTCTTTAAAACTGGTCTTACTTATATTTAAATATTTTTTTCCTATATTATTTTCATTCCCTTTAAAACTACCTTTCACTTTTGTGTCTATTATAAATTTTTTTAAATCTTTGTCATATACATCTATATCTAAATTTTTATTATTATTATAAATAATCTCTTCCCCTTTTGTTACAACAATAGTATGAGGAATATTTTCTATAGTTTTTTTATATTTAATCTTGTTAAAATCTAACATCTTTTGAGAGTATTTTTTATAAGTTATATCTGTCATTATACATACTACACCCATAGTTTCATTATTAACTTTTAAAGGTGTGTACTTACAATCAAAATATCTATTATCCTTACTAATTACTTCTCTATTCATCTCTATACCTATATCGTATACTTTTTGGACATCCAATAAAACTTCAGTGCTATTTTCTATACTTTTGCTTAAAAAATATGAAAATTTAATTTTATAATTACAGAATTCATATTCTTTCCATGTATTTGAAAAGCTATTATCTTCATTGGATATATACCCATGCTTATCTATAACTATTACACATTTGTTGTTCTGCTCTAATATAATATTTAGCATTTCTTTTTTATTATTTAATGTATTGTATATTTCTTTAGTTACATCTTCATTATCTTTTAAAACCTTAATATCACTACTGGCTTTATCTTTTAAAATTTGTAAATCCTTATATACATGTTTATCTTTTACAGTAGTTTCATATATTCTTTTATAAAATATTTTTAATAAGATATATGCATTTAATAATATATTAATCAAGCTTAAATACTTTAATTTATCTTTTAATATAATGGTACTTAAAACAATTAATATTAAAGTAATTAATTTAGTATTTTTGTCTTTTCTTAAATCATAATCATTTATAATCAAAATACAATTCAAACTAATAAATGCAGATATTATATATATATAACTTAACATTTTAAAGTTAAAAAAGTTTAGAAAAAATATTAAAACTATAATTAAATTAATACTTATATTTTTTTTGTTTTTATGAGAAGTTAGACAAAATATACTAGCTATTAAAAGTGACAAATTCATTATATATATTAATTTATCAACCATAACTTATTCCCCCTATACATTTATGGTTATACTTTTTTAAAAGTATATATCAGCAAACTCTATATGCATTTTTTCCCACATAGGTAAATTGTAGTTATTTACTTCTATTAAATTTTCATCACTTATATTTAAGACTTCTTTTAAAGATATCGTGAACTTACTTCCTTTTCCTTCTTCACTTTCCACATTAATATTACCTCCATGTAGATTTACAAAAGCCTTAACTAAGGACAATCCAACCCCACTTCCTTCAGTATTTCTAGATAAAGTTTTATCTACTTGTCCAAACTTTGTAAATATAAAACTCAATCGATCTTTCGGTATTCCTACTCCATAATCTTTGATACTTATATTTGTATATTCTTTATCCTTTGTTATCTCTATATCTATCGAATTTTTAATATCACTAAATTTTATAGCATTAGATATTAAATTTAATATTATACGCTCCATCTTGTCTATATCAACTTTTAAAACACTTGAATCTATATCTGTTTTGAAATTTATGCTAACACCTTTATCAAATAAATAATCATTTGCATATCTAATTATATTTTTTGTAAATTTAATTATGTCGCAATATACAAAATTAGTTAAACATGAACCATTTTCGACTTCTACGACTTCATTCATATTATTTATCAACCTTTTTAATCTGTAACAATTTCGTTTAACAAGATTATTATAATTATCTATATGATTAGATTTATATTTATTAGCTTCTAATATTTTATTTATAATTATAATATTTTCTATAGGATCTTTTAGACATTTAGATGTATTGATTAAAAATTCATTTTTCACGTGATGTTGAACATTTACCAAATCTAGTTCTTTAATAGCTTCTAAAATTCTATCTTCATACTCTAAAGGTCTTATTATGACCATTAATTGATTTTCTTCTTTAATATCTTTTATAGTTATTCCTATTGGGTAGCTATAATTTTTATTAACCTCATATCTTTTAGTCTGTCCATAATATTCATTAGAGATATAATCATTTATAAATTTATTTATAGAATCCACCTTAACTTTTTTTAGAATTTTTATCATAGATCTATTTTGGTATACGTATTCTTTACTTTCCTTGTCTATAACAATTATTCCGTCTGGTAAATTTTGAGCCAATGCTTGATATGTTTTTTTACTTCCTTCTAATTGCTTTAATGCAGCTTCCATATCAGTTATATCTACAACTATACTTAATAATGCATCAGAATCTTTGACTTCAATTTTTGTAGTTATAAATTCGATGTACATTCCATCTATAGTTTTAAATTTATTAACTGATTTTTTAACTTTACCTTTATTTACAATATTTAAACTTTCATTTAATTTCCTAATACTAGATTTATCTATCTTGTTTTTTATATCCTGAAAACTTATATTCTCATTATTTTTATCAATATTAAATATATTCATTGCAGAATCATTAATATAACTTATACCATCAATGTCATGGATTATGACACCATCTATTAATAAATCCATAAGCTTTCTATATTTTTCTTCACTTTCTTTTATTTGCTTTTGGATTAAGGTGCTTTGAGTTATATCATTAAAGATGCATATTTTTAATTCTTTATCTTCTCTTTTTTCCTTAGTGCATATAAACCTATATACTTTATCTTCATAGCTATATAAATTGATAGAATCATATTTATTTGATTGTAAATTATTTATCATATTTAAACACTCTTGTCCATTTTTAAAACTTTCACTTAAATAGTTTAAAATATTTACTTTATTTAAATTTATACTTTTTGTATTCCAAGAATGTTTATTACAATAAATTATATTGTTTTTTTCATTTAATATAACTATAGGCATATCAGATTCTTCTATAGCTTTATTTATGTCTTCTTCTATGTTTAATATTTCTTCCTTATATTCACTTTGAATTATTTTTTCTTTTTCAATTTTATTATTTATAACATTTATATTTTCATTAACTTTAGTAATTTTATTTTTCTTATATTCTAATCTATTATGACTAGCTTTTATTTTATTTAATATAAGAAATTTACATACAAATAAATTAATAATTATATTGATTAAAAGATATATAATTATATTTAAGTTTATATAAATTAAACTTAATATATCTAACATACATATTAAAATAAATGGCAGATTTTTTAATTTTAATTTGCTTTTAAATAAATATATAAATATAATTTTGCCCAAAGTGTATAAAATCAATATAGGTTTATATGAATATATATATTTATTATTATAAATTAATACTACATATATTAAAGTTTCTACAAAATACATAAGATTTAAGTATTTGATATTCTTAAATTTTTCAATAAACCCTATATATATACCGTTTATGAGTAAAGCTACTATAATGATTAAATTTATGTCCAAGATTTTTTCTAAATTACTTGTATAATTAATCATATATTCCCACCTTTTATCTACTTATTTATTATTTACAATAATATTAGCACATGCTTTTCAAATATTTTGTCATTTCTTGATTCAATAAAAAAAAAATAAAAAAAGCCTTAGTTAAGGCTTTTTTCTGATTTTAATTCTTTTCTTAATTTTTTTAATGCTCTTTTTTCTATCCTAGATACATATGATCTAGATATGTCTAATTTTTGCGCTATTTCTCTTTGAGTTTTATACCCAAGAGGCGTTAATCCATATCTTAACTGAACTATTTCGCGTTCTCTAGGAGTTAATATATTCTCTAATTTTTCATATAGTTTACTTATTTGTACTTTAAGCTCCACCTGATCTAGAATATGGTCTATATCAGTACCTAATATATCAATTAGACTTATCTCATTCCCTTCCTTATCAGTTCCAATTGGATCTTGTAAGGAAACTTGAACTTTGTTCTTTTTATTAGTTCTTATATTCATTAGTATCTCATTTTCTATACATTTAGATGCATAAGTTGCTAATCTTGTACCTTTTTCTACATTGTAAGTCTCTATAGCTTTTATAAGACCTATAGTTCCTATAGATATAAGATCATCTTGATCTTCATTTGAATTATTATACTTTTTAGCTATATGTGCCACTAATCTCATGTTTCTTTCAATTAAAACTTCCTTAGCTGATTCATCTTTTTCAAATTTAAATTTAGTTAGATAATTATACTCTTCTTCAGGAGTTAAGGGTTTTTCAAAAGATTTTAATATAGTCAATCAGGCCACCCCTTTCTTCCTTCCATGTCATTTTAAATTATATGAAAGTGGCCTGATAAAATTGCTTGTATAAAAAAATTATTTTAATATGTTCTCACATATGTCTTTAAATAAAGGTATTGCTGATTTACTTGAATCTTTAGTTCCTTCAATTATAACTGTTATTGCATACTTAGCACTTTCTTGGGGGTAAAATCCTGTTATCCATCCATGAGAAATATTTTGTTTTTTAATTGTCTTATCTGCATTCTCTACATTAATTTTAGCTTGAGTTGTTCCCGTTTTAACCCCACTTCTTTTTTCTAAAGCAGATAATTCTTTAGCCGTTCCTTCTTGAGAAACTGAATTCATCATGTCTTTTATCTTAGTCATAATATATGGGGATATCACTTCTTCTTCCTTTATAGTTTTAAAAGTTTTTAATATATTTTTATTATTATCAATAATGCTATCATAAATATGTAATTGCTTATATAGTCCACCATTAGCAATAACTTGAGTCATTTGATTAACTTGAAGAGGTGTAAACATCATTTTGCCTTGTCCTATAGATAAATTCACTATATCTATATCATCTTGTATACTTCCACTTTTCTCTCCATATATATCAATTCCTACTTCTTGATCCAAATGTAACTTCTTTGCTGCTTTTAATATATTTTCTTTGCCTACTTTTAGAGCTATATCTAAAAAAGCAGGGTTGCAAGAATTAGCAAAAGCTTGTTTAAGTGTTAAGTGACCATGTCCATTTAAATTATTACAATTTAATTTCCTACCATTTACTTCTTTTGATCCTGTACATGTATAAGTATAGTTTTCATCAATTATATTATTTTCTAACGCTGCATATAAAACTACAATCTTAAATACAGATCCTGGAGCATACATATATCTAATAGCTCTATTTTGTAATTCTCCATTGGACGCATTTAAAGAATCTTCAATTGAATTCTGATTATAATTAGGTCTTGATGAAATAGCTAAAATTTCTCCAGTTTTTATATCTGATATAACTACTGCACTTGGATTTTCTTCTTTATCAACTAAAGTCTCTAATTTTTTTTGTATATTATAATCAACCGTAAGCTTTAAATGTCTATCATCTTTATTTTTATTGGTTTTGACACTTCCATTTAAAACACCAATTTTTTTAGATTTACCAGAATTTCCAGAACTCCCAGCTTTAAACACTTCTATATATTCTAAGTTTTTATCTTTTAAAATATTGTCCTGGCTTTTTTCTATTCCACTTATAGCTTGGTTATCACTATCTATATACCCTATAGTATGAGCTAAGATATTTTCATCTGAATATCGATAAGTTTTTTTATCTACTAATATGTTTTCTTCTTCTAACTTAGATTTTAAATTTTCATCTATATTTTTTATCTTTAGTTCAACAATAGGAGATAGTGGATTTTCTTGAATTTTTTCATATATCTCCATGCTACTTAAACCCGTAACCATTTGTATAAGTTCCATGTATCTATCATTTATACTAATTTGATCTTTTTGAATTATTATTATATTTTCTGATTTTATATCAGTTAGCTTTTTATTATTTCTATCGTATATAATTCCTCTTCCAGAACTTAAATTTAAAGTTGAATTACTTTGCTTTTTTGCACATTGTTCATAATAATTAGCTTTTATTATTTGTATATCTACTAATCTATATATTAAAAAAACATAAATCAATATACATATTATAAATACAAAATATAGCCTATTTTTACTAGTATACTTTATCACACTTTTTTTTCTAGACATAAAATCACCCCTTAGTAATTGTAATTCTTGACAATTTCTAAGGGGTTAATACTATTTATTAATGTAATTGTGTTTTTATTCTTGCTATTACCATATCTATAGCAACTTCATTTTGTCCACCTTCTGGTATAATTATATCTGCATACTTTTTATATGGCTCTATAAATTGATCATGTGCAGGCTTTACAGTTGTTAAGTATTGCTCTATAACAGAATCAACTGTTCTTCCTCTTTCTTTTATATCTCTTTGTATTCTTCTTAATATTCTTAAATCGTCTTCTGTATCTACATATATCTTTATATCTAATTTATTTCTTAATTCCTCATCTTCTAATATCATTATACCTTCTACAATAACTATATCTTTTGCTTCTGTAGTTATAGTCTCTTCTAAATTTCTAGTATGAAGTTCATAATCATATATTGGTTTTTCTATAGTTTCTCCATTACATAACATATCTAAGTGCTTTATTAATAATTTATTGTCAAAAGCTAGAGGATGATCATAATTTGTTTTTAATCTTTCTTCAAATGATAAATGAGATTGATCTTTATAATATGCATCTTGCTCTATTATGGCTATATTTTCTTCTGGTATACTCTCTTTTATAGATTTACATACTGTACTTTTTCCTGATCCTGTTCCACCTGTAATACCTATTATAAGTGTCTTTTTATCTTTTTTCATATGTCTCTCTCCTTAAAAGTTTTTATTTATATGATTTATTTTGATAATTATTTATAGATTATTCATAATCATCTGGCATAGACTCGCCTGTATAAAACCCATTTGTTAATGGTCTATGACTTTTTGATTGTATTTTTTCTAACCATTTAGAGTCAAATTCATATTCATTTGGATTTTTATAGAACTTATCTAAAGCTTCTCTATAAACTTTTATAACTGTTTCTAAATATTCATCACTTTGTAATCTTCCATCAATTTTTAAGCTAGTTACACCTGATTTTATGAATTCTGGTATAAATTTTAGCATACATAAATCTTTTGAGTTAAAGAAAAATGTTCCTTTTTCATCTTCATATACTGGGTAATATTCACCTTGTCTTTTTTCTTCCAATAAATTATATCTTTTTTTATCCTTTTCATACTCGACATTATCTTTTCCATTTAAATAACTACTTATAAGACGTCTTCCTGAATAAGATATACATATAGGACCATGTACAAAGGCTTCTATTTCTAAATCTAGCGGAGTCTTAGCTCTAATTGTGTTTATCTCATCAAAAGATAATTCACTAGTTACGATTATTCTTTTTATCCCTTGATTGTACCAAAAGTTTGCACTATTGTAATTAGTGACATTAGCTTGCTGCCCCATATGAACTCTAACTTTAGGTATAGTTTCCTTTACTATAGCAAGTACTCCTGGATCTGAAACTATGATGGCATCTACTTTTAATTTTTCAAGATTTAATAAGTATTCTTGTAATTTATCAAAATCTTCATTATGCGGCATAACATTTACAGCTATATAAACTTTTTTTCCTTTTTCATGTGCAAAATTTATTCCATTTTCTAAATCTTCTTTTGAAAAGTTTTTAGCAATTGCATCGATTCCAAAAGAATCTCCACCTATATACACAGCATCTGCTCCACTTTCTAATGCTATTTTTAAATTATTTAAATCTTTAGCAGATGATAAAAGCTCGATTTTATGCATCTAAATCACCTCTTACTTTCTTTTTATAACTAAGTGTAACTCCATCTCCTATAGGAATTATTGATGTATCTAAATAATCACAATTACATATATAATCTAAGTAACTTCTCATTCTCTTTACTATAGTTTTTTTTCTTCTTATAACGTAACTATCATGAGCTACCATACCTTTATAAAGAATATTATCTGATATAAGTAAACCATCTACTTTTAACTTGTCTATTACCATATCATAAAATAATTTATACTGACCTTTAGCTGCATCTAGGAAAATCATATCAAATTCTCCTTCAACTTCTTTTAAAAGTTCTTCAGCATCACCTTCTAATATAGTTATATTATCTTCCATCCCTGCTCTTTTTATATTTTCCTTAGCTTTTTCTATCATCTTTTCATTTCTTTCAACAGTTATTATTTCAACATTTTTATTTAATACTGTTGCAAAGAAAATAGATGAATATCCTATTGCACATCCAACTTCTAATATTCTCTTTGGCTTTTGCATTTTTAATAAAACTTTTAAAAAATCTGACACTTCCTTATGTATTATTGGTACATTGTGCTCACTTGCATACTCTTCTAATTCTTTTAATAATCCTTCTTTATCTTTTAATGTATTTCTTATATAATCTTCTACTAAATCATCAACTATATTACTCATATTTTCAGCTCCTTGATTGCCCTAAAAAAGGCAAAAGTTTCGCTTTAAATACTATTTAAAATTTTTAGCGATAATCCTTTGCCTTTGTGGACAAATATTTTATTTACTTTTCTGATTTTTCTTGATTTAATTTATCTCTATCTTTTTTATAATTTTCAACATGTTTTAAATGTTCTTCATATGTTTTACTGTAATTATTTTTACCATCTATAGTTGCTACAAAATATAAATAATCACTATTTGCTGGATTTAATACAGCTTCTATAGATTTAACACCTGGATTAGATATAGGTGTAGGTGGCAATCCTTTATTAATGTAGGAGTTATATGGAGATTTTATTTTTAAATCTTTATACATAACCCTATCTTTTCTTTCATCAAATATATATTGTATAGTAGCATCCGATTGTAGAGGCATGTCTACATTCAATCTATTGTAAAATACACTCGCAATCATAGGTCTATCCTCATCTAAAACAGCTTCTTTTTCAATTATAGATGCCAAATTAACTACCTGTTGAAGAGTTAAACCTCTTTCTTTTTGCTCTTTTTTAAACTTATCTGTATACATTTTTTCAAATCTTTTTAACATAGCAGATAAGACTTCTTCTTCAGTAACTTTTTTATCAAAGTAATAAGTATCAGGATATAAAAAACCTTCTAGACTTAGAATATCTTTTTCATCTAAATATTTAAATTTACTATAAAATTCTTTAGGATTATTTATTAATTTTTCATAATTTTCCTTTTTACCGATTCCTTTAGATGTTAAGTATTTTATTACTTCTTTATAAGTTGAACCCTCTGGTATAGTTACCTTTATACCATCATTATAAGTTTTACCACTAAAAAGTATATCTAGTATCTTAGAATTTGAATAGCTTTGACGTAATAAATATTTACCAGCTTTAACACCGTGTTCATTTGGCTTAAATTTGCTAACTACTTTAAATAAAACTTTATTTTTTATAATTTTATTTTCTTTTAAAATATTTGATACATCTGTTAAAGTTGATCCATTAGGTATTTCTACTATCATGTCCTTTTTACTATTTTTATCATATGGACCTACTTGAATATATATATATCCAGCTATTAAACCTAGTATAATTATCGTTATAATACTTATAACTTTTAAGTTTACCTTCCTAAAATTCATAGGGTTATCTACTCCTTATGCATATTTATATCCTTTATATTATAAATCTTAGTATAAAAATTTTCAATAAGATTGTCGAAACAAAATAAAAAGCCTAACGTTATTTTTTACACGTTAGGCTTTTTTTAATCATCTCTTTAGAATTTTACAATTTTATCTTTAGTTACAACTCCGTAAACTAATTTACCTTCATCTACTTTTTCATCAGATATTGTATATGCATTTAAAAATCTTTCTTTAGCTACTTCTATTTTATCTAATTTATTGTAGTGCATATAAGCTATAGTTTCTCCTTCTTCAACAAAGTCTGAAACTTTTTTAGTTAAAACTATACCAGCAGATAAATCTAGTTCATCTTCTTTAGTTTCTCTACCTGCTCCTAAAATCATAGCTGAAACTCCTACTTCTTCAGCTTCTATTTTCTTTATATATCCTTTTTTAGGTGATTTTATTTCCATTATCTCTTTTGCTTGAGGAAGTAGTGAATAATCATCTACTACTTTGCTATTTCCACCTTGATTATCTATAAATTCTCTTAATTTATCAAGTGCTTTTCCACTAGATATAGCTTCTTGTATTTTAACTTTACCTTCCTCAAAACTTTCAACCACTTTAGCTAATAATAACATATATGCTCCTAAAGTTTCACATAGCATTACAAAATCTTTAGGTCCTCTTCCTTTTAAAGTCTCTATTGCTTCTATAACTTCTAAAGAATTACCTACTGCAAATCCTAAAGGCTCATCCATATCAGTTATAAGAGCTATAGTTTCTCTATTCATATTGTCTCCAATGTCAACCATTTCTTTTGCAAGTGCAAATGAGTCATCTATAGTTTTCATAAATGCTCCATCTCCAGTTTTAACATCTAAAACTATAGCATCTGCACCTGAAGCAAGTTTTTTGCACATTATACTACTTGCAATTAATGATATATTATCAACTGTAGCTGTAACATCTCTTAATGCATACATTTTTTTATCTGCAACTGCTATTGATGCTGTTTGTCCACATACTGCTATTTTATGTTTATTTACTGAATCTATAAATTTGCTTGGTTCCATTTCAATTGAAAAACCAGGTATAGACTCTAACTTATCTAATGTTCCTCCTGTATGACCAAGTCCTCTTCCTGACATTTTAGCTACTGGAGCATTACAAGCAGCTACTAAAGGTGCCAATGCTATAGTTGTTTTATCTCCTACTCCACCTGTACTATGCTTGTCCACTTTTATTCCATTTATAGCAGATAAATCTATAACTTCTCCAGAATTCATCATGGCTTCTGTTAAATAAGCAGTTTCTTCTTTGTTCATTTTATTTAAATATATAGCCATTAAAAGAGCTGATGCTTGATAATCAGGAATTTCTCCTTTAGAATATTTCTCTACAAAAAAATTAATTTCTTCTTTGCTTAAAACTTCATTATCTCTTTTTTTCTTTATAATGTCATAAATTCTCATAGCTAATCTCCTTATTATTAGTTATATACTTTAACAATATTTATAATTTATTTATTATTGATTTTACTAAACTTAAAAATTCTGATTTTACTTTTTGTGTTGTTTCTATAACTTCTTCATGATTTAAAGGCTGATTTAATATTCCTGCTGCCATATTTGTTATACAAGATATGCCTATAACATCTAAGTTTGAATGTCTAGCAACTATAACCTCTGGCACAGTTGACATACCTACTGCATCTGACCCTAAAATTCGAGCTAACTTTACTTCTGCTGGTGTTTCATATGTTGGTCCACTAAAGAAAGTATATACCCCTTCTTTTACATCTATTCCTAAATCTTTAGCACATTCTTTAGCCAATTTTATATACTTTGGAGTATATGCTGTTGACATATCAGGAAATCTTACGCCTAATCTACTATCATTAGGTCCTATTAATGGATGATGTCCACTAAAGTTTATATGATCTTTTATTATCATTAAATCTCCTGGATTGAAATCTTTGTTAGCTCCTCCAGCTGCATTAGTAACTATAACTGTTTTTACACCTAATTCTTTCATAACTCTAACTGGAAATGTTACTGATTCCATTGAGTATCCTTCATAAAAATGAAAACGCCCTTGCATAGCAATTACACTCTTTCCTTGTAATTGACCTATAACTAATTGACCATTATGTCCTTCTACTGTTGAAACTGGAAAATTAGGTATCTCATCATATTTTATTTTTACTGGATTTTCAATTTCATCACCTAAAACTCCTAAACCTGAACCTAATATAAGTCCTATTTCTGGAGATTTGTTTATCTTAGATTGTATATAGTTTTTACTCTCTTGTATTTTATTATATAAACTGTTCATGCTAATCCCCTTTATACTAATTTATTTAATAATTTCATTTTTAAAACTCTTACCATTTTTAGGACTATCCACATTTAATATATCTGCTACAGTTGCACCTATATCTGCAAAACTATTTCTAGTTCCTAAGTTGTATCCGTTAACTACATTTTTACCATAAATTAGTATAGGTATATATTCTCTTGTATGGTCTGTACCTTTGTATGTTGGGTCATTACCATGGTCTGAGTTTATAATTAATATATCATCATCTTTCATATTTTCTAAAATCTCAGGTATTCTAGCATCAAATTCTTCTAATGCATTTTTATAACCCTCTACATCTCTTCTGTGTCCATATTTAGAATCAAAGTCTACTAAGTTAGTAAATATTAATCCTTTATTATCTTTTTTCATATAATTTATAGTTTGGTCTACTCCATCCATGTTATCCTTGGTATGTATAGCCTCAGTGATTCCTTGTTTATTGAATATATCTTCTATTTTTCCAACTCCTATAACATCTAAGTTGGCATTTTTTATATTATCTAATACAGTATCTTCAAATGGACTTAAAGAATAATCTCTTCTATTTGCAGTTCTTTCAAATGATCCTGGAGTTCCTATAAATGGTCTAGCTATTATTCTAGCCACTGCATTTTCGCCCATCATTATTTCTCTAGCAATTTCACACATTCTATATAATTCATCTAAAGGTATTATATCTTCATGTGCTGCGATTTGGAATACACTATCTGCAGAAGTATAAACTATAACTTCTCCAGTTTTCATTTGTTGTTCACCTAACTCATCTAATATAGCTGTTCCAGATGCAGGTTTATTACCTATTACTTTTCTATTTGTTTTTCTTTCAAATTCTTCTATGATTTCTTTTGGGAATCCATTTTCATAAGTTTTAAAAGGTGTTTCTACTAAAACTCCAGTCATTTCCCAATGTCCTGTTGTTGTATCTTTACCTTTAGACACTTCTTTAGCTCGTCCAAATGAACCTTTAGGGTTATTTATACTTTCTAGACTTTCAACACCTTCTATATTGCTTAATCCTAAGTTTATCATATTAGGTATTTTTATATCCTTATATGTTTTAACTATATTTCCTAAAGTATTTACATTTACATCTCCAAATTTTTCAGAATCAGGAAGAGCTCCTATTCCAACACTATCAATTACCATCCATATAACTCTGCTCATAAAATTGCCTCCTATAATGTATTATTTTCTAGGATGTTTTTCTTTTAATTCCTGTCTTACATTTTTATCTATACAATTTAAATAATATTGCAAACTAGACAAATTAGAATTACCTAATATTTTACTAACTACAGCTATATTTGCACCTTCATTAATCAAATGTATAGCAAATGAATTTCTTAATATAGTTGGATTTATGCTTTTATTTATATTAGCTCTTTTTGCATGTTTTTTTATAAGTTTCCAAAGACCTTGTCTTGTAAATCTTGTTCCATTAGAGCTTATGAATAAAGCCTTTTCCTCATAGTTAAATTTTAAAATTTCATTTCTTGATTTATTTAAATATTTATTAAGATATTTGCTTGTAATTTGTGATAAAGGTATCACCCTTGGGTTTTTGCCTGATTTACAGCAAATATAGTCAAATTCTATATTTACATCATCTAAGTCTAATTCTATTAGCTCAGTTACCTTCATACCTGTTCCATATAATACTTCAAATATAGCTTTATCTCTTATATCTTTTATATTATCTAAATTTTGAAAATTAAGTAATGCTTCAATTTCATCTTTTGTTAAAATATTTATTTCCTTTTTTTCTATTTTTGGTTTTTTTATGTTTTTAGATACATTGATTTTAATATACCTATTTAAAAATAAATATTCATAAAATGATTTTATAGATGATATACTTCTAGATACAGTAGATGTAGATAAATCTAATTTTTCTAATTCTATTATATAGCTTATTATATCATTTTCTGTCGAATCAAATAAGTCAATATTTTTATTTTTTATATATGTTAAGTACTTTTTTATATCTATAAAATAAGAGTTAATAGTATTATCACTCAAATTTCTTATAGATTTTATATATTCTATATATTCGTTTAATAGTTGCATTTTTTAATCCTTTACTTTTAAAATATTTGTAAAGTTACTATAGACAAAGCATTTAAAATAGTTTGTACAAATATTGTTCCCATTATTATCAAAGTTGAATTTATTAAATATCTTTTCATTAAGTATACACAATTTGATTTGTTTTTCTTTTTAATTTCATATATTGCTTCAAATAAATATTTAAAAGATATCAATGCTAAAATCAACATTCCCGGTAATACTACAACAAATTTAATAAGTGTTATTAGTACTATTTTAAATGAACTTAATTTCATGGCTATTATAAAACTATTTATAGTATATCCTATAGATAGCCCTTTTATTGCAAAAACTATAATAGCAATTGGAGATAGTATAACAGTCATTGTTCCTATTGCCATAATTAATAAAAAACTTAAATCCATTTTAAGGTTTGATATTAATATTTCTTTTAAATTCACATCTGAATTATAGTAATTTGCAGTATATGATACTTTCTCACTTATGACATCACTATACTGAGGAAAAAATTTATTTAATAGTGATCCTATAATTACAAATACCATAAATAAACTAGATATAAATATTATCTCCTTATTAATTTTGTCTAACATATTTCTTTTGTTTAATCTTCTCAAAAATTACAACCCCCTCTTTTGTACTTACATAATTTTTATGCAAGATAAGAGGAGGTTATTCCAATTTATAAAAGTTCTTTTGTAAGTAAAAGCCCTATAGATGTCTTAGCATCTTCTATATCATTTTTATTAATCATTTCATAAACTTCTTCTAAATCTACTTCTTGAACATCTAAAAATTCATCGTCTTCTAAGCTAGCTTCTCCTGCTTCTAAATCTGTAGCTAAATAAATATATATTTTTTGATTTGAAAAGCCAGCCGAAGTATAAAACTTATGTATTAGCTTTATATTATTAGCAGTATATCCTGTTTCTTCTTTCAATTCTCTTATTGCACAATCTCTTGGATTTTCACCTTGTTCTAATTTTCCTGCAGGTATTTCCCATATTGCTTTTTCTATAGCTTTTCTATATTGTTTAACTAATACAACTTTATTTTCATTAGTTATAGCCACTATACCTACCGCTCCTGGATGTTCAATTATTTCTCTTTTTTGATATCCTTTTCTAGGAACTTCTACTGTATCCACTTTTAAACTTATAACTTTTCCAGTATATATCCTATCACTACTTACTGTCTGTTCCTCTATTATCATAACAAACCTCCATTAAGTAATATGCTGCATTGCTTGCTGCATCAAAAAATTCACTATCTTGTTCATAATTTCTGCCCATGCTTTTAACTTTTAATCCATAGTAACTTAAGTCATCAAAAGTATTACCTGGTTTGATATATACTATATTATGTTTTTCCTGTAAATTATTTTTTTCTATCTGTTTATTTACATATTCAAGTTTATCTTTATCTTCAATACCTATTGGTATATTAACATTTACATTTACAATTTCACTTAATACAGTAATACTATGGTGACTAATTCCTACATGTCTATCCCTTTTATCAGCAAAGCTAATTCTAGGTATAGCAATTGGATTTCCACCTAATTTTTTAACTGCATCTAATATAGGTCCTTGTTCTATTCCTGTAAATCCATATTTAGTTCCTGTACCTGCTATTCCAGGTCCCATACTTACAAATACAGCATCAGCATTTAAAACTTCTTTAGCTGTTATTAAAGCTGAGTAAATATTTATGCACTCATAATCTCCACCAAATGCATTGCCTATTGTTATAGTATCGTCTATTAATTTCTTATTTTTTAAGTTTTCTACATTTTTACTTAAGTATATAGGTAAAGAAGCTCCATCTGTCATTATATAGACAAGCTTTTTATTTGGATTATGTCTTTTATATGAAGCTGCAAATGGAGTCAGCATACTATGTAGTGTTCCTACTACTACAGGAAGGTTCTCTAAGCTTTTAAATTCATTTATTTTATCATGTAATTTACTATCTTGTTCTTCAACTGAATCTACTTTTACTTGCATAGGTGTATATCTTAACTTCATTATATGTCCACCAGGAGTCATATTAGACTCTAGTTTATTTAAGTTTAATATAACAAAGTGATATCCACCTGTTCCAAGACTTAATTCAACTGCAGTAGTATTTAATACTACTTCATTTCCTATATCTACACTTCCTGTCATTTTTGGATAATTGTATGCTTTTGCTATATCTCCATTAACATTTACAGTTATTTCTTCTAAATTTTCTGATTTACTTATTATAGATTCTACCAACCCAATCTTTTTACTTATCATAAGATTACCTTCCTAGTTTATCAATAAAGTTTAAAACTTTATTATTTTCTATTATTTTAGTTAAAGAATATTTTTCAGTTAGTATATGTATAAATATTAAAAATACTAACCATGATATTCTTATAGGCATATCATATCCCATTGATATAAGTATACCTATAGATATTCCTAAAACATTTGATCCAGTATCACCCATCATAGCTCTAGCTTTTAAATCATCTATAAAGTATACACATACACTTGGTAATAATATAAGTAGTAATGCTTTAGGATATCCTACCAATGTTAAAAATAAAGTTATAGATATAACTAAATATACCTTTATAGCTCTTCCTGGTCTTAAATCTAATAAATTCATTAAATTTGTAGATAAGGCTATTATTAATGTATTTATAACTATATCAGTTAAATTTTTAGATATCGCTACAGATATAATAAGTCCTACAAATCCTCCAAATAATGCCTTAAATCCACCAGTTGTCAGATTTCCTTTTAATAAACTTTTAAAATGACCTTTTAATCCACTTACATCCCTATTTCCAACAATATCATCTAATATACCTGCTAAGCACATTGCCATTAATCCAAACATATACATAAATATATAAGCTATATTTTCATAACTTTTAGTAAAATATGCTAATATAATTCCATTTATAACTATTGTAGGTAAAAATACTAACCCCATACTTACTGGTATCATATCTTTTTTGTAATTAGGTCTTATTACATCACTTGAAATTAACATATTTTTAAAAAATGGTATAACGATATATGTTACTAATATACCTGCTAGTAGCATTATTATATATAATATAGATGTATTCAATAACACTACCTCCATTCTTTCTTTTTCTTATTAACTATTTTTTTTATGTGATAAAATTGCTTACCTCTATGTATAAATCCTTTTAAGTCTCTTCCAGTTTCACTATGAGTCATATTAACTAGAACTTCTTTTATAGAATATCCATGTTTTAATATATCTATAGTCATGCCTACTTCAACACCATATCCATAAGGTATTTCTTTAAATTTTTCTAAAACTTCTCTTTTAAATATTCTCTGACCTGATATTGTAGCATCTAATTCAACACCTGTCATTTCTAAAACGGATTCTTTAGCCAATCTTTTTACAAAGCCCATTCCTCCTTTTTTCTTAGCAGGTGGGAATTTAGCTATAGTTACATCCACTTCATTATTTATAACAGGTTTTATAAGTTTTATAGTTTCACTAGATGAACTACCTAAATCTCCATCTAAAAAACCTATTATATTTGCATTTTTCATGGCTATATCAAGTCCATAGTTTAATGCGTATCCTTTACCTCTATTTTTATCTAATTTAAAAACTTTTACTTTATCATTGTTTACTGATTTAGCCATCTTTTCTGTGTTATCACTAGATCCATCATCTACAACTATTATTTCATTTATTTCGTCTATATTTACTATTCCTAAAAGTGTATCTTTTATTTTTTTCTCTTCATTGTATGCTGGTACTATTATACTAACATAAGGATTCATAATTAAATCTCCTTTATTTTTACTTAAATGGTATTATAGAATCTGCACTTTCTCCTCTACCAAAATTGCCTTGTTCCGTAGAGTCTTTAAGTGTATAAACTAAAGATAATTTTCCTAATCCTTCTTCTGAATTATTTATAGTAGGTATTTTTGATTTTTTATACATATCTATATATGAAAATCCTACATCACTTTTTTGAGTAGCTACTATGTACTTATCTTCTGATTTTAATTTACTTATTAAGTTTTTATCAATATCTTCAAACTTTTTAGAATCTTCATTGTTATTTCCTGAAGCTATGACTACTTGTGAATAATCTACATAATTATCAGCTATAGAATTAACTTTTATCATATCTAATTTTTCAAGTTGTTGTAGCTTCTCAATCGCATTTGATTCTTTTAAAGAGTCAATTAAATAATTTATTACATCTTTACTAGATTTTAATTCTAAATTTTGAGAACTAGAAAGTTCTTTTATTTTATCATTATTAGTTATACCATCTTTTAATATTATATTAAATGATACTTGTCCACTTGCATCTGTTATTGTATTAGCTACATCTTGAGTATAATCATAATTTTCTGTAGTTGAAATTATTCCTATATGTTTATCTTGAAGTTCATCTTTTATTAATTTGGCATAATTATCATTTACATATTCAACTAACTTATTATATTCATTTTTATTTTTTGATAATTTCTTTTCTAAATCCTTGTTTGTTGTTTTTATTTCCTCAAATTTGTTATCTAAATCACCTATTATCGAGGCTTGTTGCTTGCTAAGTGCTTGGTCATAATTTAAGTTAAAACCTACTAACATTCCTATGCCTAATGCAATAAATATAGCACCTATCGTAACTATGTAATACTTCATATTTATATGCATGTTAATCCTCCTCAACTAATTACATCTGTAATAATAATTTAATTTTTAATTCCATCAAATGCATAAACTGCTGAACACTTGGTAAAATCGAAGCAAGTATTATTACTGGGAATAATGCTGTAGCTATTAATGCCCATATATACTTTAATTTTAATTTGCTTCTATATAATAAATTTACACCTTTTGCATCTATAAGTTTAGAACCTATCTTAAGTCTAACTAAAAATGTACTAGCCATACCAGGTCTTCCTTTTTCTAAGAAATCTATCATATTAGAATGAGTACCTACAGCTACTATTAGTTCAGCTTTATATTCATAAGCTGTAAGCATAGCTATATCTTCACTAGTTCCTGGCGCAGGGAAAACTATAGCATCTAATCCTAAGTCTTGAACTCTTTTAAGCCCCGGAGCTCTACCATCCGTATATGCATGCACAACTATTTCTTTTGTCTTTTTTAAAGCCTCATCACTTACACTATCCATATCTCCTACTATTACATCTGGAGTATATCCAAATTCTAAAAGAGCATCAGCCCCACCATCTACACCGACTAATATAGGCTTCATTTCTTCTATGTAAGATATTATTGTGCTTAAATCTTGTTTATAATCCTGGCCTCTTACAACGATTAATACATGTTTATTCTTATAGTTTGTGTTTACCTTTGGTATTTCAACTTCACCAAGTATAAATCCTTTTTCTTTTTTAGCATAATCTATAGTATTATCTATAAATCTATCTAATTCTACAGATAAATTTTCATATGCTAATTTTATCTTGTTATCAACTTCATTTTTATCTAATACTTCCCCTTGGCCTAATAATTCACCATCTCTATAGATTTTACCATCTATAACCTCTATTACTTGGCCTTCTTGTAGATTGTTGAATAACTCTTCTCCTACATTATCTACAATAAGTATATTTTTATCTACAAGTATACCAGGTCCTTTGTTTGGGTATCTTCCACTTATAGACTGGGCTGCATTTATAACAAGTTTTATCTTTCCTTCTACTAATGAATTAGCAGCAACTTCATCTATGTCTTTATGATTTATAACTGCTATTTCTCCGCCAGTAAGTCGCTTTGCAAGCCTTTTAGTTTTTCTGTCTACCTTAATAGGGGCTTCGACTCTCATACTTAAAACCTCCACTTTTCGTTTTTGAAATCACATTACATTATAGCATTATTTTATAACAATTTAAATAATTAAAATTGGTCAATAGACTTATACGTCCCTAATAATACTAATTAAATCTATTTTATTGTTAACTTTTGGATTTTCTATAACATTTTTTAATAAGTAGTCAAGTTTTTGTCCTATATCTTTTCCAGCATACCCTAAAGCTCTTAAATCACTTCCATCTATAGCCAGTTTATCTAGAGAATAACACTCTTTATTTCGTTCTATGTCATTTATAATTTCATAAATCTCGTCATAATCTTCATTAATAAATTTTTTTTTAAGAATTTTTTTAATATATAATAAATAACTTAAATTTTCCTTACCAATCTTATTTAAATATAATTTTATGCATACTTTATCAGCTATTATTTTGTTGTCTAAATTATCTAATATAATACTACATTGTTTTTTAATTTTATTTGAATATCTAAATATATTGAGTATATTTTTGCTTTCTTCACTATCTCCTGTTATGTATGTAAATATAGATAATCTTATAATTAAATCTTTTTTTGATTTTTTTATATATTTTAATTCATTTTTATTTATTTTCACACTATTAAATTTTAAAACATCAAACATTCCTACTTGATAAAGTATATATAAATTTTCAGGACTATCACTAAGTAGTATTTTATTAAATTCATTTTGTATTCTTTCAATACTTACATTTTTTATTAAATTTATATTTTTATAAATACTTGTTAATGTATCTTTTTCTATATCAAATCCTAATTTACAGCTAAATCTAACAGCTCTTATTATTCTTAATCCATCTTCATTAAACCTCTCATCAGCTTTTCCAACTGTTTTTATTATCTTTTTACGAATATCACCTATTCCATCAAAGGTATCAACTATACCAATTCTATGGTTATATGCTATAGCATTTATTGTAAAATCCCTTCTTTGTAAATCTTTATTTATGTCATTTGTAAATTCTACAAAATCTGGTCTTCTATTATCATTATATTCTCCATCTATCCTGTACGTTGTAATTTCATACTCAATATCATTTTTTATTAAAGTAACAGTTCCATGTTTAATTCCAGTTTCAATTATTTTTTCATTTTTAAATATATTCATAATTTCATTTGGTTTTGCACTAGTAGTTATATCGTAATCATTAGGTTTTAATCCTATTATAGAATCTCTTACACACCCTCCAACAATAAAAGCCTCATATCCATTATCATATATTTTATTAATTATGTATTCTACATCTTTTGGTATTTGTAATTTCATATTCTCACCTCTACTAAATTAACTATTATATATTTTATACATTTAGATAAAAAAATAAAGCCTTCATTTTATTGAAGACTTTATTTTATCTATTACTTAACCATACTGTGTTCTAATCTTAATTTGTCAGCTATCATAGCTATAAACTCTGAATTAGTTGGCTTTCCTTTAGTATTGTGTACTGTATATCCAAATAATTGATTTATAGTATCAACCTTACCTCTGCTCCAAGCAACTTCTATAGCGTGTCTTATAGCTCTTTCAACTCTACTTGGTGTAGTGTTAAACTTCTTAGCTATACTTGGGTATAACTCTTTTGTAACAGCTCCTAATAATTCTACATTATCTATAACCATCTTTATAGCTTCTCTTAAATATAAGTAACCCTTTATATGCGCTGGAACCCCTATTTCATGTATTATATTAGTAATTTCAGTTTCTATATTGCCTACATTTTTTACAAAATCAGTCTTAGTCATTTTTATATCCATATTACCCCTAGATTTAGACTCTACAACTGTATTTTTATTTGAAACTAAACCTCTTATTCTATTTATAAATATTACGAAATCAAAAGGTTTAACTATATAATAATCTGCTCCTAAATTAATTGCACTTTGAGTTATTTTATCTTGACCTACTGCAGATAAAACTATGATCTTAGGCATTTTGTCTAAGTTCATAGAATTTAATTTTTCTATTACCCCTAATCCATCAAGATGTGGCATTATAACATCTAAAACTAATACATCTGGTTGTGTTCTAGAAACTAAATCTAATGCTTCAATACCATCTTTTGCAATCCCTAATATTTCTATATCATCTTCATTAGATAAATACTCTTTTAATACTTGACAAAAGTCCCTATTATCATCAGCTAAAACTATCTTTATTTTTTCGTTCATTATTTTTCCCCCCATAGAATTTATAATTTATTAAAAATATTATCTTTATTTTTCACTAATTAACTTATTCGACATTTAATATTTATAATCCTTCTACTTATTTTATTTTTATACATATAATTATATTATCATCTTATCTATAAAAATTCCATATCCTATTTTAGAGTTATCTAGAAAAACATGTGTTAGTGCACCGATTATTTTATTATTTTGTATTATAGGTGCTCCACTCATACCCTGGATTATTCCTCCAGTATAATCTATTAGTCTATCATCTACTATCTCAACTATCATATCCTTACCATATTTTCTGTCTTTATTATTTATTTTTTTTATTACTACCTTATATTCTTCTATTATTCCATCTTTATTTTGAAATAATATACTAGCTGGACCAGCTCTCACATCCTTTTTATCACTTACTTCTAATATTTTATGTTTTCCACCATTATCATATGTCGTTAATTTTCCATTTATACCAAAATCATCATTATTATTAAAATTACCTATAGATTTATCAACATTAAAATTAGCCTTTATTTGCCCAACACATCCATCATCTCCCTTTATAATTTCTATATCTTTAGCATTATATATGTTTCCGTTTTTAACCTTTATCAACTCATTAGTATCTATATCTTTTATCGCATGTCCTATAGCTGAAAACGTATTATCTTCAGGATTGTAAAATGTCATAGTACCTATTCCAGAAATTTTATCTCTAATCCATAATCCTAATTTATATTCATTTCCATTTTTTTTTAACTTAACCTCTTTTTGTATGTAATCGCCATCTCTATCTACTAAAACATCTACGAAATCTTTATTACAGTGATTTATAATTTTTTTTACATCCTTGCTGCTGTACACCCGTTTTCCTTCTATACTAACAATGTTGTCACCTGATTTTATTCCATCTATATAATCTTCCTCATTTTCCAAAACCAATATTCCATCTGTGTTAGCTCTTATACCTACAATATTACCTAATGGAATTAAATGCTTAACTTCTTTTTTTTCACTACTATTTACTCTTGCTATCCCTAATATAAACATAGATATAGTTATAATTGATAATAAATAAAATTTTTTCATTTTCTATTCCATGTCCCTTCTAATATATTCATATACATATAGTTTCAATTTTTCTATTTTTTTATCCATCACAAATATAAAATAAAAAAGGTACCTAATTAGGTACCTTTTTAGCAAGCTCTATTATTTCACTAGCATGTTCCATTGTTTTTTCAGTTATATTACTTCCAGCTATAAGTCTAGCTATTTCATTTTTTCGTTCTTCATCATTTAATCTACTTATTACAGTAAATGTTCTATCTGTAGAGGTCTTTTTCTCTATACAATAATGAGTGTCTGCATTAGCAGCAATTTGAGGAAGATGAGTTATACAAAGTATTTGCTTTTTCTTAGCTATAACCGATAATTTTTCTCCTACAATTTGTGCTGCTATTCCACTTATACCTGTATCTATTTCATCAAATACCAAAGTGTCTATCTCATCTATATCAGCTAGTATAGTTTTAAAAGCTAACATAAATCTTGACATTTCTCCTCCAGAAGCTACTTTGTATATAGGCTTAATGTCTTCTCCTAAGTTAAAAGAAATCATAAATTCTATATCATCTTGACCTTTTAAATTAAAATTACTTTTATTAAAAGCAACTTCAAATACTATATTTTTCATATTTAAACTTTTAAGTTCATATAGTAATTTTTCTTGGAGGTCCTTAGCTACATCTTTTCTTTTTTCAGTTAGTTTGTCTGCCTTAGATTTTAATACTACTTCTATATCCTGAAGTTTTGATTTTAATTTTTCAACCTTTTCATCTCTATTAAGTATTTCATCTAATCTAGTAGAAATTTTATTTTTGTACATTAAAATTTCATCTATAGTATCTCCATACTTTCTTCTTAATGTGTTTATTTCATCTACTCTTTGTTCTATTTGATCTAATTCATATGGAGAAAAATCTATACTGTCTTTATAACTTCTAATATCTCTAGATATATCTTGAAGTTCATACATTATTCTTTCTATTGTTTCATTATATTCATTTAATCTATCATCATACTTGGCTATAGAACTTAAATCTCCTAGTGATTTAGATATAAGATCTACAGAATTTATACTTCCATCGTATAAATTTGAGTATGCATTATTTAAGTTTGTATATATTTTTTCACTATTTCTGTATACTTCTCTTTGTTTTAATAAATCTTCATATTCATTACTACTTAAGTTAGCTGATTCAATTTCATTTATTTGAAATTTAATTAAATCTATTTCTCTTTGAATTTGCATATCATCTTTATTTTCTGTTAATAAATTTAAAGCTTTTTTAATCTCATTATATTCATTAAATATGCTTTCATATTCATTTTTATATTCAAATAAATTTTCTTCTCCAAATAAATCTAAAAAATCTATATGTGTATCTTTATCGAATAAAACTTGATTTTGATGCTGTCCATGTATATCTATTAAATATGTAGATATCTCTCTTAAAAAAGATACTTTTACACTTCTTCCATTTATTCTAGATACACTCTTTCCATCATCAAATATTTCTCTACTTATTATTATTTGGTTATCTTCTTCTATATCTATTCCATTTTCTAATAACTTTTCTTTTAACTTATTGTTATTTATATCAAATACTGCTTCTACTAACCCTTTTTCTGTTCCTTTTCTTAAAAAAGACCTATCGTATTTTCCACCTAAACATAGGCCCAGGGCACCTATAATTATAGATTTTCCTGAACCTGTTTCTCCTGTTAGTATGTTTAAATTTTTATCTATGTGTAACCTTAATTCATCTACTAAGGCACAATTTTTCATATATAATTCAAGGATCAATCTAAATCCCCCTCTTTTATTACATTAAATTATGAGAATTATCTACAACCTTATCTATAGTCAGCTTAAATTCTTCTTTGTTGTATTCATATCCTTCATTGGAATTTTTTAAATGTATTAGATATTCAATATTACCTTCTGGACCTTTTATAGGTGAGTAATCTAATCCTAATATTTCAAATCCTGATTCTACTGCAAAATTAGATATTTTTTCTATAACTTCTATATGCGTAGACTTTTCTCTAACAACACCTTTTTTTCCTACCTTTTCTCTTCCTGCTTCAAATTGAGGCTTTATTAAAGCTACAATTTGTCCATTAGGTTCTAATAGCTCTTTTGCTTTTGGTAAAACTAATTTAAGAGATATAAATGATACATCTATAGATGCAAATTGTCCAAACTCTTTAGTATCTTCTATAGTTACGTGTCTTATATTAGTTCTTTCCATGCAGACAACTCTTTCATCTTGTCTAAGTTTCCACGCTAGTTGCCCATATCCAACATCTATTGAAAATACTTTTTTCGCTCCGTTTTGAAGCATACAATCAGTAAATCCTCCTGTTGATGCTCCTATATCTAAGCACACTTTATTTTCTAAAGTTATATCAAAGTTTTTCATAGCTTTTTCTAACTTTAATCCACCTCTACTAACATAAGGTATAGGATTACCCTTAACCTCTATATTACACTCTTCCTTAAATTCAGACCCAGCCTTATCACATCTTTGATTATCTACAAAAACTAATCCAGCCATGATAGCTTTTTTAGCTCTTTCTCTGCTTTCGAAAAATCCTTGCTCTACAAGTAATATGTCTATTCTTTTTTTCATATAAGTTACCTTTCTATCTTAACAAACTCTCAACTTTTTCAGCAATACATTCAGATGAGATTTTACATTGTTTATATAAAGTATTAACATCTCCATGATGAATAAACTCATCATCTATACCCATATTAACAATATTATTGTCAAATTTATTATCTATTAAAAATTTATTTATTCTACTTCCAAATCCACCTGTAATAACATTATCTTCTACTGTTACAACATACTTATGATTTTTTAATAATTCACTTATTAAATTTTCATCTATTGGTTTTAAAAATCTTGCATTTACAAGTGTTGGATTTATATTTTTTTCATTTAATATATCTATAGCATCTATAGCTTGTTTGACCATATTTCCTATAGCTAATATAAGTACATCCTTCCCTTGATTTAATATCTCATATTCGCCAAGTTTTATAGGTTTATAACTTCCTCTATCAACAAAGTAGCTATTTCCTCTTGGATATCTAATTGCCATAGGCCCTTTTATATCTAAAGATAAATCCATCATTAATTCAAGTTCTTTAGTATCTTTAGGAGCCATAACAACCATGTTAGGAATACTATTTAAATAACTTAAATCAAATATTCCATGATGAGTTTCTCCATCATTACCTACAAGTCCTGCTCTATCTATAAGTAATTTAACATCTTTTTTAGTTATAGCCATATCATGAATTATTTGGTCATAGGCTCTTTGTAAAAATGATGAATATACAGCAAAATATGGTTTCATTCCAGCTTTGGCTAAGCCACAACTAAAAGTTACAGCATGTTGTTCTGCTATACCAACATCATAATATCTATTAGGATATACTTCACTAAATTTATTAAGACCTGTTCCTGATGGCATTGCAGCAGTTATAGCTACTACCTTATCATCTTTAGTTGCTAAATCAACTAGTTTATCACCTACAACAGCTGATATGCTTTTTGTTGATGATGGTTTTAGTCCTGTTTTTATATCAAACTTAGAAACACCATGATATTTATGTGGTTTTTCCTCTGCAAACTTATAGCCTTTACCTTTTTTAGTTATAACATGTAATAATATAGGTCCATCCTGCATTTTAGCTTTTTCTAAAGCTTTTATTATTTCGTCTATATTATGTCCATCAATTGGTCCTAAATAATTTACTCCTAAGGAATCAAAAAGAGCACATTCTTGTAAAGAGAATTTACCTTTTATACTATCTTTTACTTTACTTGCTGTTTTAGATATTATATTTCCTCCAGGTGCCACATTCAATATTTTTTCGACCTCGTCTTTAATCTTATTTACGGTAGAATTTTTGATTATTGAAGATAAATGTTTAGACATTCCTCCAACATTTTCATCTATAGACATTTCATTATCATTAAGAATAACTATCATATTGGTATTTATATATCCTAAATGATTGAGCGCTTCTAAAGCCATACCTCCTGTTATAGATCCATCTCCAATTATAGATACAACGGAGAAATCTTCTCCTTTTATATCTCTAGCACAAGCAATCCCAGTTCCTACAGAAATAGATGTACTACTGTGACCTGTATCAAATGTATCATGTTCACTTTCACTCTCCTTTGGAAATCCACTTAACCCATTAAATTGTCTTAATGTATTAAATTGATCTTTTCTTCCAGTTAGTATTTTGTGAACATAAGCTTGATGCCCTACATCCCATATAAATTTGTCCTTAGGACTATCAAATACTTTATGTAAAGCTAGTGTAAGTTCTACAACACCTAAGTTTGATGCTAAATGTCCTCCTGTGTTTGAAACTGATCTAACTAAAAATTTTCTGATATCTTTAGCTAATAAATCTAACTCTTTAGTGTTCATATTTTTTATATCTTTAGGAGAATTTACATTATCTAAATAATTATACATTGTTTCTCACCTTTATCTAATTAGTTTTACCTTAACAAATATTAACTAAATATTAAGGCTGTAATAATTCCTAAAATAGCTCCAAAGAAAACTTCTATGGGAGTATGACCTACTAACTCCTTTAACCTTTTATGTTCTATATGTTTTTTATGATGTAAGTCATCTACTATTTTATTTAATATAACTGCTTGTTTTCCAACTGCACGTCTAACTCCAGATGCATCATACATTATTATCATAGAAAATACAGCAACTACTGCAAATTCAATTGAATCAAACCCAAAATCCATACCAACTAAAGTAGATAGCGAAGTTACAAAAGAACTATGAGAACTTGGCATGCCTCCTGAAGTAAAAATCCTAGATATTTGTATTCTTTTTTCCTCTCCAGTAAACACTTTAAAAAATTGTGCTAAAAAACAAGCAAACATACTTATCCCCAATACTTTGTTGCTAAAAATTTCTGAAATAAAGCTCATTTTTCCTCCTTAATACTCTCTATCCACTATATAATCTGCTAATGAATTTAAAAATTCACTATCTTTATCAATATTACTAATACTTAACTTAGCTTCTTCTATTAAATTTTTTGCAATTTCTTTAGATTTATCAAGTCCTATTAATGATGGATATGTAGATTTTTCATTATCTATATCACTACCCACTTTTTTGCCAAGTTTAGCTTCATCTCCAACTACGTCTAATATATCATCTACTATTTGGAATGATAATCCTATGTTTTTTGCATATTTAGTTATATTCTCTAATTGAATTTCACTAGCCCCACCTATTATAGCACCAGCTCTCATACATCCAATTATTATTGCTGCTGTCTTATTCATATGTATAAAATCTAATTTATCCATAGATATTGACTTTCCTTCACTTTCAATATCAACAACTTGTCCACCTATCATTCCATATATGCCTGATGCTTTGGCAATTTCATTTATCGCTTTTAAATATTTATTTGAATCATCTTTTCTTATAGATTCTTTAAGCATTATTTCATAAGCATAATTTAAAAGCCCATCTCCTGCAAGTATAGCCATTGCTTCCCCATATACTTTGTGATTTGTCTTTCTTCCTCTTCTTAAATCATCATTATCAAGTGCTGGTAAATCATCATGTATAAGTGAATATGTATGTATCATTTCTATCGCTGCCGCAAATGGTATTGCATCTTTTTCATTTCCCCCAACTAATTTACAAGCTTCTAATGTAAGAATTGGTCTTAATCTTTTTCCACCTGCACTTAAACTATAATTCATAGCTTCAAATATAGTTTTTTGATATCCTTCTTCCTTTGGCATATATTCATTTAATAATATTTCTACATTATTAACTCTACTTTTTAACTCATCCTTAAAATTCATAGCTATTCCTCCTCTATGCTAAAAGGTATCTCCTTACCATCTTTATCGAATTTATTTATTTTTAGAGTAGCTTCCTCTAACAATTTATTACAATGTCTATAAAGCTTTATTCCCTCTTCATATAAGCTAAGCGATTCATCTAAACTAGTATTTCCTGATTCTAACTTAAGCAAAATATCTTCTAAATTTTTATATGCCTCTTCATAAGATAAATTCATTTTTATACCTCTTTAAATTTTATTTTTTCTACAATACAGTCTACTTTTCCGTCTCTTAAAGTAATTTCTATCAAATCTCTTTTATCTAATTCATCTACACTATTTACTAACTTTTTATTTTTTTGTAAAATACTATATCCTCTATCCAAAGTTGATAATGGGCTTAAACTATTAAGTACCGTAGCACTAGTATTTAAATCTTTTTTTCTTAAATCTATTGTATCTTTAATCTTATTAGTTATTTTATCATATATTATATCTATTTGTATAATTTTATCTCTTATTATATAAGAACCAACAATGGTATTTATCTTATCAAAAGTACTATCTAATTTATTTTTATCCAATTTTGATTGGTTTACAATTGAATTATCCATTCTATTTTTTATATTTTCTAGTTTATATAACAATTCATCTAATTTTGGAGTAGCTATTTCTGCAGCAGCAGATGGTGTTGGAGCTCTCATGTCTGCAACAAAATCTGCTATCGTAAAGTCAGTTTCATGCCCAACTGCTGAAATTATAGGTATATCAGAGTTGAAAATTTCCCTAGCTACTATTTCTTCATTAAAAGACCACAATTCTTCTATAGAACCTCCGCCTCTGCCAATTATTATTGTATCTACATTATTAGCATTATTAAAAAATTTAATTCCTTCACATATCTCTATTGATGATTTTTTTCCTTGAACAGATACAGGATACAATTTTATATTAACTTTAGGATATCTACGTTTTATTACATTTATTATGTCTTTTATTACAGCTCCAGTATCAGATGTAACTACTCCTATATTTTTAGGAATCATTGGTATAGGTTTTTTATATTTAATATCAAATAAACCTTCTTTGCTTAATTTTTCTTTTAACTTATTAAACTCTAAATATAAATTTCCTAATCCATCAATTTCTATCGAATCTATATATAATTGATATGACCCATCTCTTTCATAAACGGATATATATCCATTAGCAATTACTTTAACTCCATCTTCTAATTTTAGACTTTCATCGTAATTATTTTTAAATATTACACAATTTATTTTAGATGAACTATCTTTTAGCGTTAAATATACATTCTTACTACTATGAATTTTAAAGTTTGAAATTTCACCTTTTACTTTTAGGTTAAATAAAATAGCATCATTACTTAAGATTCTTTTTATATATGAATTAACTTCACTGACATCTAAAGCTCTTAATTTCATCTCTATTCTCCTATAAATTTATTTAATCCTATCTTTGCACACCCAACTGCATTATCAGTACTATACTCACTTTCTGTAAAATAACATTTTATTTTATCTTTATATAACTTTTCATTTAGATTCTTTCTTATATATTTACTCGATGCTACACCACCTGCAAATACTACTTCATTTATATTATATTTGTTGCATATATATTTAAGTGATTTATATAAACTTCTAACTATTGAGTCCATTAATAACTTTGATAAATAGATTTCATCATACTCTTTTGCATATTTATTTACCTGATTTTCAATTCCAGATAAATTCATATATCCATCTTTCACAGATGTTTTAAGCCCTACTTTTATATTTTCTTTACAATCTAAAGCATTTTCATCTATATTTTTTCCACATGGAAAATCATATCCTAACTCAACACCAAGTCTATCAATAAGCTGGCCAAAACTTATATCTTTACTACCTCCTACTATTTCTATTTTTAAATCATTTTTAACATTTTCAACTAATAGTATTTCGGTTGTTCCTCCTGACATATGAACAGATATAAATTTATTATTCTTTAATTCATTAGTATGTAAACTAGCATATATATGATTTTCTTGATGTGTTGTTTTGTATAGGCTTATATTATTCATACTACTAAATAGCTTTGCAAAGTTATATCCAACTGTAAATGCAGGCATATATGAATCTTTAACTGGTCGTGGTTTTTCTGATGCACATATAGCAACTACATTATATTGAGTCATTAATTTTTCTATTTTCTCACTTAAACTACCTAAATTATTCACATGTTGAAATACCATTTCACTTTGTCTAAGACCCTTACATTCTTTACCTACCTTTAGCATTATCTTTTTATTAAATACTATATTCTTATCTAAAGATATAGCTGCTATAGAAGTCGTATAGCAGCTAGTATCTATTCCTATTATTATATTTTTATTTTTGTGAAGATTCACTTGCTATACTTCCTAATATACCATTTATAAATTTAGGAGATTTATCATCACAGTAAAGTTTAGATATCTCTATTGCTTCGTTTATAGAAACTTTAGTAGGTACATTTGAAACGTATAGTATTTCACATACTGCAAGTCTAAGTATAGCTAAATCTACTTTAGCCATTCTATTTATAGTCCAATTTTTAGCATATTTGTTTATTAATTCATCTATATGATCTTTATGTTCTTTTATATTTTGAGCTACTTCATTAGCATAATTTATATCTATTATTTCATCTAACTTAGTTTCACTTAATTCAACATTAGCTTCATCTGAAAATTGTAATTTTAATTCCTCATATCTGTTCTTTATATATTCAAAGTTATTATTTAAAAAATCATCTAATTTAGAGTTTATATCTTCTAAATCCTCTTTATTTATGTCTATTTGGTATATAAATTTCATCATATACTCTCTCGTTGTTATCATCTTTGCTTTTTTCATTTGCTGCTTCCTCCTTTGAATTTATTATATACATATTTAGTCATAAAAAAACCCTCTGATTTTCAGAGGGTCATATTAACTTATAGTAGATGCTTACTTTGTTTCTGTCTTTTCAACTTTATCTTTTTTAAAGTTGATTCCTTGAACATGTATATTAACTTGAGAAACTTTTAATCCAGTCATTGTTTCAACTGTGTTTTTTACATTTTCTTGTACTTTAAAAGCTATATCAGGTATAGATATTCCATAATCAATTATTATCATTACATCTAAGATAACTTCATCTTCCTCTATTTGTATCTTAACTCCATTGTTCTTTAGTAATTTATCTGTGAAAGTCGATGTAGTTTCTACTCCTTCTACTTCTATAGCTGCAAGTCCTGCTATAGTAGCGATGACATCATTTGATATCTTAACTTGACCAAAGTTATTATTTTCCATCATATATCACATCCCTATATTAACTATTTTATTATATAATAATACCAAATAGTAATTTACTTTGCAACAAAAAACGCCCCAGTATAGCTGAGGCTTTTATACTTATTTTAATTTATTATTCATAAGTTTAATATTTTCATGCTTTACATTTGATTCGTTTACTACTAAATCAAATATTTTAGTTGCATCTTGCTTATTTAATTTCTCTTCATTAACAACTACATTAACAGTATCATTACTTATGTAAACTAATGAATTTGAAAATCCTTTAGCTCCTAATAAATCTTCTATCTTAAGTTCCATCTCTTGATCCTTAACAAGTTGTAATTTCATATTTGATGCTTGTTTTCTTGTTTCTTCTGCTGTAGAAGGATTATTTATTATTTCATTTAAATCTTCTGTTAATTCATTTCTTTGTTTTTCTCTATTCATTTTCATATCAACTGCATATGATGCCTTTTTCATATTTTTATCAGAAGTTATTTGAGTTTTTATTTTATTACTAGTTTCTTTTGCTTTTTCATTAACTACAGTTTCTTTACTATCTACTACTTTAGCTTCTTTTTTATCATTATTTTTTGCAAGTTGTTGATTTTCATACATTTCCATCTCTTTAGATGCCTGTAAAACCGATTTCTTACTTAAATTATAGTTTACTGTTCCAACTACTACTAACATTAATGTTAACGTCATTACAACAAACCCTCTGCTTCTAAATACATTCTTATTAAACTTCATTTGTACTCCCCCTAATTAAAATTTATTTTCTTGTAATATTTATATGTACGAGCTTTACTATTATGATTATTTTTTTTATTTTGAGTAAATTTGTACCTGATGACCTGAAATTTGAAGTGCTGTTTGTACTGCAGAATATAATTTTTCTTTTACAATTGGATCATTTGCTCCACTTGAAACTACTAAAACTCCCTTTATCTCTGGTTCTGATGTTTTTAGTACTACTGGTTTATTTTCACTTGATGTTATCATGGTTTTATTTTCACTTGATGTAGTAACAGTTCTTTCTCCACCTTGAGAATCTTTTTCTGTCGTTTCTTCCTTTGTAGAATTTGAGTTAAATGCTGGTTCTATTTGTTCCCCTGCCTTAAATGTTATCATTGCTTTAACTTCTCCAGCTCCTTCTATTTGAGATAATATATTTTCTAGCTTACTTTCTAAATCATCCTCTTCCTTAGTTTGAGTTTCCTTAATTTTTGTATTTTCACTTTCAGTTAATTTATTTTTATTACTTTCTACTTCAAAATCCTTAGAAAAAATAACTAACCCTATAATACATACAAATGATAAAGCAGCTAAACTATATATCTTTTTCTTATCTTCTTCTTTAAAATTCTTAAACATCTTTACTCAACTCCTATTAATCAATTTCTATGCTTTCAATTGATATATCAAGTATCTCAACTAAATCTTTTTTTATTTTTTCATCTTTATCGTCTAAATTATAATCTGAATTTTCTTTAAATACTTGCTTGTCCTTTTCACTCTTGTTAAATTGTATGTCTTTTTTTTCATTTTTATTACTATTATCTTTTACTTTTATTTTGCTTATATCCGATCCATCAAACTCTATGTCTTCTAATTCATATCCAGATCCCTCTAGTTTAAGCTTTAATACACTCTTTAGTCCATCTTCATATCCTGATTTTATGCTTTTATCCCCTGTGTCTTTTGATAAATTATTCATACTCTCTATATAAGCTTGATTATATTTTGTATATGTTTTTAATAACCTATCTTCAAGACTTATATTTTCTGAAAAAAAGTCTATTACAGGACTTATAACTATAAATATGAATATAAAATTTAAAACTAAATTTATGTATGATTTAATTTTAGAAGAAGGCAAAACCATATTAACTATATTAACTATAAATGCAGCTATTAAAATACTTACTATCCAAGCTTTAACACTCTCTAACATTTTTCCCTCCTTTTACTGAGCTACAACACTAATAGATATTACTATTGCAATTGTAACGAAAAACATTATGGTTATAGCGATTATACATGCTAACATTATCCCCATAAGATTAGAAACTTCATTTAAAAAATTTGATATACTCTCTTCTCCAACTGGCTCTACAACCATAGCCGATGTTTTATAAACTAAAATTATAGAAACTATCTTTATTATAGGTATTAGGCATATTCCTACTAATATAATTAACCCTACGCCTCCAAATAAATTTTTTATCAATTGAGATGAAGATAAAATTATATCAAATGAATCTGATACAAATCCCCCTACAACAGGTATAAAGTTTCCTATCGCAAATTTAGTACTTTTTACTGCAAATCCATCCAAACTTTTCACATACATACCTTGCATAGAAACAAGAGCAAGGTATATAGTAAATACTGCACCTATAGTTATTAAATTTATTTGCTTTATAAAAGATGATAGTTTTTTTAATTTTATACTTTTTGATATGTTATTTATAACTAAAATTGAAAATCCTATAGTTATAGATATAAAAAGAAAATTTTTAAATATAATATTTATAAAAGTTACACCTCCCATAAATATAGGAGTCATAACTGTAGATGTCATTGGAAATCCCATAACTACTAAGAATGTAATTAGTATGGGCATTACAATCTGCATTAAATTTATCATACTATTAATAGTTGTATTACATATATTTAAAACATCTTTAAATCCTATTAGCATTAAAGTTACCATGACAATAAACACTATATATGTTGTGATTTGACTTATTGATCCTGATGAAAATGAATTGTCTAAACTTTTTAATATAGATGATAAAAGTGCTAAAACAAATATTATTGAAGCTACTTTTAAACTTGATTGAAGTTCATCAAATAAAACTAACTTGATTCCTTCTTTATCAATTAAATCTAACATTGTCTTTTTGCCCGATATTAAGTCTTTTATAAAAGTCTTTATATCTACATCTTCTATTAAACTTTCTTCTTTTATATGTTTTTGTATATCTTCTAAATTTATTTTACTTATCTGATCATTTATATATGATTCTACACTTTCTTTAGCTTCTTTTTCATTTGCAAATGATATATTGGCAAATGTAACTCCAATTAGTATACAAATTATTATACTAGCCAAAATTTTTTTCATAAGTAATCATTCTCCTATGGAATTATATTTAAAATCATATCTATAATAGATATCAAAATAGGGAATGACATCGTCATAACTATAATTTTCCCTCCAAATTCAAGTTTGGTTGCAATATTTCCTTCCCCACAATCTTTGCATATTTGAATAGCAAATTCCATTAAATATGCTATCCCAATAAGCTTTATTATTAAAGATATATACATAGTAGGTATATTTGCCTTATCAGCTAATTCATTTATACTTTCAATTATAAAATTGAACTTATACGTTACTGATAATAAAATCATTATTCCTGTTAATATACCTATAAACATTGCCATTTCTGGTCTGTCTTTTTTTATAATCAAACAAAGTATAGTAGATATAAGAGCAAGACCTACTAATTTCATTACATCCAAAAAATCTCCTCCTTAATACAATTGAAACATAGTTCTTACTGCATTAAATAAATCATTAATTTCTGTTATAACCATTGTAAGGACTATTATTACTCCTGCAAGCGTAGTTAAAGTAGTCCAATCTTTTCTATCTGTTTTTTCAAGCACCATATTAAGTACAGATATTAACAACCCAATACCTGCTACTTTAAATATCAAAGTTATATCCATATTACCCCTCCTAAATTAGAAAAATTCCTATAACTAGACCAATTATAGTTGATAATTTTTTATACACTACTCCTTTTTTATTTATGTCTTCTTTGCTTTCTGACGTTAACTTTTTAAGGTTTTCAATAGATAAATCAATCATTCTTTCTTGAGAATATATATCTCCTCTTCCAAGTGACAATATTAGTTTTTTTAATTCATCTAACTCTTTTTCTTGAAGATACGTTTCTTTTTCCATATAACAAAAATTATTTTCTAGCATCTTGTCTAATGTGATATTATTTTCATTTTTTAAATCTTCGCTCATATCTTTAAAAAATTTACTAGTTGTAAATTCTTTATTTTCTCCTACTCTAAAAAATATTTCTTCTAATGTGTATAATCCAAATGATAAGTCCATTCTCATTACTTCTAAAATCCTTATAAGTTCACTTATTTGCTTATGTCTTTTTACATATGCTTTATATATGTATTCACCTATCAAATAACTACAAGCTACTAATATTCCAATCATAACTATTTTAATTTGCAAAATACCACCTCTTCTCTTCTAGGTCATATACTTTTTCTACAGTTCCAGGTCCATTTCTTGCAGATAAAATTATTACTTTTTTAAATAGTTCTTTATCCAACAACTTACTCAATTCATTTCTTTCTTTTATATCCTCTATAGAATCACCATGTACAGTTGTTATTAAACTAACCCCTCCATTTAATGCTGTATAAAGAGCTTTTATTTCTTTTTCACTACCTATTTCATCTGTAACTATTACGTTTGGTGACATTGCTCTTAAAAGCATCATAATCCCTATATCTTTAGGACAAGTTTCAATAACATCAGTTCTTATTCCTACATCCATTTGAGGAACTCCTAAGTAAGATCCCGATATCTCATTTCTTTCATCTATTAATGCTACTTTTATTCCTTCAAATCCTCTACCTTTATTTCCATTGCTTAAATTTCTAACTATATCTCTAAGTAAAGTTGTTTTACCGCATTGTGGAGGTGATATTATCAAAGTATTGTTTACTTCTTTAAAATTTTTTATTATATGCCCTAAAACTTTGTCAGAACAATTCTTTATTTCTCTAGAAACCCTTATATTTAAAGATGATATATGCTTAATATTTTTTACATTACCATCTTCTATAATTACTTTTCCTACTATTCCAACTCTATGACCTCCCTTTAAAGTTATAAATCCTTTTTTTATATCATCGATAAAAGAATGTATTGAATATTTACACATAAGTTGAAAAGTTTGTTCTATATCTTCCTTTGTAACTATATATGGATTTAAGTTTCTAGTATCTAAATTATTAATTGATTTATTGTAAAAATAATCTTTACTATTGGAATTTACTATTAGTGGCTTTTGTACTCTAAGCCTTATTTCTTCTATATTTATATCATTATCTTGTATATTAACTATCTTTTCTCTTAAACTAGGTGATACTGAATTTAAAATTTCATCTGAAAGTTTTTTCATAATCCTTGTCCTCCTTTGTTTATATAATTATATTTTCACCCAAAGATATATATGCCAAAATGTTTAAAATTTATTTATAAAAATATTTATCTTAATTTATTTATTAAAACTAAAAAACCTTAGCTAACTTTTATTAGCTAAGGTTTTTTATTAATCGTATTTTTTAAATGCTAGCGTTGCATTATGTCCTCCAAATCCTAATGAATTTGATAAAGCATACCTAACATTTTTTTCCCTCCCTTTATTTATAACATAATCTAAATCTAATTCTTCATCTACATTTTCTACATTTATAGTAGGTGGAACATATCCATCATATATAGACATTGCACATACAATAGCTTCTATCGCTCCTGCAGCTCCTAGCAAGTGCCCCGTCATAGATTTTGTAGATGATACACATAAGTCATAGGAATGTTCTTTAAATACATCTTTTATAGCCATAGTCTCAAACTTGTCATTATAATAAGTAGATGTTCCATGTGCATTTATATAGTCCACTTCACTAAGAGGTATATTTCCATCCTTTATTGCCATATTTATTGCTCTAGATGCACCTTCACCATTTTCTGCTGGAGTTGTCATATGGTGTGCATCTGCTGTTAAGCCGTATCCAACTACTTCAGCATAGATTTTAGCGCCTCTTTTTAAAGCATGTTCTAATTCTTCTAATATAACTATTCCTGATCCTTCTCCCATTACAAATCCATCTCTGTCTTTGTCAAATGGTCTAGATGCAGTTTCAGGACTATCATTTCTGGTAGACATTGCTTTCATGTTACAAAAACCTGCAAATGAAAGTGGAGTAATTCCAGCTTCACTACCTCCTGCAACCATAATAGTTGCATCTCCTCGTTGTACTATTTTAAATGCATCTCCTATAGCGTGTGAGCCAGATGCGCAGGCTGTTGATACATTAGTATTTGGTCCTTTTGCTCCTAACATAATAGATACTTGACCTGCAGCCATATTAGATATCATCATAGGAACAAAGAATGGACTAACCCTTTTATTCCCTTTTTCTAATAGTATTTTGTGTTGTTCTTCTATAGTCTCAACTCCACCTATACCAGATCCTATTATAACACCTACTTTTTCTTTATTTAACAAATCCATATCAAGATTTGCATCTTTCACTGCCAAAGATGCAGATGCTATAGCAAAATGAGTAAATCTATCCATTCTCTTTGATTCTTTTTTATTCATATAATCTTCTGGATTAAAATCTTTAACTTCTCCAGCTATTTGAGTTTGAAATGAAGATGAATCAAATCTTGTTATTTTATCTATGCCACAAATACCATTTTTTATGTTTTCCCAAAATTTATCTTTACCTGTACCAACTGGAGTCACACATCCTAAGCCTGTTATAACAACTCTCTTTCTCATAACGTAACCTCCACTATTTGTTAGCTTCTATGTATCTTACTATATCTCCTATACATACAAATTTTTCTGCTTCTGTATCTGGGATTTCTATTGAAAATTCATCTTCAAGTGCCATCATTATTTCAACTGCATCTAATGAGTCTGCTTCTAAATCTTTCATTAGTGAAGTCTCCATAGTTATCTCTTTATCATCTATCCCTAATTGGTCCTTTATTATTTCTACAACTTTTTCAAACATAATTAAATCCTCCTAAATTTTTTATTTTTTTATATTTTTAAAATATTTATTGCATTACCATTCCACCATCTACATTTATAACCTGACCTGTTATATAACTTGCCATATCACTAGCTAAAAATAAAACTAAATTAGCTACATCTTCAGGTTCTCCAAATCTATTTTGTGGAATATTTTTTAGCATTTGTTCTTTTAAATTTTCATTTAAAACACTAGTCATATCTGTATCTATAAATCCTGGAGCTATTGCATTTACATTTATATTTCTTGAAGCAAGTTCTCTTGCACTTGATTTTGTAAGCCCTATAACCCCAGCTTTAGATGCACAATAATTAACTTGACCTATATTTCCAATAATTCCTACCACAGATGATATGTTTATTATCTTCCCATACCTTTTTTTCATCATGTACTTAGATACTGATTTAGTACAATTGAAAACTCCTTTTAAATTTATATCTATAACTTTATCAAAGTCTTCCTCTTTCATTCTTATTAAAAGTCCATCTTTAGTTACACCTGCATTGTTTACTAATATATCAATTTTACCAAACTCATTAATTGCAGTTTCAATCATATTTTCAACATCACTACTTTTAGATACATCACATTTAATAAGTACACATTTAACACCATATTCTTCTATTTCTTCTTTAATTTTTAGGGCATGGTTTTCATTTGATGTATAGTTAATTATTATATTTGCTTTATGTAATGCTAGTTTTTTAACTATAGCTTTACCTATACCTCTTGAACCTCCAGTTATCAAACAAACTTTACCATCTAAGTTAATCATTATATTTCACCTCTTTTGTAAGATTCTATAAATATACTCATAGATTCTGAACCCTCTATATTGTAAACGTTTACATTAATCTTTTTCTTACTAGATATTTTCTTTATAAATCCCTTTAATGTTTTTCCTGGACCTATTTCTATGAATGTGTCGAATCCTTCATCTATTAATTTTTCTATTGAATCTTCCCATAAAACCGATGAGCTAACCTGATTAACTAATAACTCTTTATAATTTTCTGTATAGTAATCTGCATTTACATTCGAAACTACAGAAACCTTACATTTCCTTAAATTAATATCATCTAGCTCTTTTTTAAGTTTATATCCTGCTGGCCTTAACATTGATGAGTGAAATGGTGCACTTACATTTAATAAAACTGCTTTTTTAGCTCCATTTTCTTTAAATAAATTAATACTATCTTTAACTGTATCAATTTCTCCAGATATGACAATTTGACCTGGTGAGTTGTAATTTGCAACTTCTATTACTCCGTTATTTATTTCATTTATAACCTTATTTACTTTATCTCTATCTAACCCTAATATAGCTGCCATGCTTCCTTTTCCTATAGGCACACTTTCTTGCATATACTTTCCCCTTTTTTTTACTATGGATACAGCATCTTTAAAATCCATTGCATCTGCAGCTACTAATGCACTATATTCACCTAAAGAAAGTCCTAAGCATGCATCATATTTTAAGTCGATTTTCTTCTTTAGACTTTCAAATAATGCTATACTATGTGTTACTATAGCAGGCTGAGTATTTTCTGTTTTAGATAACTCTTCATCACTACCTTCAAACATTATTTTCTTTAATTGTATACCTATTGAGTCTTGTGCCTCATCAATTACTTTTCTCGCTATATCATCACTATTGTATATGTCATTTGCCATTCCTACATATTGAGCACCTTGCCCTGGAAAAACTAATGCAATTTTACCCATGTGATACCTCCAAGTCTATATTTATATTAGATATTACAGATTTAGCATCTTTTATCATATCTTCAATTATTTGTTTACAAGGTTTTATATCATTTATATATGATGCTATCTGACCTGCCATAAAAGACCCATAATCTAAATCACCATCTATAGCTGCAGCTTTTAATGACCCTACTCCTTTTTTATCTATTTCTAAAATATCAGCCCCTTCTTTTTCCATATTTAATATATCTTTAGCTAACTTATTTTTTAATGTTCTTACTGGATGACCAGTACTTCTCCCAGTTACTATTGCATCCCTATCCTTAGATTTTAAAATAAATTTTTTATAATTTTCATGAACTATACATTCATCACTACATATAAATCTAGTTCCTACCTGAACTCCACTAGCTCCTAAACACAATGCTGCTGCTAGTCCTTTACCATTAGCTATTCCTCCAGCTGCAATAACAGGTATGTTAACGTTATCTGCAACTTGAGGAGTTAAGACCATAGTTGTTAATTCTCCTATGTGACCTCCTGCTTCTGTACCTTCAACTATAATAGCATCTGCTCCATACTTTTCCATTCTCTTTGCTAATGCTATTGTTGGTACTACAGGTATAACTTTAATATTTACTTCTTTTAATCTATCCATGTATTTTGCAGGATTGCCAGCTCCTGTTGTTATAACTTCTATTTTCTCTTCTATTACTAAATCAATTATTTCATCTACAAACGGAGAAAGTAACATTACGTTAACTCCGAATGGTTTATCTGTTAACTCTCTACATTTTATTATTTGTTTTTTTACAATATCCTTCGGAGCATTTCCTGCAGCTATGATTCCTAATCCACCTGCATTTGAAACTCCAGCTGCCAACTCTGCAGTTGCTACCCAAGCCATTCCACCTTGAATTATTGGATACTTTATATTTAAAATCTCACATAATTTATTCATTGTTTCCTCCTTATATACTCCATCTAACTACAGAAGCTCCCCAAGTTAGACCGCCTCCAAATCCTACTAACACTATATTATCGCCTTTTTTTATTTTACCTTCTCTATAAGCTTCATCTAATGCTACTGGAATTGATGCTGCCGACATATTTCCATATCTATCTAAATTAACATAAACTTTATCCATATTTAATTTAAGTCTTTTTGCTGAAGCTTCTATTATTCTTATATTAGCTTGGTGTGGTATAAGGTAATCTATATCTTGTATATCAAGGTTTGCACTTTCAACACACTTAATTGATGCATCTTGCATTATTCTAACCGCAAACTTAAACACATCATTTCCTGCCATCTTGACATAATGCAACCTATTTTTTAAAGTTTCTTCACTGGCTGGATTTTTTGAACCTCCAGCTGGTATATTAAGATAATCTTTTCCATTTCCATCAGAACCTAAATTAGTAGATAATACTCCACCTCCATTTACAGATCCCATAACCACAGCACCTGCTCCGTCTCCAAAAAGTATTGCTGTAGACCTATCTTCATAATCTAATATTCTAGATAAAGCTTCTGCTCCTATAACTAAGACATGTTTATATGTATTAGTTTCTATAAATTGTTTAGCTACTGTCATACCATATATAAATCCCGAACATGCTGCTTCTAAATCAAAGCATGCTGCTTTTGTTGCTTTTATATTAGCTTGAACTAAACATGCTGTAGAAGGAAATATCATATCTGGAGTTATTGTAGCTACAATTATTAAGTCTATATCTTCAGGAGTTAAATTTGCATCTTTTATAGCATTTAAAGCTGCTTTTGTTGCAAGGTCTGAAGTTGCCTCATTTACATCTGCAACTCTTCTTTCTTTTATACCTGTTCTAGTTCTTATCCATTCATCTGATGTATCCATTATCTTTTCAAGGTCAAAGTTTGAAATTATTTTTTCAGGTAAATAACTTCCAACTCCTAATATACCAGCCTTTGTATTCATAAATTAACCTCCAAGTTGGATTATTTCTATTTATCTTAATCTTCTTCTTCAATAGTCTTTATAAATTCTTTTATATCTTCAACTACATTTCCTTTAGAAAACTTAATAGCTTGATTTATAGCATTTTTTATAGCTTTTGCATCAGAACTTCCATGTGCCTTTATAACTCCTCCATTAACTCCTAAAAGAGGTGCTCCTCCATATTCTGAGTAGTCCATCATAGTTTTTAATTTTCTCAAGTCATCTTTTAAAAGAAGGGCTCCTAATTTACCTTTAGTACTTGCTAAAAATGTTTCTTTTAGAAGTCCTAGTATAGACATCGCAATTCCTTCTGCTGATTTTAATAAGATATTTCCAGTAAATCCATCACATACAACTATATCTGTATATGAATTTATAAGTTCTCTAGCTTCTATATTTCCGATAAAGTTTAAATCTAACTTCTTAAGTTCTTCATATGATTTTTTTACTAAATCATTTCCTTTACCCTCTTCAGTTCCAACATTGGCTAGGGCAACTCTTGGATTTTGAAGTCCTAGTACCTTTTTAGCGTATATATTACTCATACCTGCAAATTCAACTAAATTAATCGGCTTACAGTCTGCATTTGCTCCTCCATCTGCAATAAGAGTCATTCCTCCTTTTACATTTGGTATTGCTGGGCATAAACAAGGTCTGTCTATTCCTTTTATTCTTCCTACTACAAATAGTCCTCCTGCTAATAATGCTCCTGTATTACCTGCAGACACTATTGCATCAGCTTTATTTTCTTTGACCATTTTCAAAGCAACAACCATAGATGAATCTTTTTTAGATCTTATTGCTTTTACTGGTTTATCTTCGTTTTCTATAATTTCAGTAGTATGCACTATTTCTAACTTATCTCTATCAAATTCGTATTTTGAAAATTCATCTTCTAAAATATTTTTATCTCCAGTAATTATTACATCTATACCGTACTCTTTTATAGCGCTAACTACACCTTCTACATTAGACTTTGGTGCGTTATCTCCGCCCATTCCATCAATTACAATTTTCATAAATTTCTCCTCCTAAACTAACTCTTCAAATATAAATTTTCCTCTAAATATCTGTTCTTGCGCTTTATTATTAACTACAACTTTTACATAATGTTTTTTATCAACGTTTTTATATATTTCCGCTTTTGCTATAAGTCTATCTTTTTGTTGTATATGCTTAAGCGTTTTTATGTTCGCAAACCTCATTATTACTTGAGGTGCATCTATTATAGCCATAGCTAAAGAATTTGCTAGTGAAAATATATATTCATCTTTAAGAGTTCCAGTTTTGGAGTAAATCATATCTTCGGTAATATCTAACATAGATATGCCTAATTGACCAACAGATAAGTCAATTATCTCTCCTGTTATCTCTTTTATACCTAAAGTCTTAACTTTAGATGTTTCAGTTTCAGCTATTTGCTTAACTCTTTCTCTAAGCTCTGGAATATTTAATGCAAGTCTATCAAGTCTTATAGTTTGTATACTTACATCAAATACATTTGCCAATTCTTCATCTGTATAAAAAGGATCATCCTTTAGCATCTCGACAAGTTCATGTTGTCTTTCTGCTTTGCTTTTCTTTTTCATATTACCTCCAAGTTTTTATAGTTGGAATTAGTACCAACTACTAATAGTAGTATATAATATTAATTATAAATAATCAACTATTATTTATCTTTTATTTATAATTTTAGATATATTTAAATTTTATCATAAGTTTTGCCGTAATTAAGCAAAAAAAAACATGTAGAGTATTCTACATGTTTTTTAGAAGTATTACTTAGATACAACTTCTTTACCTTTATAATATCCACAGTCTGGACATACTCTATGTGGTAACTTTGGCTCATGACATTGTGGGCAACTTACGAATCCAGTTGCTACCATTTTTGAGTTAGCTGCTCTTCTCATTTTTGTATTTGATTTAGATGTTTTACGCTTTGGTACTGCCATTTACGCCACCTCCTTAGTCATTTTTAAACATTTCTTTTAATTTAGCAAAACGGGGATCTATTACATCCTCGTCGTTCGCGACTTCATCACAAGAACAAACTTCATTGTTTAAGTTTGTCCCACAAGTTGAACAAAGACCTTTGCAATCTTCACTACAAAGAACTCTTTGAGGTAAATTGAAATCTAATGTTTGTTCTATTAAATCAATAAAGTCAACTTCATCATTTATATAAGTATAAACATCAAATTCTTCTACTTCATTCTCGTCAACTTCTTCTTTAATTAAAAATCCTTGGATAGGATAACTTAATTTTACTTCTACTTCATTTAAGCATCTAGCACAATTATCAATTAAAGTAAATTCAACATTGCAATCTAGAAACAAACCTTTATTGGTTTTACTTATTTTCCCGTTTAAAATTACAGGAGAAGTTAATTTATAAGTATTATCACAATAATTAATACTATCAATTTTTTCGCAAAAATTCAAGTGTAAATTATCAGTTTCTCTTCTTATTATTTTATCTAAACTAATTTTCATTAAGTTCACCTCAATTTATTGCCAAATTTATTATACAAATATAAACTATGTTTGTCAAGTATTTTTACTTGATAGTTAATTCCTTTATTGGCAAAAATTAAGGTAGGTTTTAACCTACCTTAATAGTATTATATCCAGTTACAATTATTTTACTAATGCAACAGTATCTTTTGCTATCATTAATTCTTCGTTAGTTGGTATTAATAATATCTTAGTTTTAGAATCTTCAGTAGATATTACTCTCTCTTTACCTCTAACTTTGTTAGCTTCTTTGTCTAATTTCATTCCTAAGAATTCCATGTTAGAAGCTATAGTTTCTCTTATATCTATACCATTTTCACCAACACCAGCAGTAAATACTACAGCATCTACTCCGTTCATTTCTGCAGCGTAAGCTCCTATATATTTTTGAACTCTTTGAACATAAGCATCTAATGCAACTTGAGCTTTTTCATCTCCTTTTGCAGCAGCTCCTTCTATATCTCTGAAGTCACTTGATATACCAGTCATTCCGTATACTCCAGATTGCTTGTTCATTAAATCAGATAAACCAGCAGCATTTAATCCTTCTTTTTCCATTAAGAATGGTAATATAGCAGCATCTATATCTCCACATCTAGTTCCCATTATTAAACCTTCTAATGGAGTGAATCCCATAGAAGTATCTACACATTTACCACCATCAACAGCAGCTATAGAAGCTCCGTTTCCTAAGTGACAAGTTATTATTTTAACATCTTCTATGTTCTTTCCTAACATATCTGCAGCTCTTTGAGATACATACTTGTGAGAAGTTCCGTGGAATCCGTATCTTCTTACGCCATATTTAGTATATAATTCATGAGGTAATCCATATAAATAAGACTTCTTAGGCATAGTTTGATGGAATGCAGTATCAAATACAGCAACCATTGGTACTCCTGGAAGTATAGCTTCACAAGCTTTTATTCCCATTATGTTAGCTGGGTTATGAAGTGGTGCTAATTCAACACATTCTTCTATTGCAGCCATAACTTCTTCGTTTATTTTAACTGAGCTAGCGAATTTCTCTCCACCGTGAACTACTCTGTGTCCAACAGCTTCAACTTCACTTATATCTTTAACTCCACCGAATTCTGGGTGAACAACACCTTCTAATACTAATTTTATAGCATCTTGGTGGTTTTCCATTGGTTGCTCAACTACAAGCTTACCTTCTACTCCATCTTTCTCTTGCTTTAATATAGAACCTTCTATTCCTATTCTTTCAACTAATCCTATACATAAAACTTCTTCATTTGACATATCTATTAATTGATATTTTAATGAAGAACTACCACAGTTTAATACTAATACTTTCATTAGTATACCTCCTTAAATCTTTACCAATAATTATGTAATAAGTTTATCTACAATTAAAAATTGAACAATATTACTTGTATACATTAAACAAATTTATTCATTATTACTATATCATTTTTTTTGATAAAAGTACATACTTTATAAGATTTTTTAATTTTTTAAGTTATATGTACATTTAATTCAAGAATTATTGTTCTCATTTTTGTTTAATATTATAATAAATATAATTTATTTTTTATAATATTTTAATTCTACTTATATAATAACAGACCTTCTGTTTTTTTGATATATTTTAAAGAAATTTAGCGTAAAGGAGATTTTCATGAAAATATTAGGATTAATAGTCGAATATAATCCATTCCACAATGGTCATTTATATCACTTAAAAAAATCTTTAGAGATAACTAATTCCACTCATAGTATAGCAGTAATGAGCGGAAACTTTTTACAAAGAGGAGAACCTGCTTTATTTGATAAATATAAAAGAGCTGAAATGGCAGTTTCAAATGGAGTTGATTTGGTTGTAGAACTTCCAACACTTTATGCTTGTCAAAGTGCTGAGATATTTGCTCATGGTGCTATAACTTTACTAAACTCATTAAATTGTATAGATTCAATTTGTTTTGGTAGTGAACATGGAGATATAGATTTATTAGTTGAAATTTCAAAAATATTAATTAATGAACCTGATAAGTTTAAAACTCTTTTAAAAAGAAATTTAGATGAAGGGATTTTATTTGCTTTAGCAAGAAGTAAAGCACTTTCAGAGTATATGCTAAATCATACAAATCTAAATATATATGAAAATAAATTAAATGATGTATTAAGTACACCTAATAACATATTGGGTATTGAGTACATTAAAAGTTTATTAAAGCATAAAAGTACCATAAGGCCATATTCAATAACTAGAATTCAAGCAGATTATAATTCTGAAACTATAGAAAGTAATATTTGTTCGGCCACAGCAATACGAAAAACTCTTAAAGAATATAATACACTAGATAGTATATCTAATGTTGTTCCTATTAAGACATTTGAATTAATATCTAAAAGTATAGATAATAACTTTAACCCTATGTTTGATGAATATTATTTTGATACAATAAGAGAATTAGTTATTAGAGATTTAAATATATTAAATTCTTATTTTGATGTAAACGAAGGAATTGAGAATAAAATATATAAATCAGTATTTTCGTGTAAAAATATATTCGAACTTCAGCAATCAATAAAATCAAAAAGATACACTTTAACAAAGGTAAAAAGAATCCTAAATAATATACTTTTAGGCATAACTAAAGATGATATGAACACTGTAAAAAATATAATGAAATTACCTTATGTACGCATATTAGCTTTTAATGATAAAGGTAGAGAAATTATAAAACAGATAAAATTAAATTCAGAAATAAAAATCATTAATAAATTTTCTAACGTTAACTTTGAAGATGATAAAGTATTTGAAACTTTAATTAAATATGATATAAAAGCTACAAATATGTATAATATCCCGTACTATAAAAACAACATGAATTTACTTAAAGGTCCTATGGATTATTACCTTTCCCCTGTATATATAAAGTAAAACCTACCAATTACATGGTAGGTTTTTTATCATAGTTTATAATTTAATTTAATATAATTATTGTAGATTATATTAAAAGTAGGTGGTGAAGTGAAAAAAAGCAAATTTATAAAATTTTTAATTCCATCTTTAGTCGTAATGATAATAATTATAGGTATAATATTATTTCCAACTGACTCTATAAATGCTGCTAAAAATGGTTTTTCAATATGGGTAGATACCTTAATACCTTCATTACTTCCATTCATTATAGCAGCTAACTTAATAGTAAAATTAAAATTTGTAGACATATTAGGATTAGTAGTAAATCCATTAACTAGAAAACTTTTTAATGTATCAGGAAAAAGCTCTTTAGTTTTTGCTATATCTACAGTATCTGGATACCCTGTTGGAGCAAAATTAGCTTCTGAACTTAGACAAAATAATGAAATTTCTAAATATGAAGCTCAAAGGTTGGTATCATTTTGCTCTACTTCTGGTCCATTATTTATAGTTGGAGCTGTTGCAATTGGAATGTTTAATAATACTGCTTTAGGATACCTAATTCTTATATGCCATTATTTAGCTTCTTTAACAGTAGGAATATTATTTAAAAATTATGGTAAGGAATGTGTTAAACGCGAAAATATAGACTTTAAATCAGAAGTTAATCTTATTGTAGCTAATAGAAAAAAAGAAAATAAAGGTTTTTTTGTTTTGTTTGGAGATGCAGTATTTAATGGTATAAACACAATTCTTATGGTAGGAGGATTTGTAATAGTATTTTCAGTTGTATTTAAAGTATTATCAATATTTAATTTTATAGACTTAGTATCTGCTATTATTTACTTACCTTTATCTTTTTTTGGATTTTCTAAAGAATTATGCTCAGCTTTTATAAGTGGGCTATTTGAAATAACTATAGGTTGTAATCAAGTCTCTAGTATTACAAATATCCCTGAAATCATTAGAATTTCTTTGTGTAGTTTTATAATAGCTTTTAGTGGTTTATCTATATTAGCCCAATGTTCTAGCTTTTTAGCCCAAACTGATATAAGTATAAGTACATATATATTTTCTAAATTTTTGCATGGTGTATTTGCATTTATCTTTACTTTCATATTTTATCCATTAATAGATTTAATTCCACTATTTGAGAAATTAACAAGTATATCTAGTATATTATATAACAATTTCATTTGGAATTATTATATAAACAATTACTATTTAATATTACCTGTATTAGTACTAATATATATAATATTTACCTTTTTTTTATTAAAACGACTAAATACTCACGCTAAGTAAAGAATAATAAAAATAGCTATCTATAAGTTTATAGATAGCTATTTTTATTATTCACTTAATTCTCTTCTATTTGTTGAAATTTCGTCCATTATATTTTGAAGATTATATTGTAATCCTTCTAATACATCATCTGCATATCTTATAGAGCCTAACTTTATTTCTCTTGCTGTATAATCAGCTTTTTCTATTATAGCTTTAGCTTTTTCTTCAGCTTCTACTACTAACCCATCTGAATCAATATATGATTTTATTATATCTTCTGAATTTTTCTTCATATCTTCAGTTTCTTTCATAGCTTTTTCTATAATTTGCTCAGCTTCTTTAGTAGCTTGTTCTATTAAAATTTCTGCATCTTGATTAGCATTATTTAATATTTTTTGTCTTTCTTTATTTATCCAAACTGCTTGTTTTACTTCTTCAGGAAGTATCGCTTTTATATCAGCTATTATATTTAATACTTCTTCTTTATCTATCCCTGATTTATGAGAAAAAGGAATTGAACTAGCATTATTTATAGTGCTTTCTAACTCCTCTAATAATTCCATTATTTCTAAGTCTATATTCATATTATCTCCCCCTATTAGTTTTTCTTTTTAATTCATCTATTATTACCTTAGGAACTAAATTCTCTATATTAACATCAAAATGTAATACTTCTTTTATAAGCGATGAACTTATATATGAATACTTTGTAGTTGTAGGTAGTATTACAGTTTCTATATTCGGGTTTAATTCTTTATTCATATGAGCCATCTGAAGTTCATACTCTACGTCAGCTCCGCTTCTTATCCCTCTTACTAAAGTTTGAATACCATGTTTCTCGCAATAATTAACTAATAATCCATCAAAACTAACTATTTTTATATTTTTAATATGGCTTGTACATACTTTTATTAAATCTATTCTTTCTTCAAATGTAAAAAGTCCTTTTTTGTTAGGATTATATAATACTCCTATTTGTAATTCATCAAATAATTTTGCAGCTCTTTCTATTATATCCAGATGTCCATTAGTTATAGGATCAAAACTTCCTGCAAATATAGCTTTTCTAACTGTACTTTCCATTATTAATCCTCCATACAATAGAATGTAAGCGTAGTATTTCCGTACTTTTTGCTTCTATCTTTTATTAGCTTCCCTATACTTTCAGGGAATTCCTGCTTTGTATCATGTTCCACAACTATAATTCCATCATCTTTTAATATATCAGATTCATCTATTTTTTTTAATGCATCCATAAATATATTTTCATAATATGGAGGGTCCATAAATATCATGTCAAATTTATAGGTTTTGTTCTTAACTTTGTCTATTGCAGATTTATAATCTATATTTAAAATTTCAGCATTATCTTCTACTCTAGCTTTTTTTATATTACTTTTTACTATATCTATGCTAGTTTTACTTACATCTACAAATACACATTTGTTAGCTCCTCTAGATAAACACTCTATACCTAATGAGCCTGTCCCTGCAAATAAATCCAAGATTTCTCCATCTATTATGTATCCATTTATTATATTAAATAGCGATTCCTTAACTCTATCAGTAGTAGGTCTCACATCTTCATTTTTAGGTGTATTTAATTTTAATCCTCTAGCTTTTCCTGAAATTACTCTCAATATAACTGCTCCTTCCACTTTATTTTACCATAAATTACATCTAATTTAATGATATTTCTTTTAATCTATTTTCAAACTTTTTTAACACTTCTTTCTTTAAATCCTTATTCTCATAATTTACTAGTTTTGGGTCTTCCCCTACTATATACCTAGCTTCTTGTTGAGCTACTTTTAATATTTTCATATGCTTAAATATATTAGCTACTTTAAGTTCAGGTAATCCATGTTGTCTTGTTCCAAAAAACTCTCCTGGACCTCTTATCTCAAGATCCTTTTCAGAAATTTTAAATCCATCTGTAGTTTCTTCCATTATACCCATTCTTTGAGAACAAACTTCTGATTTTGATGAGTAAATCAATATACAATAAGACTTATGACTACCTCTTCCAACCCTTCCTCTTAACTGATGAAGTTGGGCCAATCCAAATCTTTCTGCATTTTCAATTATCATAAGTGTTGCATTTGGAACATTAACTCCAACTTCTATAACGGTCGTTGAAACCAATATATCCAACTCTCTATTTTTAAATTTTTTCATTATATCGTCTTTTTCACCAGGTTTCATTTTACCATGCAAAAGACCTAATCTCAAGTCAGCAAAATATTCACTCTTTAATTCCTCTACTAAATCTACGGCAGCTTTTGCTTCTATAGATTCACTTTCTTCAACCAAAGGACATACTATATATACTTGTCTACCTTTTTCAACTTCAGATCGAACTAAACTATTATAAGCCCTATCTCTTTTGTCTTTATATACAGCTAAAGTCTCTATTGGTTGTCTTCCTGGTGGTAATTCATCAATTATAGATATGTCTAAATCCCCATATAAAATCAATGCTAGTGTCCTAGGTATTGGAGTTGCTGTCATTACTAATATATCTGGATTATATCCTTTTTCTGATAACTTATTTCTTTGTCTAACTCCAAATCTATGTTGTTCATCTGTTATTACAATCCCTAAGTTGTTAAACTCTACCTTATCTTCTATTAGTGCATGTGTTCCTATTAATATATCTATTTCATTATTCTTAACTTTTTCTAGTGTAACTTCTTTTTGCTTTTTTGTTAAACTACCAACTAATAAACCTATTTTAATCCCAAACTGTGATAGCGTTTCATTTAAAGATAAGTAGTGTTGTTCTGCTAATATCTCAGTAGGTGCCATTAAAGCTCCTTGATATCCATTTAAAACACAATTTGCTAATGATAAAAGTGCTACTACAGTTTTGCCACTACCAACATCACCTTGAACTAGCCTATTCATAACTTTATTAGAGTTCATATCATTTAATATCTCATTTAATGCTCTATTTTGAGCATTAGTTAAATTAAATGGTAGAGAATTTAATACTTGTTTTAAATTTTGTTTTTTTTCAAAAAATATTCCTGACTTTTCAGTTACTCCATTTTTAAACAAAAATAAGCCTAATTGAAGCATTAAAAACTCTTCAAAGACCAATCTATAAAGTGCTATTTTTAAACTATCTTTACTTGAAGGTGCATGCAAATTTTTAACTGCATAATCAATACTACATAATTTGTATTTTTCTATAATTCGCTTTGGTAAATACTCTTTTATTTTAATTTGTTCATTATTAAACACTGTCTTTATTATATTTGTAAGTTCTTTATTTGTTAATCCATAAGTCAATGAATATATTGGCATTATGCCACATGTGTTTTTAGGATTATTAGTCATTTGTTCTATTTCACACGAGCTTAATTCTACTCCATGAGAATTTTTTTTAACCTTCCCAAAAACTAATATAGTATTTCCTTTTTTTAAAGTACTACTTATATATTCTTGATTAAAAAATACTAATCTTGCAAATCCAGTTTCATCTCTTACTCCTATTTTAGTTATAACTAACCCTTTTCTAATATTAGAAGTTTCTATACTATTTACAATCACTCTTATAGTTACTTTTTCTTCATCTTCTAGTTCAAATATCTTTTTTAAGTTATTTCTATCTTCGTATTGTCTAGGAAAGTAATATACTAAATCGGATACAGTAAATATTCCTAATTTGTTTAATTTGTTAGCTCTTTTTGGCCCTATACCTTTTACATATTTAATCTCTTTATTTAAATCACTCATATTTATCACCTTAAAATAAAAAATCCTGTATAATTTAACTTACCTAATAGTAAGATTATACAGGATTTTAAAAATATTATTCAACAGATATTAAATAATAATAAATTGGTTGTCCTCCGTAGTAAAGTTCTACATCTATATCTTCATACTTTTCTTCTAGCATGTCTTTAAATTTATTAGCTTCATGTTCACTTACATCTTCACCATAAAATAAAGTTATTATAGCACTATCTTCATCAACAAGCTTTTCTATTAGTCCTAAAGTTATATCGTCCTTACTTTCTCCTGCTGATAATAATTTACCTTCACCTATACCTATGAAATTTCCTTCTTTTACTTCTATATCATTCATAATTGTATCTCTAACAGCATAAGTTACTTGTCCTGATTTAACTATTGATAAAGCTTCTAACATAGTAGCTTCATTTTCTTCAATAGATGCATCTGCATTAAAGCTTACAAGAGATGTAAATCCTTGAGGAACAGTTTTACTTGGTATAACTATTATATTTTTATCACTTAAAGCTTTAGCTTGGTTTGCAGCCATTATTATATTGCTGTTATTTGGTAATATAATAATATTTTCTGCATTTATAGAATCTATTGCTTTCATAAAATCTTCAGTACTAGGATTCATTGTTTGACCGCCTTCTATAATGTAGTCAACTCCAAAATCCTTAAATATATCAGCTAATCCACTTCCCATTGATGTAGCTATAAATCCATATTCCTTCATTGGTTCTTGTGATACAGCTGTTTGATTTTCAATTAATATATTTTCATGTTGTACTTTCATATTTTCTATTTTTATAGTTATTAATTGACCATATTTTAAAGCTTCTTGAAGTACTGAACCAGGTTCATTTGTATGTACATGGACTTTTATTACTCCTTCATCTCCAACAACAGCTAAACTATCTCCATAACCTAGCATTATATCTCTGATTTTATCATAAGTTATTTTATCACTTTCTAATATAAACTCTGTACAGTAAGCAAATTTTATATCTTCAGTGTTTATTTCACTTTGAGCTGATTGTGATGAAGATGTATCAACCTTGCTATTTCCGTCCGCTTTTATCATATTTCCTCTTAAGGCTTCATACATTCCTTCATATATAAGAACTAATCCTTTACCTCCAGAATCTACAACTCCAGCATCTTTTAAATTTTTAAGTAAATCTGGAGTTCTTTCTAAAGAGGCATTAGCTTCTTTTATAACTAACTCTAGAAACTTTAATATGTCTTGTTCTTTCTTAGCAGCTTTTACAGCATATTCTCCACTTTCTCTAACTACAGTTAGTATAGTTCCTTCTATTGGTTTTATAACAGCTTTGTATGCTGTATCTGATCCACCTTTTAATGCATTAGCTAAATCCATAGAACTTAATTTTTCTTTTCCTTCTATAGACTTTGTAAATCCTCTTATAATTTGAGATAATATAACTCCAGAGTTACCTCTTGCTCCCATTAAAGATCCCTTAGCTAAAGATTTACCTATATTAGTTATATCATCATCATTAACCTTTGATAACTCCTTCATAGCATAAGATATAGTAAGGGACATATTAGTACCTGTATCTCCATCTGGAACTGGGAATACATTTAGCTTGTCTACTAAATCTTTATTATTTTGGAGATTATTAGCTCCAGAGATCATCATATCTCTTAGATTTTTCCCATCAATATATTGAATCATATTTTTCCTCCTAAATTACTTAACTCTTATTCCTTGAACATTAACGTCTATTCTACTTACTTTTATTGCTGTCATTTTCTCAAGTGTATATTTTACTTTATCTATTATGTTATTTGCAACAGTTGATATATTTGTTCCATATTGCATTATAACGTAAAGCTCTATAGCTATCGTTTCATCTTCTAATTCCTGTACACTAACACCCTTAGTTGCATTTTCACCTTTTAGTAATTCAACAATACCTTTACTTTTATGTGCTAAACCAACTAGTCCATAACTTTCCATAGCAGCTTTATATGCTATTTGTGCTATTACTTGCTTGTCTATTTCTATAGTTCCAAATTCATTGTTTATTTTAGCGCTCATGATTTGACCCCCTAAAATTATTTTTAGTTTTATTTTTAACTTTAATATTTACTTTATATAGAATTATATATATAATTTTATATGATAACAAGAATTTCTTCAATATATGTAAGACAAATATATATTTCTATTGCATTTTTTAGAGATTTATGTTAACATAAACTGTGTTTTCAGTGTTATAGTTATCATTTAAGGAGGTGTACGAAAAATGGCAAAGGTATGTAACGTATGTGGTAAAGGTAAAGTTTCAGGAAACCAAGTGAGCCACTCAAATAAACATAGCAGAAGAACTTGGTCTGCTAACTTAAGAAACGTTAGAGCGATAATAGATGGTACTCCAAAGAGAATAAAAGTTTGTACTAGATGTTTACGTTCTGGAAAAGTTGAAAGAGCTTAGTTTTAATAAAAAAGCCTACAACCTGTAGGCTTTTATTTTTTTCTCATAAAAAACATTATTATCTTAGATAAAAATTTAGGACATTTAACAGTTATTATTTTCATAAATTTATCCCCCTTAAATTTCTAATATATATTTTACATAAATAACATTACCCCACACCCTATAAGTACAATAGATAATAGCATCATCCATAACCAATTAGGAAGTATCAATCCCAAAATAACAGTTATACCTGTAGCTAAACATAGCACTCCAAGTAAATTTCTATATTGATTTCTCAAATTATTCCCTCCTATAAATACCTTCATAAAATATAATATTCATATTTATATCCCTTTAATACAATTTAACAAAAATAGGCCAAGCTATTATGATTATTTTTATAAAAATAAAAATACCAAAATAGCATATGCTACTTTGGTATTTTATTTCTAACTATTATTAAACATCCATTTTTAACTTTTATACTACATTGATTACTTTTCATTACATTAGATATACCTATTGGATTACCATATTTTATAATTGCATTTTCAAGAGGATACTCTAAATTTTTAAGTGTAACTCCACTTACATCACCTTTTGCTGGAATTATAGATATAATATCCCCTTTTTGTCCCATTATATTTATAACTTCACTGTCAGCCATATATATATCTTCAACTTTACTCTTAATTATGGGATTTATTCCTAACTCTTTTATATAATACATAAGATTTATATTTGCAATAGTATGATCAATACGACCGCCTAGAGCTCCTAGAAGGTGAATTTCTGATGCATTTAAATCTTTTGCTAAGTGTATACATAACTGAGCATCTGTCTCATCTTTTCTTTTAGGAAATTTTTTAAAATCGACACCTTTATTTTTATAATAATTAATTATCGACTCTTCTAATGAGTCTAAATCGCCTATTATATAATTAGGTACTATATTTAATTTATATAAATGTTTTGCTCCTCCATCTGCACATATTATGTATCTGTAATCATTGTTATCTATAATATTTTTTATATAATCAAGATTATCTACTTCTCCATTTAATAAAATACAAGCTTTCATAATTACCCCTTATTTAGATGCATTTAGTCTAAATTCTTTAACTGTAGTCTCTATATCATCACTGTTAAATATAGCTGATCCTGCTACGATAACATTAGCTCCTGCTTTTACTACTTTATCTACATTTGAAGGTTTTATACCTCCATCAACTTGTATATCTACATTTAGATCTTGCTCATCTATTAAAGATTTTACTTCTTTTATTTTATCTACCATACCATCTATAAATGACTGACCTCCAAATCCTGGATTTACAGTCATTATAAGAACCATATCTAAGTCTTTTAATACATATTTTATATTTTCTATTGGAGTTGCTGGATTTAATGCTACCCCAGCTTTTACATTATGCGATTTTATATTTTGTATAGTTCTATGTAAATGAGTACATGCTTCTTCATGGACAACGATTATATCACAACCTGCATCTACGAAATCCTTTATATAATTATCTGGATTCTCTATCATTAGATGTGCATCAAATACCATTTTTACATCTTTTCTTAATGATTTAACAACATTTGGACCTAATGTTATATTAGGAACAAAATGTCCATCCATAACATCAATGTGTAAATACTCACATCCTGCATTTTCTACTTTCTTTACATCCTCTAATAATCTTGCAAAATCTGCTGATAAAATTGATGGTGCTATTTTTATCATGCTTAGTACCTCCTCTTCCCTTGTCTCTTTTCATTTAGTAATTGTAGGTAACTTTCATATCTTTCTTTTGATATTTTATTATCCTTTACTGCTTCTTTTATACCACATGATGGTTCATTTTCATGCATACATCTACCACCAAACTTACACTCATCAGAAAACTCGTCAAACTCTATAAAGTATTCTTTAAGCTCAGTTTCTTCAATGTCATCTAAAGTCAATGAACTAAATCCAGGTGTATCAGCTACCATACCCCCACATTCTAATTTTAAAAGTTCTGCATGTCTTGTTGTATGCTTTCCTCTTTTTATTTTATCACTAACTTCACCTGTTTGCAGTTGAAATTTACTATCTATATGATTTAATAGTGTAGATTTTCCTACTCCAGATGGTCCTGCAAAGACAACTATATTTCCTTTTAACTCTTCTTTTACTTTATCTATGTTTAAGTTTTCATTATTGCTAACTGGTATTACTTTATATCCGCTCATTTCATATATTCTTTTTAAATTTTCTAGTTCTTCATCTGTAGCTAAATCAGCTTTAGTTAAAACTATAACTATATCTAAACATTCTCTTTCTGCTAAAACAATAAATCTATCTAATAAAGATAAATTAGGATTTGGGTTTTTTATTGCAAATACAATTATAGCTTTATTTACATTAGATATTGGTGGTCTTACTAATTCTGTTTCTCTTTCTTTTATTTCTTCTAATACGCCTTTTTTATTTTCTTCATCAACTATACTTATTTTTACATTATCTCCAACTAAAGGAGTTATCTTATTTTTTCTAAATATACCTCTAGCTCTACATTCATATATTCCTTGGTTTGTATCTATGTAATAAAACCCTCCAATACCTTTTGTAATAATTCCTTCTATCATTTAAATCCTCCTTATAGATTAATAAAATTACTAAATACTATTATTTATATAACTTTACATAAATATTACAAAAAAGTCCAATAATTATTAATCATTGGACTTTAATATAATTATTTATTATACTTTGTAAACATAAACTAATTATATAACAATTAATATTATATAATTAAAACTTTTATGCTATTGGACTGTAGCATCACCTGTTTCTGGTGTTGTTGTTTCTCCATTTCCATTATTACCATGCTGTCCGCTATTATTACTTCCTTGTCCTGATCCATGTTGACCACTACCACTGGTACTGCCACTACCATTTTCTAGTTGTCCTCCGTTTCCACTTCCTGAACCATTTTCTGTTTGTTCTCCATTACCATTATTACCTTGATTAGTTTCATCTTTATCTGGAACTATTGGTTTTTCTGGTTCTTTTGGTGTTTCTGGTTGTTTTGGTGTTTCTGGCTCTTTTGGTGTTTCCACTGGTTTTGGACCATTACTAACTACTAAGTTTATTTTATCTCCTGCCTGTATACTTCCCGAACTAGGAGATTGATGTAATACCACATCTTTTTCATGTGAATCATTATATTCATAATTTACAGTTCCTAAACTCAACTTATTTTCACTTATTATACTTTGAGCTTCTCCAAGAGTAAGTCCTACTAAGTTTGGTATTGAAGTTTGTTTTTCACCTTTACTTACAACTACACTTATAGTATCCCCAGGATTTATTTGTGTACCTGCCTTTGGTGCTTGGTCAATTATATGATTTTTACTAACTTTGCTACTGTATTCTTCTATTCTAACACTTATATTGATTCCCATGTCACCTGCAACCTTTTGAGCTTCACTTAATTCCATATTAATAAAGTCTGGTGCTTTTCCTTCTTCTGTTTTATTTTTACCAAACATTGATGATGCAATTTTTCCTACAACTAGTACTTGTATTATAAGTATTATAGATAAAACTACAGCTGCTATTTTCCACCTTTTTTTACTTTTTGGATTGTCTTCTTTTTTATTCTTTTTCCTCTTAGAATTCTTTATCGGAGGTGTTTTCTCATCCTCTTCTTCTAAGTCTTCTTCATTGTAATCAATTCTTGGATTAGTATTTCCCATTTTTATTGCTTTATTTAGTTCATTTTCATCTATCTTTTGTGTAGCATAGTTGTCATATTCTTTTATAAAGTCTAAATCTATATTTTTTTCTATATATTCAATATCCTCTATAAGCTCATCTGCTCCTTGATATCTATCTGCACTAGATTTAGAAGTTAACTTTTTTATTATATTTCTAACACTTTGAGGTATAGCTACCTTTTCTTCTTGAGTAAACTCTATCTCATCATTTATATGCTGAAGTGCTATAGATATAGGACTATCTCCTCTAAATGGTACTCTACCTATTATCATTTCATATAAAACTATCCCCAAAGAATATAAATCCGTAGTATTACCTACAAATTTACCTTTAGCTTGTTCTGGTGAAAAATAATGAACAGATCCTATTACACTTCCAGTGCTAGTCATAGTGGAACTTGAAACAGCTTTAGCTATCCCAAAATCAGCTACCTTTACAATCCTACCTTCATTAGATATAAGTATATTATGAGGTTTTATATCCCTATGTATAATCCCCTTTTTGTGTGCAGCTCCTAATGCTCTTGCTATTTGCTTAGTTATATCTAAAGCTGTATATTCATCTAAAGTACCTTCATTTTTTATGATATCCTTTAAGTTTTGTCCTTCTATAAGCTCCATAACTATATAATGTACTTTTCCATCTTCACCAACATCATATACATTTACTATATTAGGATGTGAAAGACTTGCAACCGCTTCAGCTTCTCTTTTAAACTTAGTTAAAAACTCTTGATCATCTACAAATTCAGGTCTTAAAACCTTTATAGCTACAGTTCTGTTTAACAGTCTGTCCCTAGCTTCATAGACAAAAGCCATACCCCCATCGCCAATTTTTTTAATTATTTCATATCTATTTCCTAAAACTGTCTCTCCCACTTTATCACCATCCTAATTATACTTAATTAATATAACTGATACATTATCTTTACCTGAAACTTCATTAGCCTTATTTATCAAACTATCAGTTATTTCATCTATATTCTCATCTTTACATATAATGTCATATATATCTCTTTGATCGACAAAACCAGTTAATCCGTCTGTAGCTAATAATATCTTATCATCCTTATTTATGTCTTCTTTATAAATGTCAACTATTATCATCTGCTCTGTTCCTAATGCTCTAGTTATAACATTTCTTCTTGGATGTGTTTTTGCTTCCTCTTCAGTTATAGCATTTTGAGCAATAAGTTCTTCTACTAAAGAATGATCTCTTGTAATTTTATTAAATTCATTGCCTCTTAATATATAACATCTACTATCACCGACATTTGCAATATATGCTTTATCTTTATATATTATTACTGTAGTTAATGTAGTTCCCATACCACTACATTCTTCATCTATTTTAGATTTTTTATATATTATAGAGTTTACGTCATTATAAGCTTGCTTAAGAATATCATCTATATAATTTATTTTAACGTGTTCATTTTGTATTAGGTTATTTTTTAAAAAACGTACTATATTATCTACTGCTAGTTCACTTGCTACTTCACCTTTATTATGGCCACCCATTCCATCAGCTATAGCAAATATACCTATATCACCAGATTTTGTCGGGATAATTTCTCCCTTACAACAGTCTTCATTATTTTTTCTAACTTTTCCAATATGGGAAACACAGTTATATATCATAATTTTTCCCCCTCTATTTTATTTATGTTTTCTTCTTAATTGACCACAAGCACCATTTATATCTGCTCCCATTTCTCTTCTTATAGTAGCAGGTATATTTTCTTTTAATAACATATCTCTAAACTTATATACATACGTTTTATCTGGTTTTTCATAATCTCTTTCTTCTACTTTATTTATAGGTATTAAATTTACATGGCATAATAACCCTTTTAAAATCTTTGATAATTCCTTTGCATCCTCTTTGGAGTCATTAACTCCTTTTATTAGTGAATATTCAAATGTAACCCTTCTATTGGTAATTTTTATATAATTTTTACATGCATCTATAACTTCTTTTATTGAATAAGCATTAGCTATAGGCATTATTTCTTTTCTTGATTCATCATAAGGCGAATGTAGCGATAATGCTAAGTTTATAGGTATTTTTAAATCTGCTAATTCATACATTTTAGGAACTACTCCACAAGTAGATAAAGTTATATGTCTATATCCTATATTAAGTCCATTTTTTTCATTTACTAATTGTAAGAATTTCTTAGTATTATCAAAATTATCAAGAGGCTCTCCACTTCCCATTAATACAATATTTGACACTCTTTTGCCTATATCCTCTTGTATTTTTATTATTTGGTCTAATATTTCCCATGGTTCTAAATTTCTTAACAGTCCATCTATTGTAGATGCACAGAACTTACATCCCATTCTACACCCAACTTGATTAGATATACATACTGTTACACCATGTTCATATTCCATCATTACACTTTCAATTATGTTTCCATCATTTAATAAAAATAAATATTTTCTCGTTCCATCTATCTTGGATTCTAATTTAAGCTCTGTATCTAAATTCCCAATACACGAGACCTTTTCTAACTTTTCTCGTAAAGACTTTGGTATATTATTCATATCATCGAAAGTCTTTGCACCTTTATAAATCCACCCATAAATTTGAGTTCCTCTAAAAGCTTTTTCTCCTATACTTTTTATAAATTCTTTTAATTCTTCTTCAGTTAAATTTTTTAAACACACTTTATTGTCATTATTCATATTGATTCCTACCTTACTCTTTTTAGTTTAGCTATGAAAAATCCATCCATTCCGTGTATATTAGGGTATATTTTTATATATCCTTTATCTTGATTATCTAAATCCACATTAACTTCATCAATAGGTACTAGTTCAAAATTATCATTAACATTTAAAAATTCTTTAACTACATTTATATTTTCTTCATCATGTATAGTACAAGTGCTATATATTAAATTTCCACCTAGTTTAACATACTTTGAAGCATTATTTAAAATCTTTTTTTGTATTATAGGTAAGTCTTTTATTTCTTCTTCTTTTTTAAACTTTATTTCTGGCTTTCTTTTTATTATTCCCATACCAGAACATGGTACATCACAAATAACGTAGTCAAATTTATCTATACTATTTTCATCTATATTAAGAGCATCAAAATTTTCAACTTTTATATTTTTAAGACCTAGTCTTTTTACAGTATTATTAATAAGTTTTAATTTATGATCAAATATATCTCTTGAAATTACTTGACCAGTATTTTTCATTATAGTTCCTAAATGAGTAGTTTTACCTCCAGGTGCACTACATACATCTAAAACTAATTTCTCTTCTTTTGGATTTGCAACTTTTCCAACAAGCATAGAACTTATGTCTTGAACTGTAAAATATCCTTCTTTAAATAACTTATTATTTTCTATATTTTTTAGATTCTTAACCATTATAGCTTCATCTATTCCGTTTACTTTACTACAGTCTATTCCTTGTTCTCTTAATTTATTTATAAGCTCATCTCTATTTATTTTAAGTGTGTTTGATCTTATATATAAATTTGGTTTTTCTGAGTTTGCCTCTAATAAATCTTCTGTAAATTCTTGTCCAAATTCTTCTATCCACTTTCTAATTAACCATTGATTATATGAATATTTTATAGATAAATATTCAACTATATCTTTTTTATCAATTTCCATTATATTTTCTTTGTTTCTTATTACATTTCTTAATATGGCATTTACAAACCCTGATGACTTTTTGTCATATTTTTTTATAAGTGCTACACTTTCATTTACTGCTGCGTGATCTTTTATACTATCTAAAAATAGTATTTGATAAATTCCTAACCATAATGATATTTTAACATAGGTAGACATTTTTTTCGATTTTATCTTAGATAGCTTGTCTATTATATAGTTTAAATAATATTTATTTTCTATAACTCCATAAATAAGTTCAGTAGCAAGACCTTTTTCTTGATCACTAATATCTATATCTTTAAAATTCTTATTTATAGATATATTTGAATAATTTTTATTTCTTTCAATATCATATAACGTTTTAAATGCCAATCTTCTTGCGTTCATTAAATACCTCCATCTCTAAATAGAAAAAGTCCTAGAAACCCCTAGGACAATCTCTATTAATCATCATGTCTTTGTGCTATTGCAATTAATCTTAGTAATTGAAGTACTGATGTTAATGCTGCTGCTACATATGTTAATGCTGCTGCAGTTAATACTTCTCTCCCTTGCTTTATCTCTTTTCCTTCTAATATACCCTCATTTCCAAGTTGAACTAAAGCTCTACTAGATGCATTAAATTCTACTGGTAATGTTATTATTTGAAATAATACAGATGCTGAAAATAATAGTATACCTATTTTTAGTAAAGGACCTGACATAAAAAGTCCTGCAAATATTAAAAACCATGAAATATTAGATGCAAAGTTTACTACAGGAACTAAACTACTTCTTATCTGAAGAGGAGCATACCCTTTAGCATGTTGAATAGCATGCCCACACTCATGCGCTGCAACAGAAGTAGCTGTAATAGATGTTCCATAGTATATATCCTCAGATAATCTAACTACATTACTTCTCGGATCGTAATGATCACTTAATCTTCCTGGGACCATTTCAATTCTGACATTATAAAGTCCATTTGCATCTAATATTCTTCTAGCTGTTTGTTCTCCTGTATAACCTAATCTACTACTAACTTTAAAATACCTACTAGTTGTGTTATTAACTTTAAATTGAGCATACATAGTAAAAAGTATAGCTGGTATTAAAATAATTAACGTAGGATCTAAATGATATCCATACCCACCATAAAATGGCATCATATCTAACACTCTCCTATAAAGAATTTTATTGCATTTTCAACTTCTTTGGCATCAATTTCAGTATCTACACAAGGACCATTAGGTCTTTTGTTAAATACGCCTAATACTGGAATTTGATTTATATCTTGAACTCCAGCTGTTAAATCTCTTTCACAAGCTACAGCCACTACAGCTTTAGGTCTAAATTCTTTTATTTTTTTTCTTGCTAATGTACCACCTGTAGCTATAAATACATTAACACCATACTTATTTTGTAATTTTAATAAGTCAGCTACATTACAAAGACCACAACTTTTGCAATTTCTTACGTCTGTTGTAATTTTTAGTTTACACTTACTTTTTTGAATACAATGTGGTATAAGAATAAGTATGTCTTCTGGTTTTATTTTATACCTATTACTATATATATAATCATTGTTTAATTTAACATAAACTTTTCTTATTTCATCTTTAGGTATATTTAAAGTATTGCCTAATGCTATAAGTATTGGATATAGTAAATTAACTATTTTAAAGTTAATTTTCATTATGTCTTTATTTACTTTTTTACCTTTCAATACACTATAAGTAACTACACTTGAAAATATAGTTATAATTAATAATAATATTATTAATGCATTTATCGTTATAGAAAACAGATTTTCTAGGCTTTTCATAAAAATATTCATTCCTAAAAATAATCCGACTAATATTAATATGAAAAAGCCTATTGTTGTCATATACTTTTTAAAGTTTATCATCTTATATTCCTAATACAATATCAGTACTTATAGTATTTCCTTTTATATATTCAGATACTACCATTCTTTTCTTTCCAGACATTTGTATCTCACTTATTTGAATAACTCCATTTCCTGTATTTACTTCTATACCCTCTTTATCAACTTTTAATATAGTCCCTGGAGCTTTATCACTATTTTTATCTACAACTTTAGTTTTCCATATTTTCATAGTTTGATTCTCATAAGTCGTATATGCACTAGGCCATGGATTTACACCTCTTACAAGATTATGTATATCTTTAGCAGATTTATTCCAATCTATATTTCCTAATGTTTTATCCATTATAGGTGAATAACAAGTTTCATCGTCATTTTGCTTTTCTCTTGGAGCTTTTCCTTGTGCAATAAGGTCTATTGTTTCTTTTAATACATTTGCTCCATCTATCATCATTTTATCATGAAGTTCACCTGCTGTTATTTCATCATCTAAAGGTATTTCACTCTTTAAAATCATATCTCCTGTATCTAGACCAACATCCATATACATTGTAGTTACACCTGTTTTTTCTTCTCCATTTATTATAACCCAATTTAAAGGTGCTGCTCCTCTGTATTTTGGTAATAATGATGCATGTACATTAACACATCCAAACTTAGGTATATCTAATATACTCTTTGGTAATATCTGACCAAATGCCACAACTACAATTAATTCAGGATTAATTTCTTTTAATTTTTCTACAAAAGATTCTTCTCTAGCCTTAACTGGTTGATATACATCAATATTATATTTTAAAGCTAATTCTTTAACTGGAGGCATAGCTAGTTTTTTTCCTCTACCTTTAGGTTTATCTGGTTGAGTAACAACTGCTAGTACTTCATGTCCTTCATCTATTATTTTTTGTAAACATGGAACTGCAAATTCTGGCGTACCCATAAATACTATTTTCATATATATCAACTCCTACTACTTTTCAATTTTATCTACAAATAATATTCCATCTAAGTGGTCTATTTCATGACAAAATGCTCTAGCTAAAAGTTCTTCTCCTTCCATTTCAAACATTTGTCCTTTTCTATTCATAGCTCTTACTTTAACATAATAAGGTCTTGTAACTGGTCCTGATTCATTCATAACACTTAAGCATCCTTCATCATCAGTTTGTTCTCCTGAAGTCTCTATTATCTCTGGATTTATAAGTTCTATTATTCCATCTCCAACATCTATTACTGCTATTCTTTTTAATATTCCAACTTGTGGAGCTGCAAGTCCTACACCGTCAGCTTCATACATAGTATCAGCCATATCATCTAATAATTGTATTATTTTTTCATCTATTTTTTCTACAACTTTACACTTTTTTCTTAATACAGGTTCTCCTATTTGAACTATTTGTCTTAACGCCATTTTATATTCCTCCTAATTTTTATAATACACTATAAGGATTTATATCTATAGATATATTTATATCCTTATCAAAAACTATCTCGCGCTTAGTTATACATATATATTTTATTATACCCTTTAATAGATTTATTTCAATATCCTCATCTTTAAATAATATTTGCCACCTATAATTTTGATTTATTTTTCCTATAGAACATTGGTTAGGCCCTAATATAAAAGATAAATCATTTATACCACGCTCTCTTAATAAATAAGCTAATGAATCATACATTTTTTTAGAATTACTTTCTACTAACTTATTATCTTTTCCACTTAATACAACACTAACCATATTATTAAATGGAGCATAATCAAATAATTTTCTTATTTTTATTTCATCTTCATAAAATCCTTTAAAGTCATAATTTATAGCACGTTTAATTGCATAGTGATCAGTATCATAAGTTTGTAAAATTACTTTTCCATCTTTTTCAGCTCTTCCTGCTCTACCTGCAACTTGAGTAATTAGTTGAAAAGTCATTTCCGAACTCCTAAAATCTGGAAATTTAAGTATCATATCTGCTGATAATATTCCTACTAATGTTACATTATCAAAATCTAATCCTTTGCTAAGCATTTGTGTTCCTATAAGAATATCGGCTTCTTTATTTTTAAAACTATTTAAGATTCTATCAAATGAGCCTTTCCTAGAAGTCGTGTCCTTATCAAGCCTTAAAACTCTTAAGTTAGGAAATATAGTTTTTATTTCTTCTTCGATTTTTTGAGTACCTATTCCAAATGGTTTTATGTATTTGCTTTTACATTCTGGGCACTCGCTAGGAATTTCCTTTTCATATCCACAATAGTGGCATTTTCCTGTATTACTTTTTTTATGATATGTAAGTGATATATCACAATTCTCACAAGTAAATACATAACCACATTTTCTGCAAGATACAAAATTTGAATACCCTCTTCGATTTAAAAATAGCATCACTTGACTATTATTTTTTATAGCAAGTTCTATTTCTGACTTTAGTTTAGTACTAAATATGCTTTTGTTACCTATCATAAGTTCTTCTTTCATATCAGCAACTTCAATTTTTGGCATAGGCTTTTTATTTGCTCTTTTATTTATTTCAAGTAACTTATATTCACCATTAACAGCTTTATAATATTCTTCTATAGATGGTGTTGCAGATCCTAAAACTAAAGAAATATCTCTTTTCTTTGCTATAAACTTAGCTACTTCTATAGCACTAAATTTAGGATTTTTATCTGATTTGTATGCACTTTCATGAAATTCATCGATAATTATAACACCCAAACTTGTAAATGGTGTAAATAAAGCCGATCTAGCACCAATTAATATTCTTATTTTCCCCTCTTTTACTTGTTTATACACATCATGTTTTTCACCTTCTGATAGTTGACTGTGAAAAACTCCTACAATGTCTCCAAATTTGTTTTTAAATCTTGATATAGTTTGAGGAGTCAAAGAAATTTCAGGAACTAAAACTAAACCATCTAATCCTTGAGTTAATGCATTTTCAATTATAGCCATATATACTTCTGTTTTACCACTTCCTGTCACTCCATGAATCATATATGGTTTTTTATTTTCATCAAACATTTCACTATTTATTGTACTTACTACTTTACTTTGTTCTTCATTTAAATTTATTTCTTTTTGCTCTATAGAGTATATTTGTTCTGGACTTCTATAAAAATCAACTTCTTCTATTCTAATAAGATTTTTTTCTTTTAGCTTATTTATACTTTGTCTTGTTATTTTTAAATTTTCTAGTACTTCATTTAAATCAACTTCTTTTTTTTCTTTTAAAAATTCTATAATTTCTTTTTGCTTATTTCCTAATCTTATTTTATTTATATTTATATAATCATCAATATCTACTATATCTTCAATTAATGATATTGAATAAACTTTCTTTTCATTTTTATGGTCTTTATATTCCCATTTTAACTCTACTATATTATTTTTTTGCATTTTATATATCAAGTTATTTGCATTTGGTATTTTCTTTATTTTTTCAAATTTTATTTTGCCTTTATTATTTTTTAGTATTTCTAAAATTTTATTTTCATTTTTATTTGTACTTTTATAATCTTCATCTTTAAGCTTAATTACTTTAAAATTATTTAGTTTATATCCTTTTGGATATAATAAATTTATACAATCAATATATGTACATAAGTATTTATTTTTCATCCATATTATTAAATTTATATCATCTTTATTAAAAATAGGCTCTTCATCTAATAAATCAAGTATTTTTTTAGTTTTTATATTTTCGTCAATAAAATCAACTATATCAAATACAAATGCTTCTAACGGTTTATTATACATTCCAAAAGGAACTAATATTCTATGTCCTATACATATATTTTCACTAAAAAAATCTGGTATTTCATACGTAAATAAATTATCTGTATGTATAGAATTATTTCTTACTATAACTTTTGCATATTGCTTCATATTTTAACCTCTATTTATATTTTTATATACTTATTCTTATCATTTACAGTAAACATATTATTTATAAGTACCCTAATAATATACTATTTATCTATAAATGAAAATTAAGCATCTATATTTAATATAGATGCTTATATATTTAATAGAGTTTTTATCTTATCTAAGATAACGTCAGCTACCTCTTCTTTTTTCATTTTAGGATACTCATTTATGATTCCATCTTTATCTATAACTTTAACTATATTGGTGTCCACTCCAAATCCGGCACCCTCTTGAGTTAAATCATTTGCTACTATAAAATCTAAGTTCTTTTTATCTATTTTACGTTTAGCATTTTCTAATAAATCATTAGTTTCTGCAGCAAATCCAACTAAGATTTTATCTTTTTTTATTTTACCTATTTCTAATGCTATATCTTTTGTTCTATCTAGCTTAATGCTTAAATCATCATCTGATTTTTTAATTTTTTTACCAGAATAATTTTTAGGTTTATAATCTGCAACTGCAGCACTTTTTATTATTACTTGATTTTCATCTATGTTCTCTAAAACAGCATTATACATATCATCTGCTGATTCAGTTTTTATAAACTTTTTCAGATTTTGAGGCGGTATGATATTAGTAGGTCCTGATATTAAAGTCACATCTGCACCTCTTTCTATAGCTTTTTTAGCTATAGCATATCCCATTTTTCCTGTTGATCTATTTGTTATATATCTTACAGGATCAATACTTTCAACTGTAGGACCTGCTGTTACTATTATGCTTGTACCTTTTAAATCTTTTTTTTCTTGTAAAAGATTTATTATACTTTCAAATATAACATCTACAGATGCCAATTTACCCGAACCGATATCTCCGCAAGCTAATCTTCCGCTTTCAGGCTCAACAAACTCATAATTTAAATCTTTTAATGTTTGTATATTTCTTTGAACTACAGGATTTTCATACATATTCGTATTCATTGCAGGAGCTATAAGCACTTTAGCTTTTGTAGCCATAACTGTAGTTGTTAGCATATCATCTGCAATTCCATTTGCTACTTTACCAATTAGATTTGCAGTAGCAGGAACTAATGCAAATAAATCAGCTTTTTTTGCCAATGAAACATGTTCTACATCCCAAGTTTTTGGAGATTCAAACATATCTTCTACAACATAATTTTGACTTAATGTTTGAAACGTAAGTGGAGCTACAAATTCAGTAGCTGATTTAGTCATTATTACATGAACATTTACTCCAACTTTTTTTAATTTACTCACTAAGTCACAAGCTTTGTATACAGCAATTCCTCCAGAAACACCTAAAACTACTGTTTTGTCCTTTAACATATTATTACTCCTCTATTATGTTTTGAACTTGAGCTAAATGTTGCTTAGCTTCTTCTATTTCTATTTCTTCTTCTGTTAATTTTCTAAAAGTTATTTTTCTATCTGCAACTTCTTGTGTAGCTAATGTAACTGGTTTTATTTGTTGGTGCTTAGTTGTAGGAACATATGGTGTTGCTCCATCTATTAATTCTCTAGATCTTTTAGCTACTGTTACTACTAAATAATATCTGTTATCGATTTGGTTTAATACTTCATTTATTGATGGCTTTATCATCTTATAATTCCTCCTTGAATTTTTTTATTATATTTTCTTTATATCTATAAACTTTATTTTTTTCAGCTGATATTATGTGTTCTAATTCTTGAGCTGAAGTTTTTACATCATTATTTACTATAAAATAATCATAGTGTTCTATTTGGCATATTTCATCAACAGCTGAACCAAATCTTTTATTTATTTGTTCTTCTGTTTCTGTGCCTCTTCCAACAATTCTATTTTTTAACTCATTAAGAGATGGAGGAAGTATAAATATAAATACACCTTCTGGATATACATCTTTTATTTGTCTAGCACCTTGCATTTCTATCTCTAAAACAACATCATTTCCATTTTCTAAGTTCTCTAGTATAGCAGCTTTTGGTGTCCCATAGAAATTATCATATATTTGAGCATGTTCTAATAATTCATTGTTATTTATCATGTCTTTAAACTTTTCTTTAGTTACAAAGAAATAGTTAACTCCATCTACTTCTCCTTCTCTTGGATTTCTAGTAGTTGCAGAAATTGATAATTTAACATCCTTATTATTTTGTAAAAATTCTTTACATATAGTTCCTTTACCTGCTCCAGATGGTCCAGAAACAACTAGTAATAAACCTTTCCTTTTCATTTATATCTTCCTTTCTAATTCTCTATCTGCTGATCGTCTTTATCGGTGAATCTGTGTGCTACAGTTTCTGGTTGAACTGATGATAATATTATATACTGACTATCAGTTATTATAACTGCCCTAGTTTTTCTACCATAAGTAGCATCAATTAACCTTCCACTTTCTTTACTTTCTTGTATTAATCTTCTTATAGGAGCTGACTCTGGGCTTACTATAGCAACTACCTTATTCGCCATAACTACATTACCATATCCTATATTTATAAGGTTCATGCTCATAATAATCTCTCCTATTCTACATTTTGTATTTGTTCTCTTATTTTTTCTAATTCGCTTTTTATTTCAACTACTAAGTTAGTTATATTAAGATCTGATGATTTTGACCCTATAGTGTTTGTTTCTCTATTCATTTCTTGTATTAAGAAATCTATTTTTCTACCTATAGATTCATCTTTATGTATTGTCTTTTTAAGTTGTAAGATATGACTTTTAAATCTTACTATTTCTTCTGTTATACTACACTTATCTGCATATATTGCAACTTCTTGAGCTAGTCTATTTTCATCAACAAGACTTGGATTGTCTAGTATTTCAGCTATTCTATTATTTAATTTTTCTTTGTATTCATTAACAACATTATATGAATAGTTTTCTATTTGTTCAATATAATCTTTTAATAAATCACATCTCATATCTATGTCATTAGAAAGTTTTATACCTTCTTCTTTTCTCATATCTTTTAACTTAACAAGGCAATCGTCTAAAGCTACCTTTAGCATTGACCATAATAAGTCTTCATCTTCTTCTTTTTCTTCACTTTTTATTATATCTGGAAATTTAGCTATATTCATAACTGTTATATCATCTTGTAAGTTAAATGTTGATTTTATATTATTTAATATATTTACATATTCACTAGCTAACTTCTCATCAAATTTTAAGTTTACATCTTCACTACCTATTAAGTCAAGTTTTATATATAAATCAACTCTACCTCTTTTTACATATTCTTTAACTACATTTCTTATTTTATCCTCTAGAAAAGATATTTTTCTCGGAAGACGTATATTTATATCTACATATTTATGATTAATAGTTCTGCATTCTACTGTAAAATGATAATTATCATTTTTATATTCGCCTCTTCCAAAGCCTGTCATACTAATAGCCATTTACTATACCTCCAAAGTTCCTTCACATATTTTAACTGCATTTCCTATCATGTATACATCATCTAGTATTTCTATTTTTACACTTCCACCTTCTGATTTAACATTTACTTTTTTATTAACTTTATTTAAGTAATTAGCTACTATAACAGATGCAGTCATTCCTGTTCCACATCCTAATGTATAACCACAACCTCTTTCCCATGTATAAACCTGAATATTATTTTTATCATCTATCTTTACAAAGTTAACATTAGTATTTTGTGGGAATATTTCATTTTTTTCTATTAATTCTCCATACTTATATATGTCTTTTTTTATTATTTCATCTACAAACACAATTGTATGAGGAACTCCCATAAGAACCGAACTAACTTCTATTTCTTTATTATCTATTACTAACTTTTCATTTATAAAGACTTCTTTATTTGTTTTTACTGGAATTATATTAGGATTGAAATTTGGTTTTCCCATATTTACTTTTATAGTATCAATTTTTTCTTTGTTTATATTTAAAGATATTTTTTTTATACCGTCAAGTGTATATACACTAAATTCATTTTCTTTTACTATATTATTGTCATATACGAATTTACAAAAACATCTTAGACCATTTCCACACATATTAGCTCTAGATCCATCAGAATTGTAATATACCATTTCAACATCACATATATTTGAATTTTTAACAACTAGTAATCCGTCTGCACCTATACCAAAGTGTCTATGACAAACTTTTTTAGCTAAATCTGAATAATTATTAGGATCTATATTATCAAATCTACCATCTATTGCTATAAAATCATTGCCGACTCCATGTAATTTCCAGAAGTTCATTTATATCCCCCCTATAAATTTGAATTCTTAGCTTATTATACAATATTTTGTTCATAAAAGGAAATTATATTGATTATAACCTATATATTATTTTAAACTATATTCTAAATATTATATTCACATTATTATACATCTGTGTAATAATCTACTTATCAATAAATTTTGAAAGGAATGATATTATGGCCTTTGATGGTTTAGTTATCCACGCTATTTCAGATGAATTATCATCTAAATTAGTTGGCGGTAAAATAGATAAAGTATATCAACCAGAAAATGACGAAATAGTTTTACATATAAGAAATAATAAAGAAAATTTTAAACTTGTACTTAGTGCAAGTGCATCTAACCCTAGGGTTTATCTTTCTGCAAATTATAAAAAAGAAAATCCCATAAATGCCCCTATGTTTTGTATGTTACTTAGAAAGTATATACAAAGTGGGAATATAGTTAGTGTGTCTCAAGTTGGATTTGAAAGAATTATAAAAATAACTGTTGAATCTCTTGATGAGCTAAAAGCTAAAACTACTAAAGATATAATAATAGAAATAATGGGAAGACATAGTAATATAATACTTACTCACGAAGAAAATAAAATAGTTGATTCTATAAAGAGAATTCCTCCTAGTGTAAGTAGAGTTAGACAACTACTACCTGGTATGACTTATGTATTACCACCTGCTCAAGATAAGTTAAACCCTCTTGATAAAATATCTAAGGATAAATTTAAAGAAACAATATCTGAGTTTGATGGAAGTATATCAAAATGTATATACTCTAAGTTCTTAGGTATAAGTCCTATTGTATCTAAAGAGATATGTTTTAGATCAAATTTAGATATTTCTAAACCAGCTTCAAGTATTGATGGTATAGATTTTGATAATTTATATAAAGAATTTAGTAACGTAATTTTTAATATTAAAGATGGTAATTATAATCCTTGCTTAGCAATAGATTCTTCTATAGATAAACTTATAGATTTTAGTTCTATAGATTTAACATTATTTGATAGCTTAAAAGTTGTTCATGATGAAAGTATATCATCTATAATAGAAAGTTTTTATGCTAATAAAGATGCTAAAGAAAGAATAAACCAAAGAGCTTCTGATTTTAAAAAGAGTATATCAATTAAACTAGACAGATTATACAACAAATTGAAAAAACAAAAAATTGAACTTAAAGAATCTGATAATGCTAATATCTATAAAATAAAAGGCGAACTTATAACTGCATATATATATATGATTGAAAAAGGTATGGATTTTGTAGAGGTTCAAAATTTTTATGAAGAAGACTGTCCTTTAATTAAAATAGATCTTAATAAAAATCTTACTCCATCAGAAAATGCTCAAAAGTATTTTAAAAGATATAATAAACTAAAACATGCTAAAAAAGAAATAACAACTCAAATAGGATTAAGTTTAGAAGAAATAAATTATCTTGAAAATATAATACTTAGTATAGATAACTGTGATAACTTAGCAGAACTTGATGATATAAAAGAAGAATTACAAAAACTTGGTTATATGCGTGGTAAGGTAAAATCAAAAAAAGATAAAAACAATCTAACAACTAAACCAAATGAGTTTTTATCTTCAGATGGATTTACAATATTAGTTGGTAAAAATAATAAGCAAAATGACTTTTTAACATTAAAAATTGCTAATAATGATGACTTATGGATGCATACTAAAAATATACCTGGATCTCATGTAATAATTAAAACCGAAGGAAAAGAAATTCCAGAATCTACAATATTTGAAGGTGCAATGCTAGCTGCATTTTTCAGTAAATCTAAAATGTCTTCACAAGTTCCTGTAGATTATACTTTAAAGAAAAATGTAAAAAAACCAAATGGTTCTAAGCCTGGTATGGTTATATACGAAACTAATAGCACTATTTATGTAACACCATCAGAAGAATTAGTTGTTAAATTAAAAAAACAGGGTTAATCCCTGTTTTTTTATACAAGTTGAGAATTAAGAACTGATTGTTCTTCTTTCTTTTCAACTTTGAATTCATTTCTATTTAAAACTCTATTTAAGATTATTCCTACTATAGCAGCTAAACTAAGTCCTGTTATAGTAACTGTTTTTGTTATAGGAATTCCTATAACTATTCCTTTATTACCTAAATAAGTAGTTCCTAATCCAATTATCATTATAGTTAATACTATTATTATATTCTTTTTATTACTTATGCATTTGCTATCGTTTATAGTCTTTAATCCTACATATGAAATCATAGAAAATAACATTATACTTATACCTCCCATAACTTCTGTAGGTATACTTTGTAAAAATCCACCAAATTTACTTACACATGCAAGTAATATTGCACATATAGCTGTTCTTCTTAATATTGATGGATCATAATTTTTAGTTATTGCAAGTACTGCTGTATTTTCTCCATAAGTAGTATTTGCTGGTCCTCCTAAAAAACCAGCTGCTATTGTAGCTAATGCATCTCCCATTAATGTTCTATGAAGTCCTGGTTCTTCTATGAAATTCTTTCCGACTACAGTTCCATTAGTAGTCATATCGCCTATATGTTCCATGAATACCGCTAAAACTACAGGTGCAATTAATACTGTTGCTTCTAAACTAAATTTAGGTAATCTAAATGCTGGTATTTGTAAAAAAGATGCACTACTGCTCATAAAAGATGTATCTACATTTCCTAACATTAAAGATATTATATATCCTATGGCAACAGCAATTATTATATTTAATTGCTTTACAAAACCTTTACCAAATACATTTATAGCTACTGCTGATCCTAATGTTATAACTGCTATAATAAAATTATGTGATGCCATATCCAAAGCTGTAGGTATTAAATTAAGTCCTATAACAGCTATCATAGCTCCAACTACTTGAGCTGGGAAGTATTTTTTTATTTTATCTACTCCGATTTTTTTTATTATAGCTGACATTACTAAATATATAAGCCCTGCTACAATTATACCTCCTTGTGCATAAGCTAAATCTCCATTGTGAGCTTCCTTAGCTGCTAATATTACTGGTATAAAAGCAAAACTTGATCCTAAAAATGCTGGTACTACTCCTTTTGTACATGTATGAAATATTAAAGTCCCTATTCCTGCGCAAAATATTGCTACCGCTGGATCAAATCCTGTTAATATAGGAACTAAAACTGTAGCTCCAAACATAGCTAATAGATGTTGCAATGATAATATTGTTTTTTTCATAAAAAAACCTCCCTATTTTTTAATGCGGGAGAAATAATTCTCCCTTTTTCAGCATCTCTGTACTGAATTAAAAGGTATTAACCTTATATAATTTTATGTTTTTACTCTTTTATAGTTACTGAATCTTGTTCGTCAGTTTCACTTAACATAACTGATATTATTTCATGTCTTGATGTAGGAACATTTTTACCTACATAATCTGCTCTTACTGGTAATTCTCTGTGTCCTCTATCTACTAATACTGCTAATTGTATAGACTTAGGTCTTCCTATATCCATTATAGCATCTAATGCAGATCTTACTGTTCTTCCAGTATATAAAACATCATCAACTAATATTACTACTTTATCATTTATATCAAAATCTATATTAGAACCATTTATAACTGGATCTACATCAATTTTTTTTAAATCATCTCTGTATAAAGTTATATCAACTTCGCCTGTATTGACTAATTTACCCTCTATACTTTCAATCTTTTTTGAAATTCTATTTGCAATAGGTACTCCTCTAGTTTTTATTCCAACTAAAACTACATTTTCTATACCTTTATTTCTTTCTATAATTTCATGACTAATTCTTGTTATAGCTCTTGTTATAGCCTTATCATCCATTAATTGAGCTTTTTCTTTCATTAAAATCCTCCTTTACTAGGTAACTAAAAAAGCTTCTTACCTTTTGGGCAAGAAGCTATAATTAACCTATACACATTCCAAATATAAATATAGTTATAATTATATTTGTACTTTTAATCTTGCCTTATGATATCTCTGTATCACTTAAAGGTAATTTTCATTTTTTATAATTATATAATACTAGTTATATTTTCTCAACTATTTTTATTTAATTTTTTAATTATATTCTTAAAATGTTCTGGTAGCTCTGAATCAAATTCTACATATTCCTTAGTTGTTGGATGTATAAATCCAAGCTTTTTAGCATGTAAAACTTGGCCTTTAACTCCAAATTTATTATTTTTAGGTCCATATATTGGATCTCCTAATAAAGGATGATTTAAAGATAGTGCATGAACTCTTATTTGATGTGTTCTTCCTGTTTCAAGAGTAGCTTTTACATGTGTAAAATTTTCATATCTATTAATAACTTCAAAATGAGTAACTGCATGTTTTCCATCTTTAACTACTGCCATTTTTAGCCTATCCTTAGGATTTCTTCCTATAGGTTTATTTACAGTTATTTTATCTTCTTTTATAACTCCATGACATATAAATTCATATTCCCTAGTTATTGAATGATCTTTTAACTGCTCTGATAAATAGTTGTGAGAATTATTATTTTTTGCAATCATTAAAAGGCCAGATGTATCTTTATCTATTCTATGTACTATACCTGGTCTTATAACTCCATTTATAGACGATAGATTGCCTTCACAATGATATAATATTGCATTTACTAATGTATTTTCATAGTTTCCTGGAGCTGGATGTACGACCATATCCTGAGGTTTGTTTACTATTAATAAATCATCATCTTCATATACTATATCTATAGGTATATCTTGAGCTATAATTTCAAGAGTTTTTGGCTTTGGTATCTCTATAAATATATCATCATTTTCTTTTACTAAATATTTAGCTTTCTCTACTTTTCCATTAACTTTAACTCTCTTTTCTTTTATTAATTTTTGTATATAACTTCTAGACATATCTCCTAATTGTTCCGATAAATATACATCTAATCTAGAGCCTTCTTCTTCATCTATAACTAAAAACTGTCTTATCTCTTCCATATCTTCACCTACTTGTTATTTTCAAAAAATATTATATAAATACATAATAATATAGTTCCTGCTACTACAAAAACATCTGCTATATTAAATACATAATCCCAAATTATTCTAAAATCAAAATAATCTACAACAAACCCTAATCTTATTCTATCTATAAGATTTCCTATAGCTCCAGATATTATAAGAATAATAGCTGTTTTACCTAATAAGTTTAGTTCTTTTTTATATAAATAATATAAACCAAATATACATGCAATCGATGCTACTACAACAAATATTATTTGGTTATTTTGAAACATCCCAAATGCCGCACCTCTATTTTCAACATATGTTAAATGAAATATATCTTTTATTATTGGTATACTTCCTATACCAGCTAAATATTTTATAGCAATATATTTTGATATTTGATCTAAACCGATTAATCCTAATATTATTAGTATGTATGTCAATAAATTTTCCTCCTTATAATATTTATATACATATTATTATATATATTAATATTACAAGGGGCAATATAGATTATAAAGCAAAAAGAAGGCAATATTATATGCCTTCTTTTTGCTTTATAATTTATTTTATCATATCAGATATTGTCACAAACTCATATCCTAAACTTTGCATCTTAGGTATTACCTTTTCTAATGCCTGTATAGTTTGAGATTTATTATTTCTAATTTGATTATAATCATGAAGTAAAATTATAGTTCCATTTTTTGCGTTGTCTTCTATTGTTTTTATAATATTATATACTCCTGGATTGCTCCAATCCTTAGTATCCAAATCAGACCATAAAACAACCTTCATATCTTTTGATTTTATTATATTAAACAAGTTTTCATTTATCGCTCTATATGGAGGTCTAAATAAAGTTGGCTCTTTGCCTGTTACATCCTTTATTATTTTTTGTGTTTTATTTATTTCATTAATTATTTGTTCATTTGTACTTTTACATATATTTATATGTGAAAAGGTATGATTCCCTATATCGTGACCTTCATCAGATGCCCTTTTAGCTATTTGGGGATTCCATCCAACTTTTTGTCCTACCATAAAAAATGTTGCCTTTACATTATATTTTTTTAGTATATCTAATATTTGAGGTGAGAAATCCTCATCTGGACCATCATCAAAAGTTAATGCAATTGCCTTTTTAGATTCATTTCCCTTTGTTATTACTATATCTTCATATTGTTTAATTATATTTTTATTGTTAATCATCGCTGATTGATGATCGTCTAACCCACTTATATTGGAAGTGTTTATTCCATAAATAATACTAATTAATAAAAAAATAGATACAATTGGTATTATTAATTTTCTCATATTTTAACCTCTTTTCTAACGTCTACCTCTCATGTCTCTATTCATATTTACTAAATCTTCAACAGGGCTTCTATATAAGTTTGGTCCACTAAAATTATCTTTTATGCTTACACTTTCTACATTATTAAGATGACTATCTTCTTTTTTTGCACAGTTTGCACACAGCCTTGCCTCAGGAATAAATTCTAATCTATCTTCATCTATATTTTTATTACATTTTTCACATATACCATAAATTCCATTTTCTATTTTATATAAAGCATCATTTATTTCATTTAGTTTAAGTTTTTCATGTCTAGTTAAACTATCTTGCATTTCTTGCATATATACTTCAGTTCCTATATCTCCTAAATGATTATCATAGCTTGACAGTTCACCTGATGTATATTTTTCACTAGTATGATTTGTTGTATATCCAAATACCGTATTATCTTCCATTTTAGAAACTAATTTAATCAAATTATCTTTCTCTTTTAATAAAGCTTTTTGATATTTTTTATTATCCATAATGTCCTCCTTTAATTTTTCCTAAATTGGTCTATAATATCTAAAAACTTGGCTATATATGCTCCTACTATAGGTAGGTTTACCCACTTAGAAATTAAATATAAAACTATAGCTGTTAATACGCTAAATCCTATGGCTTGACCAAATCCTTTTCCTACTCCAGCTATAAAATTAATTGTAAATAATCTTCTTTTGCTATCTGTTAAAATCATAAAATCTCTTATTCTACTTCTTTCAATTATATACATTAGATTATCTAGTTTGTTATTAACAACTTGAAGCTTCTTAAAATAGTGCCCATCATCTTTATTTCCATTAATTCTTATATCTATTTCTTTCATATTTTTTATATCACTACAAAATTTGTTGCCAGTCCTATACTTTTTCAACTTTTAACACGCCCTCTTTATATTGAAAAACTGTTTACACTTTTATTATGTCAATTTTTATATTTAAAATGCAAAAAAAGTCCTAATAAATAGGACTTTAAATTTTTAGATTATAGAAACTTCTTTTCTATTAATCCAACTTTCTTATAAACTTTTCTAAGTGTTTTTCTTGCTTGATATTCTGCTTTTTGAGCTCCTTTAGCATATACATCTTCTAAATAATCTTTATTAGATAATAAATACTCATATTGTTCTCTTAAAGGTCTTAAAGTTTCTACAATAACTTCAGAAACATCATTTTTAAAATCTCCGTATCCTTTACCTTCATACATAGCTACTAATTCTTCTATAGATTTGTTGTCTAATTTAGAATATATATCTAAAAGATTCTTTATACCTGGTTGTTCATCATTATATTGAACTATACCTATCGAATCTGTGACACTTCTTTTTATTTTTCTTCTTATCGAATCTGGATCATCAACTAATAATATATATCCATTTTCATTTTCATCTGATTTACTCATTTTTTTAGTAGGTTCTTGTAAGCTCATGACTCTAGCTCCAGCTTTTGGTATATAGGCTTCAGGAACTTTAAATGTAGGACTGTATCTATTGTTAAATCTATTAGCTAAATCTCTTGCTAATTCTAAATGTTGTTTTTGATCTTCTCCAACTGGAACTAAATCAGTTTGATATAATAATATATCAGCTGCCATTAATACTGGATAAGTAAATAAACCTGCATTTAAATTTGCCTCATTTTTTTGAGATTTATCTTTAAATTGTGTCATTCTACTTAACTCACCCATGTAAGTCATTGTATTTAATATCCACATAAGTTCTGTATGTGCACTAACATGAGATTGAATAAATATAGTATTTTTTTCTGGATCTAATCCACTAGCTAAATATTGAGCTAATAATTGCATAGTGTTCGCTCTTAAGTTTTTAGCTTCTTGAGGTACTGTTATTGCATGTAAATCAACAACACTATAATAACAGTTATATTCTTCTTGTAACTCAGTCCAGTTTTTTATAGCACCTAAATAATTACCTAATGTTAATTTCCCTGATGGCTGAGCTCCACTAAATATTATTTTCTTTTCACTCATATTTAACTCCTCCTATATATTTTTTAGCATACTAATTACTATATCCTTAGAATTATGAGCAGCTTGTTTTACAAATTCTTCATAAGTTACATCAGCACTTCCATCTGCTTTGTCAGACATAGCTCTTATTACTACAAACGGAGTATTATTTACATGACATACATGTGCTATAGCTGCTCCTTCCATTTCTCCACAGTATCCATTAAATTCTTTTACTAACTCGTCTTTTAATTCTTTGCTACTTATAAATATATCTCCACTTAAAACTCTTCCTTTTAAAACTTTGTGAGTTTTTACTTCTTCCTTTGATGATTTATATGCAGCATCTATTAATTTTTCATTTGCTACAAATATTGAATTTTCCATTCTTGGAATCATACCTTTTTTGTCTCCAAATACTGTTGTGTCAAAGTCATGTTGAATAGCATCTGTTGAAATTACTATATCATATACATCTAATTCTTCATTTAATGCTCCTGCAACTCCTGTATTAACTACTGCATCAACTTTAAATTCACTTATTAATATTTGAGCACATAATGCTGCGTTAACTTTTCCTATACCACATCTAACTAAAACAACATCTTTTCCTTCTAATTTTCCTACATAAAACTTTAAACTTGCCTTTTCTATAGTTTCTTGGATATCCATTATATCTTTTAATATATCTACTTCCTCATCCATTGCACCTATTATTCCTAGTTTGTTCATTTTTATCTTCCTCCTATGTATTTTTAAAATAAAAAAATCCGTCCTAAGTTAATAGGACGGATATAGTTTCCGCGGTACCACCTAAATTATATACATAATTATTAAATGTATATCTCTTTATATAATCTGCTATAACGTGCAGTCACGATATCAGCTACTCTTTAATATTTTTAAATTTCACCTAATTCCTCCAAGGTCCATTCACTAGATTTATTTATATCGAGCTCTCAGCATCCTCAATTCTCTGTATTAAATCTATACCTAGTTACTAATCCTTTTCATAGGATATATATATTTTATTTTTAATTATTGTTTATTTTATATAATATGTTTTAATTATTAAAAAGTCAACTATTTAATTCTTAAAATTAAAAAAGAGCAAAGAATATATCCTTTGCTCTTTTATGTATTAATTAATAAAGAATTGAGTTCCTGGTCCTATTGGAACTCCTGATAATGCCCAAATTATAGCAAACACAGTCCATCCTATTAAAAATGCCATTGATATTGGCATCATCATACTCATTAAGTTTCCAACACCAAAATCTTTTTTATACTTTTGTCCAAATACTACTATAACTCCAAGATAACTCATTAATGGCGATATTACGTTAGTAGATGAATCTCCAATACGATACATTAACTGTACACCTGCTGGAGAGAATCCTGCAACCATTAACATAGGTACAAATATTGGTGCAAGTAATCCCCACTTAGATGATGCTCCACCCATGAATAAGTTTACAAATGCTGTTAAGAATATAAATGCTACCATTAATACCATAGACATAAACATGTTACCTTTTGGTATAAGTGAAACTAAATCAGCTCCTAAAGATGCTACTAATACTCCTAAATGTGAATCATTAAAATAGTTTATAAATTGTGCAACAAAGAATAATATAACTATTATTGGAGCCATATCAGCCATTGCTTTACACATAGCTGGTACTATATCTGAACTCTTTTTAAACTTACCTGATTTAAATCCATATACTAGTCCACTTATAGCGAATATAACAAACATTAACATGATTACCATATCGCCTTTGAAGAATATAGAATCTAAGAAACTATCTACAGTATTAAGAGTTGCTGTTCCATCTGAATTAACTACCCATAATTTAACATTAGTAGATAAATCTCCAACTAATGGTATCTTATTACCTGTATCTATTGGTAATGCAGCTAAAACTATAAGTCCTATAACTAGTAATAATATTTTATTTGTAAATTTATAGGCTTCTCTTTCCTTTTGAGTTATTTCATGATCAGCTTCAACATCAGCTTCTTTTGTGTTATAAGTCCCTAATCTTGGTTCTACGAATTTATCAATTACTAATGTTCCTAATATTATAATTACAAGAGTTGATCCCATCATGAAAAACCAGTTACTTGTTACTGAAAGTCCCCCTGCTAAACTAGTTCCTACCATAGCATCTCCAGTTTCCGCTGCTGCTTGAGTAAATGGTAATAATAATGCATCAGTAGAGCTTACAAAAAGGTTTGCACTGAATCCACCAGAAACCCCAGCAAAACCTGCCGCAAGTCCAGCTAATGGATGTCTTCCTAAAGTATAATACATTAATGCTGCAAGAGGTATTAATACAACATATCCTGCATCAGATGCCATATTAGACATAACCCCTAAGAAAATAACAACTGGTGTTACTAATTTAGAAGGCGTTGCTGAAACTATACTCTTCATAGATATTGATAAATATCCACTTTGATCCATAAGTCCTATCGCTAACATTATTATAAGTATAGTCCCTATTGCATACATATTCATAAAGTTAGCTATAGCAGTACCTATTACATAAGATAATCCATTTGAATATCTTTCTGCTACTGCAGTACCATTTGCACCTACTTTTAATACTTCTATAGGATCTTGCCCTAATAAGTTGTTTATTGGGAATTCTCCAAGTGGTGTCTTAGCCACTACCCCAAATGATCCCAGCACTGCCGATAATACCAATACAAATGCAGCTATGTACATAAACATAAGTACTGGATGAGGTAATTTGTTACCAAGCTTTTCTATTGAGTCCATAAAAGCTTGTACTTTAGTTTTTTTCTTACTTGCTGTACTCATTAAACTTCCTCCCTGTTGTCTTTTAAAATAATATTTTAATATTTTAATACTTTCTTATTTTACCATATCAGGCAAACATTTTCATAATTTTTACAAAAGTTCTTATTTTTTATTTATTTCTATATTTTTCGTCAATTTTCACATTATTTTATTAGGTATATAGTTAATATTGCTTTTTATTTTTAATTTGTATACAATGATTTTAACAATTTTTGCATAATTTTTAAAATTTATTGCAAATAAAAAAATTCCTAGACAATTTATCTAGGAATTTTTATTACAGTAAAATTACTTTTTTATAACCTTTATACCAGTCATATGATCATTTAAGTTATGTTTTTCTATAGATTCATCTTCAACTCTATTTATATCTATAGCTAGAGTTTCTGATTTTATATACTCAGAATATTCATTTATAGCATTAGCTATTTCATCATCTGAGCAATAATCTATTTCTATATTATCTAAAACATCAAAATCATTAGACTTTCTTAGTTGTTGTACTTTAGATATGAACTCTCTTGCATATCCTTCATTTATTAAAGCTTCATTTAAAGTTGTATCTAATATTACAAATAAATTATTTTCCATAGTAACATTAAATCCTTCTTTAGCTGATATGTTTATTAAAACATGTTCTTTATTGAAGTTAAACTCTTCACCATCTATATCTACAGTTATAGATTCTCCAGCTTCAAGTTTAGATACTACTTCACTTGCATCAAGCTTACTTAATGCACCAGCAAAGAACTTCATTTTAGCACCAAGTACAGGTCCTAAAACTTTAAAGTTTGGTTTTAATGTAAAGTTCATGTATTCTCCTAAATCTTTAGCAAATACAACTTCTTTAACATTTAATTCTTCTTTTATTAAGTCTACAACGTCATTTATAGTATCTTCATATTTTCCATCCACTAATACTTTTTGTATAGGTTGACGTACTTTTATTCTTGTAGCTTCTCTTGAAGCTCTTCCTAATGTAACTAAGTTTTTAACTAAGTCCATTTTTTCTTCTAAGCTATTATCTATTAAATCCATATTAGCTTTTGGATATGAAGCTAAATGAACTGATTCTTCATTAGTTAAGTTTCTATATATTTCTTCTGCTATAAATGGAGTAAATGGAGCTATTAACTTACAAAGCTCTGTTAATATCTCGTAAGTTGTATTATAAACTGATTTTTTATCTTCAGTTAATTCTGTAGCCCAGAATCTTCTTCTTGAACGTCTTATATACCAGTTTGATAAATCTTCATTTATAAACTCTTGTATCATTCTAACAGTTTTATTTAATTCAAATATTTCTAAGTTTTCTTCAACTTCTTTCTTTAAGTTATTGAACTTAGATAATATCCATCTGTCAAGTTCTGGTCTATCTTTATATTCAACAAAGAATTCTGATGGGTTTATTTCATCAGTATTTGCATATAGCGTAAAGAAGTTATATACATTTTTCATAGTTCCTAAGAACTTACTTTGAACTTCTTTTAATCCATCTTCATCAAATCTTGTTGGAGTCCATGGCGGAGATACGTATAGTAAATACCATCTTAGAGCATCTGCTCCATATTTATCAAATAATTCAAAAGGATTTACAGTGTTTCCTCTTGATTTACTCATCTTCTTACCTTCTTTATCTAATACTAAATCGTTAACTAAAACTCTTTTATATGGAGCTTTTCCTGTAACGAAAGTAGATATAGCAAGTAATGAGTAGAACCATCCTCTAGTTTGGTCTATTCCTTCACAAATGAAATCTGCTGGGAATAACTCATCAAAGTTTTCTTTATTTTCAAATGGATAGTGATGTTGTGCAAATGGCATTGATCCACTATCGAACCAACAGTCTATAACGTCTGTTACTCTCGTCATAGTACCTCCACACTTTTCACACTTAAAGTGTATATCATCAACGTATGGTCTGTGTAATTCTATAGTTTCTGGATCTACATTTTCTATAGCCTTTTCTGCTAATTCTTTTCTTGATCCTACAGATTCTTTATGTCCACATTCACATTTCCATATATTAAGTGGAGTTCCCCAATATCTACTTCTAGATATTGCCCAGTCATTTAAGTTCTCTAACCAGTTACCAAATCTTCCTTCTCCAACAAAGTTTGGATACCACTCAACAGTTTTGTTATTAGCTATTAATTGATCTTTTAGCTTTGTCATTTCTATATACCAGCTTGGCTTAGCATAGTATAAAAGTGGAGTTTGACATCTCCAGCAATGTGGATAATTATGAGCTACCTTTTCTTTGCCGAATAATTTATTTTCTCCGTGTAACCATTTTATTATCTCAACGTCTACTCCATCTTCCATTACGAATTTACCTTCCCATGGAGTAGTTGTAAATTTACCTGCTTCTGAAACTGGTTGTAATACTGGTAAATCATACTTTCTACCTAAGTTGTAGTCATCTTCACCAAATGCAGGTGCAGTATGAACTATTCCTGTACCATCTTCAGTTGTTACATAATCACCACATGTTACGAAGAATGCTTTTTTATCAGCTTCAACAAATGGCATTAATTGTTCGTACTCAACGTACTCTAAATCTTTACCTTTTAATTCTTCTATAACTTCGTAGTCTTCTCCTAAAACCTTATTAGCTAAAGCTTTAGCTACATAGTAAACTTCATCATTTTGTTTAACTTTTATATAATCTATTTCAGGTCCTACAGTTAATGCTACGTTTGATGGTAATGTCCAAGGTGTTGTTGTCCATGCTAAGAAATATTCATCAGCATCTTTTCTCTTGAACTTAGCTATTACTGTATTATTTTTTATTTCCTTATATCCTTGTGCAACCTCATGAGATGCAAGGCCTGTTCCACATCTTGGACAGTATGGAAGTATCTTATGACCTTCATATACAAATCCTTCTTTATTAAACTTATTTAATATCCACCATACAGACTCTATGTAGTTATTGTCTAGAGTTATATATGGATTATCTAAGTCTATTTCATAAGCCATTCTTTCAGTCATTTCTCTCCATTGTTTTTCAAATGTGAAAACTGACTCTCTACATTTTTTATTAAATTTATCTATTCCATAAGCTTCTATTTGTTGCTTATCTGATAAACCTAATTCTTTTTCAACTTGTATTTCAACTGGTAATCCGTGTGTATCCCATCCAGCTTTTCTTTTTACTTGATATCCATTCATAGTTTTATATCTACAAACAGAGTCTTTAAGTGTTCTAGCTATAACGTGGTGTATTCCAGGGTTTCCATTTGCTGTAGGAGGTCCTTCGTAGAATACAAAACTTGGATCATCTTTTCCTTTTTCTAGAGTTTTCTCTAGCATATTTATGTCATCCCAGTATTTTGATACTTTAGCTTCAGCTTCTTTTACAGAAGAATCAACTAATGACTTAAATTTAGTCATTCTAATCCACCTTCCTTTTTTTATTTTAAAATTTTACATAAAAAAACCCGTCCCCATAAAGGGACGAGTTATTACTCGCGTTACCACCCTAATTTTACATATATAAATTAAATATTACATATGTAACACTCTTTCAATATAACGGTTTTTAACCGGCACAGCTTAATAGTTTTACCGTTCAGCCTGCAGCTTAGGAGTGATTTTCACCTTTATAAATTTATTGGTTCTCAGCTTTTTCCAACTCTCTGTGAAATTATCTAAAGACTACTCTCTCCATCATAGCTTTTATTTATAAGTATAATTTTGTATATGTATGAAATTTTATAATAAATTTTTCAAATAGTCAATATCTTTTTACTCTAATGCATCTGATAATTCTTTTTGAAGTTCATCTATTTTTTCTACACTGCTTTCATCTATATCTGAGAAAATGTCATCTACACTTCTTATTTCATCTTCTAGTAGTGATTTAAATTTATTTCTAAATATCTTAAATTCTTTAACAAGAGAGTCATATTCTTTTCTAATTTCAATTACTCTATTGTTAGCTTGTTCTATTATTTGTCTTGATCTAAGCTCAGCTTCTTCTACTATTATCTTAGCTTTTTTATTAGCTGCACTACATGTATCCTCTGCTGCTGTTTGTGCAGTTATAAGTGTAGCTTTTAATGTTTCTTCTATATTTTCATACTTATTTATTTGATCATTATACATTCTAATTTTTTCTTTTAAGTCTAAATTTTCTCTATATATATTTTCAAAATCTTCTTTTACTATATCTAAAAATTCATCTACTTCATCTTCTCTATATCCGCGTATACCTTTTTTAAATTCCTTATTTTCTATTTCTACTGGAGTCAGCATATGTTCCCCTCCCTATACTATTAGTTTTACTTTTACTTTTATTTTGCCTTTTTTAGTAATATCTCCTATATCTTCTATTATAGCTCTACCTTTACCTCTTACAGATATAAGATTTTCCCGTTCTAATATTTTCGACGCAGAGGTTATTTTTTCATAATCTACAAATACCTTTTCTGCATTTATAAGTTTTAAACTTTCTTGTCTTGAAATATTATATATGCCACTGATTAAACAATCTAATCTCTGAGATGATACTGTAAAAGATACTTCCTTAAATTTAGGATTTATGTAAAATATATCTTTTTTGCTTATCTCTTTTATAGTTACATTATTTCTTGAGACTTTGCTTAAATTTATTATTATAAAATCAGCTATATCTTTACTTACTATTACTTGACAGAAGTTGTCATGTATATTTATATCTCCAATTTTCTCTCTTTTTATACCCAAATTAAGTAAAGCACCTAAATAATCTTTATGTTTTACTTCTTTAAATTTAAAATTTCCTTCTATTTGCAATACTTTAATTGATTCTTCTATATCTTCATAATCCATATAATATGGATATATACATATTAACTTTCTTTCTGCTTCATTAAATCCACCATCAACAGTATATTTAATGTCATTAAAGTTATTTAATATAGATATAGCATTTTTAACTTCATAAGGATTTAAAAAATCAGTATACTTTACATCATAATTTTTCATACAAGAATATGCTTTATCTATGACCTTAAACATTTTATTTTTTAAATCAATATCTCTAATATGATTTGTAAGTGTTATCTTATCCATAAATAATTCCTAAATTTTAATTTACAATATATACCCTATTAACACATTTATAAGTTGTAATGCAAATAAAGCCACTATAGGAGAGAAATCTATAGGACCTTCAAAATATTTATTCATAATATTTCTTATAGGTCCTTCTATAGGCTCTGTTAACATTCCTATTATATTATAAGCCTTTGATTCTATTGCCCCCGGAATCCACGTCATAAGTGCTCTTATTACTATTGCAAATTGAATAATATCAGTTAAAACAAATAAAGAGTATTTTATCATATTATATCTTACTCCTTTTTTTATTATTTATTTTGCCATGGGAAAAAAGCTTTACTTTCTAATTCTTTTTTCATATTTGCATCTATATCTACATTATTAGGCGCTAATATAAATATAGCTTTAGATACTTTTTGTATACTTCCATCTAGTACATACACAGCTCCATTCATAAAATCAAATATAGATTTACGAGTAACTGCATCATCTAAGTTTTCTAAGTTAACTATTACAGCTCTTCTTTGTTTTAATTGGTCTGCTATAGATGTAACTTCTTCATATTTTTTAGGTTCTACTATAACAACTTTCATTTGTCCTGCTGTATGTATATTTACTATTTTATTGCTTTTAGGTTGTGCTATAGCTCCTACTCCACTGCTTAAATCTTCTGATACTTCTATTTCTTCTTCTATTTCTTCTATCTCGTCATCCATAAAGTCTTCTTCTACTTCATCAGTCATCCAATCTTTTATTTTACTTATGAAACCATTTCCCATTATTAACATCCTCCATTACATATATTAATTATTTTTTATTATAATTTCTTTTTCCAAATATAGAAGTCCCTACTCTAACAAAAGTAGCTCCTTCTTCAACAGCTATTTCAAAATCATTACTCATACCCATAGATAGCTCATCCATAGATACACCTTCTATATTTTCATTATCTATAGCAATAGATAATTTTTTTAATTTTTTAAATACAGATCTTATTAATTCCTTATCATCTGTATTTGGAGCCATAGTCATAAGGCCCTTAACTTTTATATTAGGATAACTATTTGCTATAGTTTTTATAAAACTTAAAGCATCTTCCTCATAAATTCCATGTTTACTATCTTCTTTTGATATATTTACTTGTACTAAGCAGTTTATTGTTCTGTCAATTTTTTCTGCCCTTTTTTGAATCTCATCACATAAAGATAATCTATCTATTGAATGTATCATATATACTTTATCAATTATATATTTTACCTTGTTGGTTTGTAAACTTCCTATAAGGTGCCATCTAACTTTATTTCCTATAACTTCAAACTTTCTAGATAATTCTTGTGGTTTATTTTCTCCAACATCTGTTGCACCACACTCAATCGCTTCATTAATAGCATCTATATCTACTGTTTTTGTTACTGCTATTAATTTAACATCTTCTTCATTTCTATTTGATATTTTACAAGAATTATTAATTTTAGTTTTTATATTTTCTATATTAGATTTTATACACTCCATTTAATCACCTACTTTATCAAAAAAAATTTTTAAATTTAGGATTTAATATTATTTCATCATAAATACCTATAGTATTTATTCCATTTATATCATTTTTATAGTGGTCAATGATTATATATTCTTCACTATCATATAAATTTCCTTTTATCTCTACAAATTTTGCGTCTCCAGTTTCTGATATAGCATATACGCCTTTTTTACCATCAACATTTATTATCGACTTCTTAGGAACCTTTAACCCCTCCATTGACTTATATATTATATCAAATTCTTTAACTCTTGTATCGTAAATTTCCACATTTTGTTCACTTATCTCCAATATTACAATATAATCTTTTCCATCCTTATATATATCATATACGTTACTATTTATTTTTTCAATCTCACTAGACAATATAATTTGCTGACCTACATCTAATTTTTTAACTTCTTCTTTGCTACAACTTATAGCAACATACTGTTTGAAATTATTTATAACTCTCGCCAAAGTTTCTTCTTTTTTAACTTTATTTTTTTGTTGTATATTTTTATACTTGCTTTCTGTATTTTCTATATCTTCTTTTTTTATTTCATTTATTCTATCGATTTTAAATTTATCTTCATTCCCATCAAATTTATACGATACGATGCCTGAATTTTTAGCTTTAAATAACTCTGAATTTTTACTTATTATACTATTAACTTCTTTTTCTTCTAATTTTTTATTTTCTAATGATTTACTATTTAAGTCGCTTCCTATTATATAATTTTTATCTTCAATCAATTTACTTAAATTTTCTACGTCTTTACTTACAGCTATGTCACCATTTAATAATTTTTTCTGTATACTATTACAAGATTTATTTATATTATTATTTAAATTTTTCACATCTGATTTAACTATATTTGTATTTCCTTTTTCTATATCAGATATATCTTTTTGTAATTCATTTAATTTATCTACAACATCTTCGTTAACATTATTATTATAAATATAAGCTATCTTATCATTTTGCTTTACTCGTTCACCTTCTTTAATACAATATTTTATATTTCCAGACATACTAGAATTTAGTAAATACTCATCCCGTATTATTAACCCCTTTTTTTTAAAACTATCTTGTATAGTCTCATTCTTTAAAACCAAAGTATCCATGTTCTTTTTTATTACTATCCCAATTATATTTGAAACTATATAAATTAATATACAAACTAAAATAAGCTTAGTTAATTTTAATTTTCTCAATATATCCCCTCCAACAATAAAATGTATATTATCTATTTCTTCAAGTAGAATATAACTCCTTCTTATATTAAAATTAACAATAAAAGAGGCACATACAAATTTCGTATGTGCCTTTTTTATTTATAAAATAATAGTTATTATATTTGAACAACCATCATTAATTATTTTTTGTAAAGTTTTTTGTATTTTTACTCTCACATCATCTGGCATCATATACAATTTACTTTGTAATTGATCTTTTACCAAATCATGTAGTGATTTACCAAACATATTGTATTCCCATATTTCATTTGGATTTTCTTCAAACCCCTTAAGAAGACTTTCTAACATTTCTTTTCCTTGTTGCTCTGTTCCTACACCTGGCGATATTTCAGTTGATATATCAGCTTTAATCATATGAATAGATCCAGCTTTAGCTCTTAATCTAACTCCATATTGCTTTCCTTGTTTAACTATTTCAGGTACGTCTAATGTAAGTTCATCTAACGTAGGTGCAACTAATCCGTATCCTTTTTCTCTTACATCTATTAATGCCTGTTCTACTTTTTCATATTCTGTATTAACTTTAGACAATCTAGTTACTAAATTTAATAACTCGTATTCTCCATCTATCTTAAATCCACTTTTTTCCTCTAGTACATTGTAGAATAAATCTTTCTTAGTACCTAAATTTATACTTATTATACCTTCTCCTAATTCAACGTTATCAACTTTAGTTTCCTCTAAGAATTCCAACTCTTCAAATCCTTTTATAATGTTATTTACATCTCTTATAACTCCAACATCATCTATACTTTGTTTTATTGCAAATATTATATTATTTTTTATCCAATGATTTTTTTCTAAACCTTCTATCCATTTAGGGAAGTTTATATTTATTTCATTAACTGGGAAATCATATAATACATTTTCCATAACTACTTCTATATCATCTTCATCCATAGCTAAAACATTTAACGGTATTACAGGTTTGTCATATTTCTCTTCTAATTCTCTTTTTAATTCTAAAGTTTCCTCAGCATATGGATTTAAAGTATTTAAAACTATAACAAATGGTTTTTTTAGCTCATTTAACTCCTTTATAACTCTTTCTTCTGGTGCAGCATATCCTTTTCTATCTATTCCTGTAACAGTTCCATCTGTAGTCATCACTATTCCTATAGTAGAATGATCTCTTATAACTTTTTTTGTTCCTATTTCTGCAGCCTTTTCAAAAGTCATAGCTTCATTAGACCATGGTGTAGATACTAATCTTTGCTTACCATCTTCCTCATGTCCTAAAACTCCATCAACTATGTACCCAACGCAATCTACCATTCTAACTTTCATAGACACATTTTCTTTTATTTTTATTTCTACTCCATCGGCTGGAACAAATTTAGGTTCAACAGTCATTATAGTTTTTCCTGATCCACTTTGAGGTATTTCATCTTTTGTTCTTTCTCTTTTAAACTCATTTTCTATATTAGGTAAAACTAACAACTCCATGAATTTTCTTATAAATGTAGATTTTCCTGTTCTAACAGGTCCCACTACACCTATATAGATATCCCCCTGAGTTCTTTTTGCTATGTCCTCATATATATTATTCATCTATAACCCTCCTGCATACAAATTCTTAATAAAGTATATTTTAGTATTTAAGATAATATTACAAAAACAAAAAAAAACTAGACTTAAATGTCTAGTTTCTCTTTAACTACCTCTTCAACTTCATGAGTTCTATTTCTCATCATTAACTCATCAACTACTTCATCTGGATTAGCTCCATCATGTAACACAGAATAAATAGCATTAGTTATAGGCATTTCTATATTTAATTTTTTTGCTACTTCATAAGCAACCTCTGTAGCTGTAATTCCTTCTACAACCATTTTTACTTCTTTTAATGTTTCTTCTAAGCTTTTACCTTGCCCTATAAGTATTCCTGCTCTTCTATTCCTACTGTGCATACTAGTACAAGTTACTATTAAATCTCCTATACCTGATAGTCCTGAGAAGGTAGATGTTTCAGCTCCCATTGCTACTCCAAGTCTACTTATCTCCCTTATTCCTCTAGTCATAAGAGCTGCTTTAGCATTATCTCCATATCCTAGTCCATCACATATCCCAGCTCCAAATGCTATTATGTTTTTTAAAGCTCCACCAAGCTCAACTCCAACAACATCTGGGTTGGTATAAACTCTAAACTTAGGACTCATAAATATATCTTGAATTTTTTCTGCAGTAGTTAAATCTTCTGATGCTACAACTACAGTAGTAGGTATATCTCTAGATACTTCTTCTGCATGAGATGGTCCTGAAAGAACAACATATTTGCATTCAGGCAATTCTTTTTCACATACTTGTGAAAGTCTTAATCCAGTTCCTTTTTCTAAACCTTTTGCAACATCAACTAATATTTGATTTTTGTTCACAAATGGCTTTATTTGTTTACATACACTTCTTATTGCTTGTGAAGGTACTGCTAATACTATAACAGAGCTATCATTTATAGCTTCTTTTAAATCAGTAGTAATATGTATATTTTTAGGTATATTAACTCCTGGAAGGTAATCTACATTTTCTCTGGTGCTATTTACCTTTTGACATTGGTCTTCACTTAAAGTCCACATCGAAACATTATAGCCTTTTTTAGCTACTACAAGTGCTAATGCAGTTCCCCAGCTTCCAGCTCCTAATACGCATATTTTTTCCATAGAAACACCCCCTAAGTACAATCAAAGTATTATTTTTTATCGCCTATTTTTCTTTCTGTTCCATTTAACAACCTTTTTATATTTTCTCTATGCTTAAATATTACTGATATAGATAAAAATAATGTAACGGCTAAGCCTTTATAATTTCCTATACAAAGCATTATTATAGGAGATGTGCATATACTAAGTACAGAACCTAAAGAAACATACTTAGTTACATATACTATAAGTATAAAAAATGCAAAACAGCTTAAAGCTATTATTGGATTTACAGCTATCATAGCTCCTAAAGACGTAGCAACGCCTTTTCCACCTCTAAATCCTAAGAAAACTGGCCAATTATGTCCTATTACAACAGCTACAACCGCTATATAAGCTGCATTACTTGCATCCATCTGAGCTAAGTATGCTATAAACTTAGCTATAAATACAGCAATTACACCTTTTAGTAAATCACCTGCGAAAGTCATTATTCCAGCTTTTTTTCCTAAAGTTCTTAAAACATTTGTTGACCCAGCATTTCCTGAGCCTTGTGTTCTTATATCAACGCCCATCATCCTCTTAGCGATTATATAGGAAGTAGATATACTTCCTATACAATATGAAATAATAATTATAATTAGGTAATTTATCATAATCATCCCTCTAATTCTTATCTTCTCTTTTCTTTATAATCAAATCTAACAGGTGTACCTTCAAATCCAAAGTTTTCTCTTATTTTATTTTCAAGATATCTTTGATATGAGAAGTGAGTAAGTTCCTTATCATTTATAAATAAAGTAAACTTAGGTGGCTGAGTTCCTGTTTGAGAACCATAGTAAATTTTTAATCTCTTACCTTTATCTGAAGGTGGTTGATTAAGAAGTACAGCTTCTCCTATTACATCGTTTAAAGTTGATGTTGGAACTCTCTTAGCATGTTCTTCAGCTATATATACTACAGTTTCTAATATTTTGTTCATTCTTTGGTTAGTTTTAGCAGATACAAAAACTATCGGAGCATAAGACATGAACGGGAATTTTTCTCTTATTTCTTTAGTATATAAACTCATAGTTTTATCATTTTTCTCTATTAGATCCCATTTATTTATTACAAATAAGCAAGCTTTACCTTCGTCATGTGCAATACCAGCAACCTTAGTATCTTGCTCTGTAACTCCTTGTTCTGCATCTATAACTATAAGTACTACATCAGCTCTATCTACAGCACTCATAGATCTTATTACACTGTATTTTTCTACATTTTCATATATTTTACTTTTTCTTCTAAGTCCTGCAGTATCTATTAAAAGGAACTTATGATCTCCTTTTTCTAAATAAGTATCAATTGCATCTCTAGTTGTTCCCGCTATAGGACTTACTATAACTCTTTCTTCTCCTAATATATTGTTTAATATAGATGATTTACCAGCATTCGGTTTACCTGTTATAGCTACTCTTATTATATCTTCGTCATACTCTGTATTTAATCCTTCTGGGAAATTAGCTACAACTTCATCAAGTAAATCTCCAAGTCCCATACTATTTGCACTAGATATCGCAAATGGAACCCCTAGTCCTAATTCATAAAAATCATATACATTATCAAATTGTTTTTGACTGTCAATTTTATTTACAACCAATATAACTGGTGTATTAGTTTTTCTTAACATTTGAGCCACTTCTTTATCTGCTGCTGTAAGCCCAGCTTTTCCATCAACAACAAATAATATAACATGTGCCATATCCATAGCAAGCATTGCTTGATTTCTCATTTGAGATAATATTATATCATTACTATCTGGCTCTATACCTCCAGTATCAACAAGTGTAAAATATTTATTTAACCATTCAACCTCTGTAAATATTCTATCTCTTGTTACTCCTGGTGTATCTTCTACTATCGATATTCTTTTTCCTGCTAATTTGTTAAATAATGTTGATTTACCAACATTAGGTCTTCCTACTACTGCAACTACTGGTCTATTATCGCTCATAATAATCTCCCTTCTTATTTTAATATCTTATCAACGAAATCTTTTCCTTCATTTAAACAAGGAACTATCTCAATATTCATTATGTTTTTTAATTCTTCTAAAGTTATATTATCTAAAAATATTTCTTCATCTGCCTTAAGCATACTTCTTGGTATATATAAAGTTTGTCCTAAATCTTTGTCTTTTAACTGATCTATTATATCTGTTGCTGTTATTAATCCTGATACAGTTATTGTATCACCAAAGAAATTATTTATTATTTTATATACTGTAATTTCTACACCTTTACACTTTTGCATTATACAATTTGCCATATCTTTTATAAATTCATATGCTGAATGTCCCGTAGCTATAGATACTTTCTTAGTTATATTCGTTTTTTCTTGAGGTATAGTATCTAAGTAATCTTTTATCTCTCTTTCTAATTTACTTATCATACCAACCCCATTTTCAAATTGTATGAATCCTTCATATTCATCATATTCTAAAAGTTTTTTATTAGCTATCATGTAAAACTCATCAGATAAGAATATGAATCTAGTTCCTAGTTCCTTAAGATACTTTTCTTGTAACTTGTGAACTAATTCAATTGTTTCACCTGCTGTTTTCTCATTATATATCTCTAAATGAGGAAGATGTTCTCTGTGTTTAGTTATACCTACAGGAACAGCAGCAGCACTATTTACATATGGATATAACTTAGTTAAATCTGATACAGTTCTTTCTAACTCTTCTTTGTCATTATATCCTGGACATAAAACAATTTGGCAATTCATTTGTATTTGTGCATCAGCTAATCTTTTCATAATTTCATATAATCTACCTGCAAACTTATTTTTTATCATAGTTTGTCTTAGTTCTGGATTTGTAGTATGAACAGATATATTTATAGGGCTTATTCTATATTTAATTATATTATTTATATCTTCTTCACTCATATTTGTAAGAGTTACAAAGTTTCCTTGTAAAAATGATAATCTTGAGTCATCATCTTTAAAATAAAGTGTTTCTCTCATTCCTTTTGGTAACTGATCTATGAAACAAAATACACATTTATTTCTACAACTTTTTGCTTTATCTATTATAGGATTTGTAAATTCTATACCTAAATCATCATCATAATCTTTTTCTATCTCATATACATATATTTCATTATTTTTCTTTTTTATTTCAACTTCTAAGTACTCATCACTTAATAAAAATTTATATTCTATTATGTCATGTATAGGTTGATCATTTATAGAAATTAGTAAATCTCCAACTTCTATGCCTAACTCTTGTGCAATACTGTCTTTATATACTTTACTTATTATATTGTTTACATTTTTTACATTTACTTCCATAAATTTCACCACTTTTCCTTTTAAGTACATCACATTATATTAACATGTTTTATTTGAAATAGTCAATAAAAAGGTACCATTAGCGGTACCTTTAATGTCTTACTATTATTAGAGTTCCCTTGAGTACATCATGTACCATTCCACCCATAGTTTTTGAGATTATTAAAGCTCTATCTTGTAATTCTTTTTCATTTTCTGCATAAAACACAGGAAAAATTGATGATTTCATATCTTTATTAATAGTAACAATAGCTAGTGTTGTATCAGTTATACCTACATTCATTAATAACACTCCTTTTTATTGTTTTATAGTAAAATCTTTTAAAGCCCAGTTGTTTCCTCTTGCATTTTCTATTATAGGAGTACTCTTAACTGCTGCTATTAATTTATCAATATCCTTTTCAAGTGGTATATAAGGCATTACTAAGCTTTCATTTTTTGGATTTCTTCTTAAAAGTGGTATAAAATCTGGCTCATCAGGTGTTCTCATTATTCCTAATCTTGAATATGCTATATTTGCTAAAGTTTGTCTTTGTCCAGGATTTAATATTATACCAGAGCTTATATAACTCCCTTTTTTAGGTATTATTTCTACAGCTAAACCATGATTTAGGTATCTTTGTCTTGATGATTCTAATCCTATATTCGAAATAACAACATCATTAACTTTTAATAATGGTCCATCAAAAGATATTTTAGCTGGAACTACCTCTGCTATAGATCCTATACTCTCTCTTACAAATAGCTTTTTAAATATAAGTGCCAATGCTATACCTGCAATAGAACCTAGTATAATACTTGGAAATTCATCTAAATATAATTCTGTTTTTGCAAGATGATAAACTGAAGATGTAGTAAGTGCTGTTAGTATACAAGTATAGCTTCTAACCTCATAAGTTAAAGCTATTTCTTCTATATATCCTTCTCCACGCTTTACTAAAAGAGATTTTTCCATATCCATTAGTGAACTTCTCTTAGTGTGTCTAACTTGTCTAAATTGGCTTGCTGCTAAAGATAAAAAAGTTACAGATGTATATGATTTTTGCATCAATGCAGGAACTAACATAGCTCCTAATGCAGATCCTATTACCGCTAACACAATTTGTGAAACTAACATATTAGGCTCTGTTGGATACTGCTTTCTATCTGTTTTAAGTGTTATTATTCTTGAAATAATTCCTATTAATATACCTATTAAAAAAATTCCTTTCATATATTCCACCTCTTAGGATTTTTTATTTTTATTGTTCTTACTATATGCATTGTTATTTCCCTTTGCACTGTCTAGTATAGGTGTACTTTTTATAGCTTCAACAGTTAAATCTATATCTTTAACAAGTGGGATAAATCCAAAATTCACAGATCCATCTTCTGTATTTGTTCTTGCTATAGGTATAAATTCAGGCTCATCTACATCTCTGTCTATTCCCATATGCAAATATACATTATGTATCATAGCTTGTTGTTGAGCAGGGTCTCCAATTATACCTGCAGATACCATATCTTTAGGTATAACTTTAAATCCAATACCTTTTTTTAGATATTTTTTTCTTGAATCTTCAAGCCCTATATTTGTTATACCTACTCCATCTACTAACATTAAAGGTCCTTTAAATTCGATAGGTACGACCTTAACATCAACAATATCTTCTAAGCTTTTATTAGATAATATTTTTTTAAATATATAACCTACTATTATAGTTGCTATAGCTGACGATATCACACACATAACGAAATTAAAATTCAACTTATTATTACATAAAATAAATGTAATAGATGCTGCTAAAGATGAAAAAATACTTAAAAAATTTCTAACTTCATATTCTTTTGAAATTTCATGTATATAAGTTGTTCCTTTTGATATCAATTCTGTATTTTCTAAATTTGATAGTGTAATTTCTTCTTCACTAGCTACTTCTTGAAATTGTTGTATACCTATAGCTAAAAAAGTTAAGGCCGAAAACTCTTTATCTAATAGTGCAGGAAAAGCTACTGCCCCAAGTGCCGATGCAATAAATGATAAAATTAATTGTTCAATATAATCTTGAGGTTGTGTTGGCTGTTGTTTATTTACTAATCTTAATACTATAAGCCTAGATAAAACACCTAATATTAAAGCAACCCCAAATGCACGCCTAAATAATGTAGCATCATCCATATTATTTCCTCCTTTTGTTTTCATTACATTTATTTTGTACAAAAACAAAAAAAAATTTCCTTAATTAAGGAAATTTTTTTTAGGTATAGTAACTATAAATTCAGTTCCTACATTTAATTCACTTTTAATATCAATAGATCCATTTAGTGATTTTACTATATGCTTGACTATAGCCAGTCCAAGTCCAGTTCCTCCAACCGCTCGACTCCTAGCTTTATCTACTCTATAAAATCTTTCAAAAATTCTATACTTATCATCTTTTGATATTCCAATACCATTATCTTTAACTTTTATACATATATCTTTTTCATTATTATAAATAATTGTTTCAACAAATCCTCCACTAGGAGTATATTTTATAGCATTGTCTATTAAATTTAAAAATACTTGTTTTATGTAATCTCTATTACAATTAATTATAATATCTTCATCTTCAAATTTATATTTTAACTCTATGTTTTTTGACTTTGCAAAAATGATAGTTAAATCGTATACTTCTTTAAATACACTCAATACATTTACTTTTTCAGCATATATAGTATCTTTATTTTCGATAAATGAAAGAAGTAAAATATCATCTATAAGCCTCTTTAATCTGTCAGATTCAGTTTCAATTATTCCTAAAAACCTGTCTCTAGTATTTTTATCAATATTTTCGTTCATTCTAAGAGTTTCTACAAAACCACTTATAGATGTTAAAGGAGTTTTTAATTCATGAGTCACATTTGCAACAAAGTCACTTCTCATATTTTCTAACCTTACTCTCTCTGTAATGTTTTCTATATTTATTATAGATCCTATTATAACATTTTTACTACTTTGTAAATAAATTGGATCTAGTTTTATATTGTATACTATATCTTCATCATTAGTAATTTGTTTCATCTTTGTTTTCTTAGATCCTATAAATTTAGATATTTCAGATAATATTCTATTATCTTTTATTACATGATTTATATTTTTACCTTCTATAACTTGATCATTTGAACTTTTTATCATATTCCTAGCTTCTTTATTTATCAATAAAACATTTCCATTTATGTCTATAGCTAAAATACCATGTGATATACTTTTTACTATAGATTTTAATTGTAAATTTTTATATTGAACTTCTTGAATAGTCTTATCTATAGTGTCTATCATATAATTAAAATTATCAATTAATTGCCCTAATTCTCCTTTTGCAGAGATATTTATTTTTGTATGAAACTCTTTATTGCTTATTTTTTTAGAAACAGCTATAAATTCCTTTAAGTAATTCCTAAGATTCATAGCATATCTTATCGATATTATAGAAATTATTATCGATATTAAAAAAAAGAAAAAATATATATTATCGTTTTGCATAATAAATGCTCCTTAATCTATTTTATAACCGATACCTCTAATAGTTTCTATATATTTTTCATCTTCACTACTTCCTTCTATTTTTTTTCTTAAATATCGTATATGTACATCTACAGTTCTAGTTTCTCCATAGTATTCATATCCCCATATTTTGTCTAATAAATAGTTTCTAGATAAAACTTTCCCTTTGTTTTCTAATAACAATCTTAATAATTCAAATTCTTTGAAAGTTAAATCAATTTTTTCACTTCCCTTAATCACTTCATGCTTTTGTAAATCTAACTTTAGATTGCCAACACTTAATATAGTTTCTTTAGAGATATTTTTATTTACATTATATCTTCTTAAAACTGAATTACTTCTAGCTAATAATTCTTTTATACTAAAAGGCTTAGTTATATAATCATCAGCTCCTGCATTTAATCCATCTATTTTATCATTTTCAATATTTTTAGCTGTTAACATTATTACAGGTATATTTTTTAAATCCTTATCACTTCTTATTTTCTTTAAAAGATCTATACCACTTATATTTGGTAGCATCCAATCTAATAAAATTAAGTCAGGATTTATTTCCTTAGCTTTAATAAATCCATCAAATCCATCATATGATGAATACACATCATAATCCATGGTCTCTAAGTTGAATTTAAGAAGTTCTACAATATGCTTCTCATCATCTATAACGAGCACTTTAGTATTCATCTTAAGTTAGCTCCTCTCTAATTTATTTCAAGTATCATCCCTAATCTTTTTGTTGTTTGATTATGCTTTCTATAAGAATGGAACTTATCGCTATTACAACTAGTACATATATTTAAATTAATTATATTTTCTTCTTTCACTCCACAATTTTTTAATATTAATTCATTTACTTTCCATAAATCTAGATAATACTTGTCTTCTTTAATTATATAGAATTTTTCATCGTTATTTGTAATGATTGTGTTAAATTTTTCAATTAAATCTTTTGATACTTCATAGCAACACGGTCCTATAGATGGTCCTAATACACAAACTAACTCTTTTGGATTTGTATTATATAAGTTCTTCATTTTTTTTATAGCATTTTCAGTTATCTTAGAATAAGTTCCTCTCCAACCTGCATGACATAATGCAGCTACTTTATTAGTTGGATCCATAATTGCTATTGGAACACAATCAGCAACAAATATCAATAATGGAGTATGTTTTAGATTTGTAATTAAAGCATCTCCTTCTTTTACTTTCCCTATATCTTCTTTTTTTATTATATTTACTATATCTGAATGTGTTTGTTTATTGTTAGTTAAGTTAACATAATTCATATTTAATTCTTTACAAATATTTTTTCTATCTTCTTTAGATGCCATATCTACATTTATAGTTGTAAATGCTAAATTTACAAAATCACTCTTTTTAGTTGCATCTTCAAATCTTATATAATTGTTCATAGTCTCACCTTTTCTCCATTATTATGTTTTTTAATTCTTTTACAAAAGTATTTATATCTTTAAATTGTCTATATACAGATGCAAATCTAACATATGCAACTTCATCTACATCTTTTAACTTATCCATAACCATCTCACCAATCTTTTTACTATCAATTTCAGATATATAACATTTATTTATATCATTTTCTATGTATTGGATTATATCCTCTATTTGCTCTATAGATACAGGTCTTTTTTCTGATGATTTTAATATGCCATTTTTTATTTTATTTCTATCAAAATATTCTCTACTATTATCTTTTTTTATAACCATTATAGGTGTTAGCTCTATTTTTTCATATGTAGTAAATCTTTTTTTACAAGATTCACACTCTCTTCGTCTTCTAATTGATTGACTATCTGTATGTCTTGAATCTATTACCTTTGATTCTTTATAGTTACAGTAAGGACATAACAAGCCTATCCCTCCTCTTCATTGTATCTTTATATATTAAATTCATCTAAACTATGATCTTGACCTTGATTAACTATTATAGTATCACACCCTATTTTTATTATATCATTCCAAAAAACAACTTGACCTTCTGAACCTCTTGAAAAGAAGTTCATACTTCCATCCCCTATTATATTAAATGATACTATTTTTCCTTCATTTATATCCATATCTATATCTGTTATGAATCCCATCCTTTTACCATTTTTTACATTTATTACTTCTTTATCCATTATATCAGAAATTCTAATCATATTATAATCTACCTCCTCTTAAAAATAAATATGTACAAGGATAAAAAAAAATGACCTTGTTGGTCATTTTTTTAATTATTTTTTAATTCTATCATTTTTATAAATTGTTCTACTAACTCTGGATCAAACTGAGAACCTGAGCATCTTTTAAGCTCTTTTATAGCTTCATCATGTCCTTTTCTAAAATTGTAAGGTCTATGAGATGTCATAGCATCAAAACTATCAGCTATAGCTATGACTCTTGCCAAGTATGGTATTTCTTCTCCTTTTAATTTATCTGGATATCCTCTACCATCATACCTTTCATGATGATGTTTTATAAGTGGTAATAATTCTTCAAAAGCTTTTATATGCTTTATTAACTCTACTCCTAGAACTGGATGTTGTTTTAACAACTCATATTCTGCATCAGTAAGTTTTTCTTTTTTATTTAAAACTTCCTCTGGAATTTTAATTTTACCCATATCATGTAGGTACGCAGCTAACTTTAAGTTCAATTTATCTTTTTCATTTAATCCTAAGTAGCTTGCAAACCAACCTAAATATATTACAACTCTTTCAGTATGTCCATATGTATATCTATCTTTTTTATTTATCATATTTATAAATCTTTTTAAAGATTTAGTTGTTTCTTCATCTATGTATATATGATCAGCTATTTCTTCTAAAACACTGTAATATACTTCTACCCTATTTTTACTTAAAGATTTAGCTCTATACAATGCATCGTCTGCAGTATTTATAAATTGGTGTTTGTTGCTTGCCCTTAATGGGTACGATGACACTCCTATTGACATTGTCACGTTATTATTGGGTTGATTTTCCTGACCATAAAAATAAGTTTCTTCTATATTTGATCTTATTTTTTCACCTATCTTTATTGCTTCTTCTTCAGTTGTATCTGGAAGTATAACTGCAAACTCTTCCCCTCCATACCTAGCTACAACATCAGGTTCCTTTACATTAGCTTTAAGTATATAACCTACTTCTTTTAGAACTAAATCTCCTGCTTGATGCCCATTTATATCATTATAATTTTTAAAATAATCTATATCCATAAATAATAATGATACAGATGTATTTTCTTCATCAGCAATTTTCATTTTATTCTCTAAAGATTCTTGGAAATATCTATGATTATAGAGTCCTGTTAATTCATCTAAATTCGCTAATTTTTGCAATCCTTTACTATACTCTTTTTCTATATTTACATACATTCCAAGTATCCATGATGTAACTAAAAAAGCACTAACTATAACTATATCAATTTGAAAATACTCAATAAGTAATTCTTGTACAGATTCATTTAATGAATTTCCTAATTTAATAGATAATATGTCTACTCCACATACTAATGTAGAACATATTATAGATACATATATTGCATAATTTCTTCCAAACTGTATAGATGAAATTATTATTATAAAAATATATAAAAATTTATAAGGGCTTTGTTCTTTTCCTGTTGAAATTATAATTATGGTAGAAATTAACATAAGTAATAAAATTTCTATATTATCCCTTATTTTAGGTATACAATTTATAATTTTATACTGCTTTTTAGACACCCATATAAAATACACAATTAATAAAAGTATTATAGCCACTATATAAATAAGAAATAATGTATATTTTAAATTGGCTCTGTTAGCATATGAACTTATCATAGCTACCATTCCTAAAAGCATGTATATAACTTTTATTATAGCTAAAATTTCAAATACTTTCTGATCCCTTATATTGTTAAATTCATCCATAGCCTTCTCCTAAATGTCTTTTATCAATTAATAAACCATAAGGATTCTTCCTTATGGTTTATTTTAATTATTCTTCTCTTAATGATTTTGGCATTTCTGGTTCAAAGAAAATCATAGTACACATTGTAGATGCCCCATTACCTAAAGATGTTGCAAAATCTGAGAATAAATTCACTAAAAAGTTCATAACTAATCCCCCTTAAAAATTTTTTATTTAAGAAAACAATCTATTTTTAGTATAATTGTTTCTCCTAGCTTAGTTAATGATATTGTTTGCAATATAATTCCTAATTCTATACAATATATAAAACTAGTTAAATTATATTTAATAAATTCAGTTTGTCCAACTAAAATACATAAAATTATAATCACAATATATAAATTAAGTAATCTAAATACTTTTTTTCTAAGTTTTTTTCTAGTAGACTCTTTTTTAAGAGGCTTATTTTTAGTACCTACTGGTGCTTTCTTATAAAATATATAATAGCAAAAAGCAATAATTATTAAACTAAATAAATATATAAACAGGCTATCCCCATATATATTAAATATCTCGCAAATATAAGTTAAAATTACACTAAACATCAATCCTATTATAAGACATCTATTAGGTGAAGTTGCATGTACACCTCCTGAACATCTTTTTAAGCTTGATGCAACTAAAGTAATTATAAGCATTTCCTTTAATCTTCCTATTAATATTCCTATAATTATGGTGATTATAAAAGCTACAATAGTATGTAAACATATGAACAGTCCATAATTCATAACTTCTATTTCATCTTTTGACTTGTTCGCCTTTTCTCCAATTTTTGTCGCTATACTATTTGAAACGTTTTCTATCATACTCATATACTTCTAACCCCTGTTTAACTTTTTAGTAATTAATTTTATTACAATAATTAATAAAATAAATATCAACAAAGAAGGGAGCGCTAATAACGCACTATATACACTTGTATTAGCAGTTAAAACTTGTGTTGGTATTTTAAAAACACAATTAGCTATAATCATATATATCCCTTCACTAATTGCTAAGCATATATAAATTTTAGCTATATTTAATATAGTCGTTATAATTTGTTGATTTTTTAATTTATAAAAAATTATACCTATTACAAACATACTTAAAACGGTATGTATTCCAAAGCTTATCGGCATCATTCTAATAAAAGTTAAAATAATTAAATACAATATAGAATTTTTCAAAACATCTATTATATCAATTTTTAAATTAAATAAAATATACCCAGCTAATATTAAAAGTACGCTTTCTGGAAAACTTCTAATAAAAATATATGATAATGACGAACTTAGCATTAAATTCTCCTTTTTTCTTAGATAATACACAATAAAGTATAGCATAATTTACATTCTTTTACAATTAATATACTATCTTCTACAAATAAAAAAATATGCAAAAGCGGATTCGCCTTTGCATAAAATTTCATATATATTTTCTCATATTTTTTAATGCATTTTTTTCTATCCTAGAAACTTGTGCCTGAGAAATACCAATTTCATCAGCTACTTCAATCTGAGTTCTTCCTTTATAAAACCTTAAATCTAAAACTAATCTTTCTCTACCATTTAGTTTTTTTATAGCTTCCTTAAGAGCTATTTCTTGTAGCCAATTTTCATCTGTATCTTTTTTATCTTGAACTTGATCCATAACAAATATTGCATCTCCATTATCTTGATATACAGGATCAAATAATGATATAGGATCTTGTATAGCATCTAGAGCCATAACTACATCTTCTACATCTAACTCTAGCTCTTTTGCTATCTCTGAAACAGTTGGTTCCTTAGAGTTAGATCTTACTAATCTTTCTCTTACCTGAAGAGCTTTATATGCAATATCTTTTAAAGATCTACTTACTCTTATAGGATTATTATCCCTTAGATACCTTCTTATCTCACCTATAATCATAGGGACTGCATAAGTTGAAAATCTTACATTTTGACTTAAGTCAAAGTTATCAATTGCTTTTATAAGTCCTATACAACCTATTTGAAATAAATCATCGATATTTTCCCCTCTATTATTAAACTTCTGGATGACACTCAAAACTAATCTTAAATTGCCTCTTACAAATTCTTGTCTTGCAACTTCATCTCCATCTTTTATCTTAATAAGAAGTTCTTTCATTTGATTATTTTTAAGAACTGGTAACTCAGAGGTATTTACTCCACAGATTTCAACTTTATTTATTTGCATTTTATCTCAGTCCTCTCTTAAAAAGTATTTCTTATACAATTATTTACATATCATATATTTTTATACTTTCTAAGTAGAATTATTTATAAGCTAAACAAACTTTTTCATCTCTTTTTTCAATCTAGATATTATTTTTTTCTCTAATCTAGAGATATAAGATTGGGAAATGCCTAACATTGTAGCTACTTCTTTTTGAGTTCTTTCTTCTCCTTTGCTAGCTAATCCAAATCTAAGTTCCATAATTTGCTTTTCTCTATCTGATAGTCTATCTAATGCCATAACCAATAAATCTTTATCTATCTCTTCTTCTATTACCTTATATATTTCATCATTTTCAGTACCTAATATATCAGACAATAGCAACTCATTTCCATCTAAATCTATATTTAGAGGTTCATCAAATGATACCTCTGACTTTTTTTTGTTATTTTTTCTTAAATACATAAGTATCTCATTTTCTATACATCTAGAAGCATATGTAGCTAATTTTATATTTTTATTTAGTTTAAATGTGTTTACAGCTTTTATTAAACCAATAGTTCCTATAGATATTAAATCTTCAACATCAATTCCTGTATTTTCAAATTTTCTAGATATATAAACTACCAATCTAAGATTTCTTTCTATCAATATAGTTTTTATACTCTCATCACTTTCTAAATTTTTAAGTAACTCAGCTTCTTCTTTACTTGAAAGAGGTGGTGGTAATATATTTACACCGCCTAAATAATAAAGCCCTTTTGCCTTTAATAAACCGAGTTTGGATAAAACTCTAAAAAAATAACTTATACATTTTGTCTTTAATTTTATCAATTTCTTCAACAATCTCTCCCCCTTAAAAAATTATATACCCATTAATAGTTGTGGATTTAAAATAGCACTATATCCATCCTCTTTAAAATTTGATAAACCTAAAATAACATTAGGTATCTTTTTGCCATCTATTTCTATGTAATCTGATTTTATTCCTATTACTAAATTCTCATCATTTATTTGTCTCACAGGTATAATTCTAATTCTATAATATACATCTTCACCAATCTCATCTATAACATCATTAACAGTATTAATACTAATATTTTTTAAATCTATTTTTTGTAATTCTTTAGGTAAAATTTCATATAATTTATTAGCACTTATAATTACTACTTCGTCCTTTGTTATGGGATCTTTTAATAAATTCCCTGTATCGATTAAAGCCCTAAGCTCTAATTCATTTTTATCTATACACACTTTTATATCTTTTTTCATACTATTTAAGTATTTTAATTCCTTTATATCTTTATAAATATATTTAAGAATAATTCCACTTATATACGATATTAAAATTATTAAAGATATATTTATATGACTAATCCCTGTAAAATATATTATAAAAAATGAACTTCCGGCTATAAATATATTAACAAAATAAAATACAACCAAAATTCTTATATAATCTTTTAAATCTTTATAATCAAAACTTATCTTCGCAATAGTCAGTATCAATAATATTTTCATGGGTAGTGTAAAAATTAAATCTAAATTTGGAAGTAAATAAGCAATAGCGTATATCATTCCGACTATTGCCCCTGTCCATTTTTTTTTATTAGAATTATAATTTTTAGTTAATATTGATGTACAACTTATTATAATATAATTTATTAATAAGTTCTCAATTGCATAATATTCTACATACACTATCATCCCCCCTTAAAGCATTTATCTATATTATAGTTTAGGTTAAATGAGTTTTATGTCATAATTGATAGTCGAATTATAATTAATTTATTATTTAAAAAAACAAAAAATCGCAAAAAAAAAGAAGATAGTATTATCTTCTTCTTCTTAGGAATGTTGGTATTTCCATATCATCATTTTCTATATATGATGGACTTGCGCTTTGTTTAGCAACAGGTTCTTCTTCTCTCTTTGGTTCTTGCATTACTGGTCTTTGAACTTCTCTTGCCATATTATGGTTTATATTAGGTTGTTGAAATCCTTGATTTTGGTTCATCCCACTATTTCTATTAAAATCTAATTCCATATCTTGTCCATCTTCAAATCCAGTAGCTATTACTGTTATAACAAGATCATCCTTTAAGTCTTCTTTTATTGTAGCTCCAAATATTATGTTGGCTTCAGAATCGCAAGACTCTTGAACTAATGTTGAAGCTTCATTTATTTCAAATAGTCCTAGATTAGCTCCACCTGTTATATTAAGTAAGACACCTTTAGCTCCTTTTATAGATGTTTCTAATAATGGTGATTGTATAGCTTGAGTTGCTGCTTCTATAGCTCTATTTTCACCTTGTGCTTTTCCCATTCCCATATGAGCTAACCCTTTTTCTTTCATTATAGACTGAACATCTGCAAAGTCTAAGTTTATTAATCCAGGGGCAGCTATAAGATCAGATATTGACTCTATACCTTGTTTTAATACATCATCTGCTATAGAGAAAGCTTCTAGCATAGATGTATTTTTTTGAACTATTTGTAATAATCTATCATTAGGTATAGTTATTAGAGTATCAACTTTAGTTTTTAATTCTTTTATACCTTGTTCTGCATTTTTCATTCTTACTTTACCTTCAAATGCAAAAGGCTTAGTTACAACTCCTACAGTAAGTATACCCATTTCTTTTGCTAGTTGAGCAACTACTGGGGCAGCTCCTGTTCCTGTTCCTCCACCCATTCCTGCAGTTACAAATACCATATCCGCACCTTCAAGGACTTTTATTATTTCATCTTTACTTTCTTCTGCAGATTTCTTCCCAACTTCTGGGTTAGCTCCTGCTCCTAGACCCCTTGTAAGTTTTTCACCAACTTGGATCTTGTGCTCAGCTTTAGATGTATATAAAGCTTGTTTATCTGTATTAACAGCTATAAATTCAACACCTTTAAGTTGTGCTTCAACCATTCTATTGACAGCGTTATTTCCACCGCCACCTACGCCTATTACTTTGATTTTTGCAAAGTTATCCATTTCTACGTCAAAGTTTAGCATCTATAAACCTCCTTATTTAATATTCAAAGTAAATCTATGTATTAATTATATCATTTTATATTAGCATTTTGTTAATATTTAACTAACTTATTCCACAAAAAAGTTTATTTTCCTCTTTTTTTATTTGATAAATTGGATATAATATATCTGCTTATAATTAACAAATTGTCAAATAATCTTATTCTAAACACTAATATGACTTAATAATACATAAATTTTTCTAATCTCTATCCTATATAATATAAAACATTGCAATTAATATATTGCAAAAAATTCAGTTATAAATATAATATTGTTATATTTACTGTCAAAACTTGATTTTATATACCAACGACATAAGCCATTATATATGCTATTGGAATATAATATGTAATTATTATAACTTATGCAATGCCTCCAATTATCCATATCATAAATATTCACCTTTTATATTTTACTTTGAAATACCTACATTATTCAAGTTTTTTATGTATGTTTTTTATAAGAATTTATAAATATCGTATCTTTTTCTTCAATATTTATATAAATCCAACAAAATTCCTTTTAAAAATTAATATATAAACTTGGATATTTCAATGATTCCTTATATCAAGGAGAATACACCGCTTGTTCTTTACTAACCAAATTAACATTTCCTTTTTTAATATTATTTGATTTTAAATCTATTAATATCTCATTCAATCGTTTTACATTGTATTGTATATTTTCATCTAACTTCATAGTTATTTTTATATCATCTGTATTTTCCATATTTATATAATTTTTTTTAATATCTATGGTTTTAATTTCTCTTAGCATTTTATTATCTTTTAAAATTTTTAAAGTTTTTATTAATAAATCTTGATTATTATTATTTGTTTTTATAAAGGTATTTATATCTTTTTCTTTAAGCTCAATTCCCTTTATTATAGGTATATGTTTATTGGTTATATCATTCTTTTCAGACAAAATCAATCCGTCTTCTTGTATATAAAGATATCTTTTATCAACCTTTATTATAGCATCTTCAGTATTTTCTTTTATTTCTATTATCAGTTTATTTGGAATTTTTCTGCTTACCTTTACATAATTAATATAAGGATTCTTAAGTATATTTTTTTCTATTTCATTTATATTATATTGAAATAAATTATTACCTATTTTTATTGATGATATCTTTATTATATCATTTTTAACTATTTTATCATTTCCCTTTAAAATTACTTCACTTAAATCAAATATACTACTACTTATACAAATATATATTAATAATATGATCAATAATATAAAGCTATATATAGTTATCTTGCCTCTTTTATTTATTCTATATCTACTTTTTCTCATATGCCCCCACCTTTTGTATAATTTTAATTTTACTCCTTAGTTTATTATTTAAGTGTTATATATTAAATTCTTAATATATAAGATACTACTAATTTTGAATTTTCCCTCTCAATTTATTTTATATAATGCAAAAAATGCAAAAAAGAAATCGTAATAGCATTACCTAATTCGACTTCTTTTTAATATACCTTATATTTTTTCAATATCTGCTCCAAGATTTCTTAATATAAACTCAAAATCTTCATATCCTCTTTCTATATAATTTATACTAGAAACTTCAGTTGTCCCTTCTGCTACTAAACCTGCAAGCACTAAAGCTGCTCCTCCTCTCAAATCCATTGCTTTTACTTTCTCTCCAGTAAGAACATCAACGCCTTTTACCATACAAATATTCTCAGTTATATTAATTATATTAGCTCCCATCTTTATGAGTTCATCACAGTGCATAAATCTATTTTCAAAAATAGTTTCATGAAATACACTAGTCCCTTTTCCTAAGCAAAGCAATGTCATTAACTGGGATTGCATATCTGTTGGGAATCCAGGATGTGGAGATGTTTTTACAATATCTATTGGTATTATCTTTTTAGGTGGACTCATTATTAATCCTTTATTTTTATACTCTATAATACAACCTGCTTCTTCTAATTTTTTAACTATAGGATCCATATGAGCTTTTATAACTTTGTCTACCTCTAAATTACCACCTGTTATAGCACTAGCTATCATATAAGTTCCTATAGCAATTCTATCAGGAATTATTGTATGATTTACTGAGTGTAGTTTATCTACTCCTTCAATTTGAATACAGCTAGTACCAGCACCATTAACTTTTGCTCCCATAGAATTTAGAAATTCTTGTAAGTCTTCAATCTCAGGCTCTTTAGCAGCATTATTTATTATAGTTGTGCCTTTTGCTTTAACAGCTGCAAGTATTGCATTTTCTGTTGCCCCAACACTAGGAAATTGTAAGTTTATAGTACTTCCAATTAAATTATCTCTGTGACAGTATATATATCCATTTTCTTCTGTAATTTTTACTCCTAGCGTTTTTAATGCATCTAAATGTAAATCTATTGGTCTAGCACCTATAGAACACCCTCCTGGGTAACTTATACTTATATCATTAAATCTTCCAATCATAGCTCCCATAACAATTATAGATGATCTTAACATCTTCATATATTCTTCTTTAACACTAGTAATATCTATATTAGAACTATCTAAATATAAAGTTGAATCTTCATACTTTGCTTTACATCCTATACTTTTTAAAATATCTATCATTACATGAACATCTGATATATTTGGAATATTATTTATTATGCTCTTAGATTCATTTAATATGGCTGCAGCCATTATAGGCAATACAGAATTTTTAGCTCCTCTTATAGACAGTCTACCTTCTACTTTATTGCCCCCATTAATTATATACTTTGACAAAATTATTCCCCCCTAGCAGCAAGTATTTAAGGCAAAATATAACTTCTTATATTTTTAATACTATGTCCCAGGGGGGAAATATGTTACTTTTTATTTTTTATTCCTATAGTTTTAACTTCTTTAGGTTCATCTTCTTTTTTATTATCATTCTTTGTTTGTAATTTTTCTTCTTTTTTATTATTCTTATTATTTCTGTTGTAAACTTCCATAACTTCTTTATATATTAAATCTATAGCCTCTGGTTTTCCTATTTCTCTACTTGCATTAGACATATCAATTAATAAATCTCTATCTCCTAATAATTTAAATACTGTTTCATTTAATGATTCAGGAGTAAGATTTTTTTCTAATATAGCAATACCAGCACCTTTACTTTCTACACTCTTTGCATTATATTCTTGGTGATTTTCTGCTGTATATGCTTTTGGTATTATTATAGAAGGCTTTCCTAAAGCTGTTATTTCTGCTAAAGATATAGCTCCTGCACTTCCTATAACTAAATCACACGCTGCTAATGCACTTGCCATATCTTCAAGGTAAGGTACAACTTTTTGATATGGTTTTAAATCTAGATCGCTTATATCCTTCATAAATCCTTCATAGAAATTTTTACCTGTTGCATATATAAACGCAGCATCTTCATTAACAAGGTTTCTTATTACTAGCTTCATTGAATCATTTATTTTTCTTGATCCTCCACTTCCACCATAACATAAAACCATTTTTTTATCTTCTTGTATTCCTAACTTTCTTCTTGAATTACCTTTTTTGGATACCAATATTTCTTTTCTAACTGGATTACCTGTAAGCACTAACTTATTTCTAGTTTCTTCAGGAAATCTACCATGAGAATCTTCAAAACTTGTTAATACTTTAGTTACCATCTTTGCCAAAATTTTATTAGTTACTCCAGGGAAAGAGTTTTGCTCATGAATTATTGTAGGAACTTTTTTCATTGATGAGTTAAATAATACAGGACCACTAACATATCCACCTGTTCCTATAACTATATCCGGTTTAAATGTTTTAACAATTTTTCTTGATTGTTCTAATCCTTTAAATAACTTAAAAACTCTTTTTACATTATCAAAATCTATTTTTCTTTTAAATCCTTGTACTGTAACTGTCTTTAATTCATACCCATACTTAGGAACTATTTCAGATTCTATTCCTTTTTCAGTTCCAACAAAAACTATCTCAGCATCTGGATTTTCTTCTTTTATTCTATTTGCTATGGCTATTGCAGGATAAACGTGACCTCCTGTTCCTCCGCCAGATAATAAAACTTTCATTATTTCATCTCCTGTCTAATTCATTTTTACATGCTTAGAGACATTAAGTACTATCCCTACTGCTGCCATGAATATTATAAGAGAGGTGCCTCCATAACTTATAAAAGGTAATGCAACTCCCGTAACAGGCATTGATGATGTAGCAACAGCAATATTTAGTGCTGCTTGAATACCAATTTGCCCTCCTATACCCACAACTAGCATACATGAAAATACATCAGGACATTTAATTGCAATTCTTATACATCTATAAACTAAAAATACAAATAACATTATAACTATAGCACATCCTATAAGCCCTAGTTCTTCACCTATTATTGCAAATATAAAGTCATTTTGTGGTTCTGGTATGTAAAAATATTTCTGCCTACTCTTTCCAAGTCCAAGTCCAAACAACCCACCTGATCCTAATGCATATAATCCTTGTATAACTTGATATCCAGCTCCTAATGGGTCTTTGAATGGGTCTAGAAAAGACGTAACACGAGCAAGTCTATATGGTGCTGCTAAAACCATTACAATAAATAGTGCAACTCCCGCTCCAAACATACTATATACAATCTTCATATCCATTCCAGCTACAAATATCATTACAAATGCAACTAAAACTACTGTCCCAGCAGTAGATAGATTTGGTTGAAGTATTATTAATGTAAAGAAAATCCCAGGTATTATAAGAAGTGGTATAACTCCTTTTGTTAATGACTTAATTTTATCATATTTTAATTCTATTAATTTAGCTGTTATTATTATAGTAGCAAACTTAGCTAACTCCGCTGGTTGAATAGTTAATCCTCCAAATCCTAACCATCTTTGAGCTCCGTTTAAAGATGTTCCTAATGGAGAAAGCACTAAAATTAATAATATAATAACAATTATCCCTAACTTTTTAGCGTTTTTATACCAAAATCTATATTCTATTTTAGATGTAAAAATCATTGCAATAAATCCTAGTGTTGCATAAATTAAATTTCTTTTTAAAAAATAATAGGAATCATCTAGTTTAAATGTAGATTGTATAAAACTAGCACTAAACACCATTATGATTCCTATAAATACTAATAACATAGTTGTATAAAACACAACATTATCAAAATCTGTCTTTATCCCCCTACTAACACGTTTTTTTATCTCTTTAGGCATTAATTAGACCTACCTCCATTCCCTTATATATCTATAATTTATATATATTTTCTTTGAAGTCTAATCCTCTTGCCTCGAAGTTTGGATACATATCCCAACTTGCACAAGCTGGTGATAATAAAACTACATCTCCTGATTCAGCTAGTGCATAAGCTTTGTTAACAGCTTCTTTCATATCACTAACCTTCACTATATTAGTAATACCTTGTTCTTTTGCACTTAATTCTATTTTATCTGCAGTCTCTCCTAGTAATACTAATGACTTAACATTTTTAGTTGCGCATTTCATCATTTCTGTAAAATCACTTTGTTTATCCATCCCTCCAGCTATTAAAACTATAGGTCTTTCATATGAAGTTATAGCTTTTATAGTAGAATCTGGATTAGTTCCTTTAGAATCATTTACAAACATTATTCCATTTTTATTTGTTACAAATTCTAGTCTGTGCTCTACGCCTTTAAAAGTCTTTAATGTATCTTTTATAACATTTAAATCTATATTTGATACATATGACATTAAAATAGCCGCCATAGAATTTTCTAAGTTATGATTTCCAGGTAAACTTAATTCATTTTTATTTAAAAGAACTAATTTTTCACCATCAACCTCTATAACTATATTATTTTTATCGTCTAAATATGCACCTTGTTCTACTTTTTCCTTTTGAGAGAAATATAAAACTTTAGCATTTGTCTTTTTAGCTAATTCTCTAACTATAGAATCATCATAATTTAAAACACAAAAATCATTATTATCTTGATTTTCTAATATTCTTGCTTTTGCATTTATATAATTTTCCATAGTATGATGTCTATTTAAATGATCCTCTGTTATGTTTATAATAGTGCTTACTTTAGGTTTAAAGTCTTCTATACTTTCTAATTGAAAACTACTTAACTCTGTTACAAGAAAAGAATTTTCATCTGCAAAATCAACAGTATCTATAACTGGGTTTCCTATGTTTCCAACTATGTATGTATCTTTATTTGCCTTTTTAAATATCTCTCCAACTAAACTAGTTGTTGTAGTCTTTCCATTAGTTCCTGTTATCCCTATAAATGTAGGATTTTTAGATAATTTATATGCTAACTCTACTTCTCCAATTATCTTGATATTAGCACTTTTTAGTTTCTCTATAAAAGGTAAATCAAGAGGAACTCCTGGAGATACTATAGTTAAATCTATATTATTTATATCTTCAGGATGTTTTCCTAAAATATAATCTACACTCTCTAAATTTTCTAATTCTTTGATTATATCTTTTAATTTATCCTCTGACTTAATATCATTTACTATAATATTTGCACCTAATTTATCTAATTTCTTTATAGTAGATACTCCTGTCTTTGCTAGTCCTACAAGTAAGACATTTTTATTTTTTAAGTCCATCGTTGTTACCCCCGTAAATTAGAATACTGCTATTATACCTATCCAAGCTAATACTATAGATGTTATCCAAAATACAAATATAACTTTAGTTTCAGGCCATCCACATTGTTCAAAGTGATGATGTATTGGTGCCATTTTAAATATTCTTTTCTTTCTTAATTTGTAAGACCCTACTTGAAGTATAACTGAAATTGCCTCTGCAAAATAAATCCCTCCAACGATAGGTATTATAAGAACATTATTTGTCAGTACTGCAAATGATATAACAGCACCTCCTAATGCCATAGAACCTGTATCTCCCATAAATACTCTTGCTGGATAAGAGTTAAATCCTAAAAATCCTATACAAGCTCCTATAGTTGCTGCTGCTAATATAGCTATATCTGTATATCCAAAGCTAACTGCAACTAACATAAAAAACATAGATACTATAACAGTTATTCCTGATGCTAAACCATCAAGTCCATCAGTTAAGTTAACTGCATTTACCGTACCAAGTATTATAAATACCATAATTGGAACATATAATGGTCCTAAGTTAAATGTAATATTTGTAAAAGGTATTATAAATTGAGTCGCACTTGGTGAATTAGTATATTGATAATATGCTAATAATGTAGCTAATGCAACTTGTAATAATAATTTTTGATATGCTTTTAATCCTAATGATCTTTTAAATTTTATTTTTAAGAAATCGTCTACAAATCCTACAAATCCAAATCCTAATATACATAAAAGACCCATAGTCATGTCTGAACTTATTTTTGTTCTAGTAAGAACTGTAACTAATATAGCTACTATCATCATTATTCCACCCATAGTAGGTGTTCCATTTTTTTGTAAATGTGTTTGCGGACCGTCATCTCTTACAGTTTGACCGAATTTAAATTTAGTTAACATTGGTATAAATATCGGACCTAGTATAAGTACTATAAGAAATGAAATCATTGCCGTATACGTAAGTTCTGTTATTCCTAACATAATATAACTCCTCTCCCTTGTTGGCTGTTTCTTAGATGTTATCTAATTGTTTAAATATTGTACTATATTTTCTAGTTGCATACCTCTAGAAGCTTTTACTAAAACTACATCACCATCGTTTATTATATCACTTAATTGCTCAATTGCTGTTTCTTTATTACAAAAATGGTATACATTACCTTTATCCAACCCTAGCTTTATAGATTCATCACTTATATATTTAGAATCTTTTCCTATGGTGATTAAGATGTCTGCATTATTAATTGTATATTCTCCTACAAGTCTATGCCCATATTCTGAGTGTTCTCCCATCTCAAACATATCTCCAAGTATAGCAACTCTTCTATTTTTATATCTTCCTAAAATATCTAAAGCTGCTTTCATTGAATCAGGACTTGCATTATATGCATCATTTATTATGGTTATGTTATCTTTTTTTATTATATCTAATCTCATTTTACTTGCTTTAAAGTTTCTTAATCCAGTTTTTATATCTTCTAGATTCATGCCTAAACTAAGTCCTACAAGTATAGATGCCATAGCATTATAAATATTGTGTTTACCAACTGTAGGTATAAATATTTCTTCTTCTTTACCATCTATTACGCAATTAAAGTTCAAGCTATCTTCACTTATGCTGTAATCAGTACAATATATATCATTATTTTTATCAAATCCAAATGTTTTTAAATCATACTCAAGATCATCTTTGCATATTTTTTTTAAGTATTTATCATCTCCATTTACAATTAATGTATTTGATTTATCAAAATTTGAAGTGATTTCTAATTTAGCTTTTAAAATTCCATCTTGAGATCCTAAATTTTCAATATGAGATAATCCTATGTTTGATATGACACCAATTTTTGGATTTACTATGTTTGCTAGATACTCTATTTCATTAAAATTAGACATACCCATCTCTATTATTGCACATTCGTGTTTAGAATTTAAATTAAATAATGTAAGTGGAACTCCTATGTGATTATTGAAATTCCCTTCATTTTTAAGAGTATTAAATTCAGTCGAAATTGCTGCATATATCATGTCTTTAGTTGTAGTCTTGCCTACACTTCCTGTGACACCTATATATGGGATTTTAAATTTTCCTTTATAATACTTAGCTATATCTCCAAGTGCTTTTGTAGTATCTTCTACTTCTATTAAATTTATATCCGAACTTATAATTTTTATGCCATTACTTTTATTTTTTATAAAAGTTTTACATCCATTTTCAAGTGCAGATTGCATAAAATTATGCCCATCTAAATTTTCACCTATTATAGCTATAAAAGCATCTACTTCAGTAGCTTTCCTACTATCTATAACTATATTTTTTATTGTGTCTAATTCATTTCCTTGCACCAATGTCCCATTAGATGCCTCTACTAGTTCTTTTATGGATAAAGATTCCATACTCAAACCTCCTTCTAAATAAGTCTACTAAAACATTATAAATCTTTTTAATCAGTTATTCATCTATATTTATAATATTTAAGTATATAGTTTTATAGAATATCAAATATTTTACATTTTTGTAAACCTTTTAAAATCCTAATAAAGAGCAATATATATAAAATTATATACATTGCTCTTTTAAACTATTAACTCATTAATTATATACTATATATTAGTTTTTTTGAAGATTTTTATTGGCAATAAAGCCTTTTAATTCTCAGTATACAATACTATTCCAGAATCTATAGGAACATCTGCTCCAGGTTTTGGAAATATATCTACAACCTTGGCACTTCCTTTTAATTCAGTATCTACATCTTGTATAGGCTTTAATTTATTTTCTTCTAATACTTTTAATGCATCTTCTATACTTAAATCTATTATATTAGGAACTTTAACTTTTTCTTTTTCAAATTCCTTCTTTTCTTCTTCAGTATATTTAGGTTCAACCCCTAAGTATTTTAACGAATCATTCATTATTTCTTTTACTATAGGACCTGCTGTACTACTACCAAATGCCATAACTCCTGTAGGTTCATCTACTATAGCTAAAACTATAATTTGAGGATTATCTGTTGGAGCTATACCTACAAATGAACATATATATTTACCTTGTGCATATTTTCCATCTATTACTTTTTGAGCTGTTCCTGTTTTACCACCTATTCTATATCCAGGTATATATGCCTTATTCCCTGATCCCTCACTAACAACAGATTCTGCGATTTCCATCATTTTTTTGGAAGTTTCCTCTGAAATCACCTGTCTAACAACCTTAGGCTTTATAGTTTCTGTTATATTACCTTGATTATCAACTAATTCTTTAACAATTCTTGGTTGCATAAGTTTACCTTCATTTGCAATAGCTCCTATAGCTGTTATTAATTGCATAGGTGTAACAGATATAGATTGACCAAACGATATAGTTGCTAATTCTACAGGACCAACATTTTTCTCATTATATAATATACCTTTAGCTTCTCCTGGTAAATCTAATTTAGTGGTTTCCATAAATCCAAAAGATTCTATATAATCATAAAGTTTTGAAACTCCTAAACGCTTACCTAATTCAACAAATACTGGGTTGCAAGAGTTTTGGACACCTTGCTTAAATTCTTGCTCTCCATGTGGTCTATAATGTCTCCAACATTTTATTTTTTGTCCTCCTATTGTAACACTTCCTGTACATACAAATTTTTCACCTTCTTTTATTACCCCTTCTTCCAAAGCTGTAGCTGATGTTATAAGTTTAAATGTAGATCCAGGCTCATATGTATCACTTACTGCTGGGTTTCTCCACATTGAGAAATATCCTTTTATTTTATCTTTATCTTTATATTTTTCAAGCTCTTCTTCGTAGTATGGGTATATAGGAGTTCTAGACTGATTAGGGTCATAGTCTGGCTTAGATGCCATAGATAATACATCTCCAGTTTTCGGGTCTATAGCTATAGCTGTAACTCTTTTTGCATTGTTTAGTTCATATGCCTTTTGAACTGCTTTTTCTGTATAATGTTGTATTACTTCATCTATAGTTAATACCAATCCATTTCCTTGAACTGGTTCATAATACTTTTCCATTCCATGAGGTATTTCTCTTCCAGATGCATCAGTGCTAACAATAAGTCTTCCTGGCTGTCCTTTTAAATGCTTATCATATTCCATTTCTATACCAGCTATTCCAGTTGAATCATCTGAAGTATGTCCTAACACATAAGGAGCAAAATTTCCATAAGGATAATATCTTTGATTATCTTCAGCAACCCATATACCAGGTAATTTAGCATCTCTTATTTTTGCTGCTGCTTCATCATCTATCCATCTTTTAATTTTAACTAATGCCATATCTTTTCTTTTTAATAATTTTAATGTATCTTCATATTCTTCTTCTATTAATTCAGAAATAACTTTAGCCGCTTTTTCTTTTTCTTTTACTTCTACTGGTTTTGCCCAAACTGTATACTTTGTGACACTTACAGCTAACTCTTTCATATTCCTATCATATATAGTTCCTCTTTTTGGTTCTATAGGTATATCTCTTGTTTGTTGATCTAGAGCTTTTTTTGTTAGCCAATCTCCTTTTACTATTTGTAAATAACCCGTTCTAAATACTAAAACAAAAAATACTGTACATGCTAAAATTAAAACGACCACTAATCTTTTTTTACTCAACTTTTTTATATTACTCAACTAACTCCCTCCTACTTAGATACTTCTATATACTTAATTTGATTTTCTTTTGGATAATCCATTCCCAATTCTTCATTGGCTTTTTTTTCTATATCTTTGCTTCTAGTAAGTAAATCTACTTCAACTTGTATGTTATCTCTTTCTATAGTTTTTTTATGTAATTTAGATTCTAATTCCCCTATTTCGTATTTGAGTTTAGATACTTCACTGTAACCATACATACACCCTAAAATAACAATAAAAATAACTGATATACAACTTATTTTGAATGTAAGCTTTAATAATTTTTTTAATGCTATTCTCTTATAGTTATTCTTTTTGTTTATTCTATATTCATTTTTATCTTTTTTTTTCTTTTTTCTTTTCATAGTATATCTCCTTAAAAATTTTATAAAAATAGTTATATAATATTTATATTTAACTTTTTAATACTGCTTCCTTTTAAGGATTAATACAAAATTAATTCAATAAAAAACAAAAAAGCCTAAGCTCTCGCTTAGACTTTTATATTCTTTCAGCAACCCTCAATTTTGCACTTCTTGATCTTGGGTTTTCTTCTATTTCTTTATCTGTAGGTAATATAGGTTTTCTAGTTATAACTTTTACTAAAGCTTCCTTATCACATTGGCATATAGGTAAATGAGATGGGCATATACAATCTGTAGCTAAATCTCTAAATTCATTTTTTACAATTCTGTCTTCTAATGAATGGAATGTTATTATGCATATTCTACCACCCTCATTCATTATTGATGCTGCATCGTCTATCATCTCAGTTATAACACCTAATTCGTTATTTACTTCAATTCTTATAGCTTGGAAAGTTCTTTTAGCTGGATGAGGTCCATCTATTCTAGCTTTTTTGGGTATAGCTTTTTTTATTATATCAACTAATTCGCCTGTAGTTTCTATAGGCTTTTCTTTTCTTTCATCTACTATAAATTTAGCTATACGCTTTGCCCAGTTATCTTCACCATAATCTTTTATTATTTTAGCTAATTCTTCTTCACTATATGTATTTACTACATCATAAGCTGAAAAATTGCATCTTATATCCATTCTCATATCTAATGGAGCATCTTGCATATAAGAAAATCCTCTATCTGCTTCATCTAATTGATGTGATGAAACTCCTAAATCCGCAAGTACTCCATCTATTTTGTATATACCTAATTTTTCTAACTCTTCTTTTAAATTTTGAAAATTACTATGAACAAATTTTACTCTATCACTATATTCACTTAATCTTTCTTTAGCTGTATTTATTGCATTTATATCTTGGTCAAATCCAATAAATAATCCATCTTTAGATAATCTTTTTACTATCTCCTTAGAGTGTCCAGCTCCACCCATTGTACAATCTACATATACACCATCTGGTTTTATGTTTAAATTATCAATACACTCATTTAAGAGTACTGATACGTGATGAAATTCCATATTTTATCGCTCCTTAGTGTCACTTATTTCTTTTTATTTTTATTTGATAAATACATATGAACTACTATACCACCTATTATTCCTACTAAACTTATAACTTGGGCCATTCTAAATGGTCCTATCATAAGGCTATCAGTTCTAAGCCCTTCTATAAAAAAGCGGCCTAGAGAGTATAGTATAGCATATAAAACTATAACCTGACCTTCATAAGATTTCTTTTTTCTAAATATCCATAAAAATACAAATATACCAAAATCCCATATAGATTCATATAAAAAAGTTGGATGAACTTTTACACCATTTACCATTATTCCCCAAGGTAAATTAGTAGGACCTCCATGAGCTTCTTGATTTATAAAGTTTCCCCATCTTCCTATCGATTGAGCTAAAGGCATACCTAGCATTACAGTATCTGCTAACTTGAAAAAATCTAACTTTTTATATCTTGAGAATATATATCCAGCTAGTACTCCACCTATTAAGGCTCCATGTATAGCCATCCCTCCACCTCTGAAGTTTAATATCTGTGATGGGTTATTAGAATAATATCCCCAATTAAATAAAACATAATACAATCTCGCACATATCAATCCAGCTGGTATAGCAATTATGGCTAAATCTAATATATAATCTTCTTTTATACCTACTCTTTTAGCTTCTTTTATAGCTATTAGAGTTCCTAAAATCATACCTGTGGCCATAAGTATTCCATACCACATTACATCTATTCCAAATATAGTAAATGCAACTCTATCCATATTTAATTCCTACCTTTTAAATAATCTTTTAAATAAACTCTTTTTCTCTACATACTTTTTAGGATTTATAAAATCTAAATCCTTATTGCTTAAAATATATTCTTGATTTTCTAAAAACAGCTTTTGAGAAATATCTTCTCCATACGATTTTTTTATATAATCATAAGTTTCTTTTATTAAAGGTCTTCTCTTTGTACTACTATGTGCATCTGTAGCTATAAAATGAACCATATCATTATCTAAAAGTATTTTAGTAGTTTTTTTAGCTTCAACTCCATTTTTACCTACTACACTAGATGCATTAATTTGTATTAAAGCACCTTCATTTATACAGTCATAAATTATATTAGGATCATCTTGTATTTTAGGATATCTTTCTACATGAGCTAATATAGGTATATACTTTCTCAATCTTATCTCATATACTATATCAACTAAATTATTTGGAAAATTATTAGGTGAAAACTCAATAAGTATATATTTACTATTGTTTAAACTATAAAAATCTAATTGATCAAAATTTTCAATCAAATCATATGTATAATACAATTCATTCCCTAATACAACTTCCACATCTATACCTTGAGTTTTTAATGTATCATTAAAATCATTAAGAATTTCAATTAATTCTTTACCCTTTTTAAATTTGAAATCAGGATGATAGTGAGATGTGTTAACTATCTTTTTTATACCTTCACTTTCTGCTATTTTAGCCATTTCTATTGATTCATCTAAGCTTTTAGAGCCATCATCAACATTCGGCAATATATGGCAATGTATATCTATCATTTAGCTATTACCTCCTTTATTATAAACTAAATAATACCATATTACCCATTAACCATCAATTTACTTTATTTTTTATATAAAAAAAGTGCTAAATTTTTAGCACTTTTTATCTATTTAGGCTCCACTATAGATATTACACAACTTTCTTCTCTTAAATGATTTTTTAATCTTTCTTCAACTTCTTTAAACTCAATTTCTTTTATAACTTCTAAATAATCAAGTAAATTTATATCTTTAAACTTATATGCTATGAAGTTATTTGCTATAAAGTTTACTGAATCAAAGCACTTTAAAAATTGTCCTATTTTTTTCTTTTTAACCCTATTAAAATCTAATTTTGATAATCCTTCTTTTTGATATTTATTTATATATTTTATTATTATATCCTTTACCTCTCTAGGATTATTAGATTCCCCTCCTATAATTGTATATCCATAATCAATTTGAGATGTAAACCCACATCCAAAGTTATCATTGATTAGACCTTTCATATATAATTCTTCAAAGGCTTCACTACCTCTTTTTAAAATCATATCTAATAATATTTCTGTAACAACTTCTTTTCTCAATAGTTCTTTACCTTTTATCCCTACATTACTATCTTTAAATCCTATATTAAACATAGACATAGATATCGGAAACTTTGCAACTATTTCTTTTTGATTAACAGTACTTGGTTCTTCAGGATAAAATCTCTTTATATCTGTTTTAAGTTTTTCTATATCATAATTATTACTTTTTCTTGCAATTTCCATAACTTTATCTGCTTCAACATCTCCTACAACAAATAAAGTCATATTTCCCGGGTTATAAAAAGTATTATAACATGTATATAACTCATCTTTTGTAATTTTATATATACTTTCCACAGTTCCTGCTATATCAACTTTAACTGGATAATTTACATACATAGCTTTCAAGCAGTTAAAATATACATTCCAATCTGGATCATCATTATACATTTTTATTTCTTGTTCAATTATCCCTTTTTCTTTTTCAACATTTTCTTCAGTAAAGTATGGAGTCTGTACATAATCTATTAAATGCTCTAAACTTTCATAAAAATTATCAGTGCATGAAAATAAATAAGCAGTCATAGTGAAATTTGTGTATGCATTTGCACTAGCTCCTAATTTAGAAAATTTATCAAATGCATTTCCTCCACCTGGTTGTTCAAACATTTTATGCTCTAAAAAATGTGCTATTCCTTCATTTACTCTAAGTTTATCCTTTTCATTTATAGGAATAAATTCCAAATCATTAGATCCATAATTAGTAGCTAATACTGCAAACTTTTTTGTAAATCCTTTTTTAGGCATGAAATATACATCAAGTCCATTTTGCAATTTTTCATAATAAACTTCTTCTTTTAATATATCATTAACTATCTTTTCCATATAGTCCTCCTAGTTTCTTAAGAAGTAAATAGTATCTAGTTGTAGCTTTTTAAAACTATTAACTATTTCTTCTTTAGTTACTTTGTCTATATAATTTATAATATCTTCTATATCTAAATTTGTTTTACTTATATCTTGAGCAAATCTAAAATCAGATAACCCACCTATACTATCTGTTAAAGCTCTCATAGAACTTATAAGTGATATCTTGCTATTTTCAAGTTCTTCATCTGTTATATTTCCTTCTACTATACTTTCTATTTGTTTTCTTATTAAATCCGTTGTTTTGTCATAGTTTTGAGTTTCTATACCTGATGATATATAAAGTATACCCTTATATTTTTCTACAGATGAATATATATAATAGCATAAGCTTTCTTTTTCTCTTATGTTCATAAACATCTTAGAGTGAGGCCCACCACCTAATATGTTACATCCTACTATTAATGAGTAGTAATTTTTATAATCTGCAAAATCTATATTTGTTCTATAACCCATAACTAGTTTACCTTGAGTTATATCCATCTTATCAACTATAGTCTTTACTGAGTCAACTTGTTTTTTATACTCTTCTCTAGGTATAGTTAATATAGTATCTCTTTCAAATTTAAATTTATCTTTAATAATTTCTATAACCTTTTTTTCATCAAATTCTCCTTCTACAACTATATCTATAGGTGATGTTTTTAAAATATTTTTATAATGGTCATATAACTCTTTTCCAGTTATAGATTCTATGTCCTCTATATATCCTTGTTCACTTATACTAAATCTTTCATCTTTGCACATTTCTTCAAAACATCTTTCAAGTGCAAATCTTCCTTTATCATTTATTTTTGCTTTAATTCTTTCAGCTAAATTTTGTTTTTCTAACTTAAGATATTTCTCACTAAATCCACCATCTTCTATTAATGGATTATTTATTATTTCATTTAAAAATTCTATAGCATCTGTAAATATAGGTTCATCTAAATATTGTTCATTAGTTGTTACTAATTTTATATTAAGAACTTGTCGCTCTCCTCTTTTGCTTGTATCCGCAAGAATAGATGCTCCATATAAATCCTCTAACTTATTAGATATATCTCTTAAAGTTTTATATTTATTACTTGAATTTGTTATCATATTTGGTATCAATGCATTTTTTGTAACTTCATTTTTGTCTAATATTCTTTGTATGTACACACTAACTAAATTTGTTTTAAATTTTTTAGACTGTATTAAAGTTAAATTTATATTATCATGCAAATTTATTTTCTTTATGCTATCCATATTATCCTCCTATTTTTTTATTAATGATATTTGAGTATATATTTCTTCAATTAATATTTTGACTTTATCTTTTGGGTCTATATAATGAAATTTAACTTCAGAAGTATCTAATTCTTGGAGTATACTTTCAACTAAGTTTTTATTATACATATTGTCAATTGTGCAGGTAGGAATTACTACATGTAATACATCTATTCCAAATTCTAGAAGTTGCTCCCCAGATTTTATTATATCGTTTTTATTATTTTCTAAAAGAGGTAATTTTATTTGAATTTCTGTATTTTTTTCTTTCTCTATGTAATATTTTATTTTTTCTCTAAAAATAATATCTTGTTCTAAATTATTTTCATCTTCTAACCCTATTAATAACACACCTGCATCTAAGTCTTTATTTTCTATATTTCCTAAAATTTCATTTTTATACGATTTTGCTAAATTATTTGATTTATAAAATACATCTGTTAACTCTACATTTATTCCATATTTACTAAGTTCCATCTTTTGCAACCTACTTTTAAATACTTCAAAGTCTTTACCCTCTGTTATAAACATCGGACACAATACTATATCTTTATAGCCTAATGATATAACTTCTTTTAAAGAATTTTCAAAATATGGTTTAGTATACATATATGAGTTAACTACTTTATATTTATTACCTAACTTTTCTCTTAAACCTACTGATATTTCATTTGCTGTATCTTTGAAATCACTTGATCCCAAGTTTTCATAATAACCTTTATATTTATATAAATTATATAAAACATTTATATATGATTTATACTTTTGCTCAAAATAAATCTCATTAGTCCTTTCGCTTAGATTGTAATTTCTTTCTTCTCCATCATATAAAAGCATAACTAAAGTTTCTTCTTGAGTATCTCCTATATCTGTAATATTAGGGTCTATATCATCTTTTACAAATAATACTAAAGATATATTAATAATAAAAAAAGATATCAAGAGCCCCACTAAAACATTTTTATAGTGATTTTCATAATATACAAAATAAGTATAAATTACAATTGTCGCAGCTATAATAAATATATTTTCCATATACCCATCAAATATAATACTCAATCCTAATAATATACCAAAGCACATTGGTATTCCCATTAAATCATCTCCATCAAAAGTATAGTTTGCATCACCAATATATATGATGTATAATTAGAATGTATGTCTAAATTAAAATAAATACGAGACTTAAGAAGAGAGGAAGATATAATATGAAATTAGGTATAGTTGGTTTACCAAATGTAGGTAAAAGTACACTATTTAATGCGATAACTCAAGCAGGTGCGGAGTCTGCTAACTACCCTTTCTGTACAATAGAGCCTAACGTAGGTGTTGTAGCTGTTCCAGATGAAAGATTAGAGCAATTAAGACAATTATATGACTCTAAAAAGATTGTACCTACTGCTATAGAATTTTGTGATATAGCAGGTTTAGTTAGAGGTGCTTCTAAAGGTGAGGGTCTTGGAAATAAATTCTTATCTCATATAAGAGAGGTTGATGCAATAGTACACGTTGTTAGATGCTTTGAAGATCCTAACGTTGTACATGTTGATGGTTCTGTAGATCCTTTAAGAGATATAGAAACTATAAACTTAGAGTTAATTTTCTCTGATATAGAAATATTAGAAAGAAGAATTCAAAAAACTCAAAAAGCTGCTAAAGCTGATAAAAGTTTAGCTTCTGAACTTGAATTCTTAAAAGAAATAATGGCTACTTTAGAAGATAGTAAATGTGTTAGAACTATGGAATTCACTGAAGAACAACAAATATTTGTTAATTCATTAAATTTACTTACTTCTAAGCCAGTAATTTATGCTACTAATGTTAGTGAAGATGATTTAGCTGATGAAGCTGAAAATAATGAATATGTTAATAAAGTTAGAGAATTCGCTGCAACTGAAAATGCTGAAGTTGTTGTTGTATGTGCTCAAATAGAAGCTGAAATAGCTGAACTTGACACTGATGAAGAAAAGAAAGAATTCTTAGAGACATTAGGACTTGAGCAATCAGGACTTGATAAACTTATAAAATCTTCATATGCATTACTTGGATTAATATCTTACTTAACAGCTGGACCTCAAGAGGTTAGAGCTTGGACTATAAAAGTTGGTACTAAAGCTCCTCAAGCTGGTGGTAAAATACACTCTGATATAGAAAGAGGATTCATAAGAGCGGAAACTATAGCATTTGATGATTTAGTTAACGTTGGAACTATGACTGCTGCAAAAGATAAAGGATTAGTTAGACTTGAAGGTAAAGAATATATAGTTAAAGATGGAGATGTTATATTATTCAGATTTAACGTTTAATATAATAAAAAATCAGTAAAGTGAAAATTCACCTTACTGATTTTTTTATTATTTCATATTTAAAAATTCATTTGCTATTTCTTTATCATCAAAATGATGTTTAACTTTACCTATTATTTGATAGTTTTCATGACCCTTACCAGCTATTAATATTACATCATCCTTTTCTGCAATTTCTATAGCAGTTTTTATAGCTTCTTTTCTATCTTCTACAATTTTATAATTTTCTTTAGATTTATCTAAACCTTTTAATATATCATCTATTATAAGTTTAGGATCTTCTGTTCTAGGATTATCAGATGTTACTATACATATATCTGAATACTTTTGAGCTATATCTCCCATTAAAGGTCTTTTTGTAGTATCTCTATCTCCACCACATCCAAATACTGTTATTATTTTGTTTTTAGCAAATTCTTTTGCTGTTTTTATTACATTTTCTAACGCATCTGGAGTATGAGCATAATCAACTATTACACTTATACCTGTATCATTTGATATGGCTTCAAATCTACCAGCTACACCACCTGTGTTTTTTAATCCATTTATAACAACATCTTTATCTATTCCTAATGCATAGCAAGTTGCTATAACTGCTAATGTATTGTAAACTGTAAATTTACCTGGTACAGGCACAAACACATCTTCTTCATATGTTGGAGTTATTAGTTTGTATGAAACTCCTCTAGCTTCTATTTTTATATCTTTTGCCATAAAATCAGCTTTATTTTCTATTCCATATGAATAACATTTTACATCTAAATCTTTTATATTTTTATAAATATCTTGTCCACCTTTATCATCAATATTTATTATATTAGCATTTGTTGTCATATAAAATAATTTTTCTTTAGCTTTTCTATAGTCTTCTAAATCTTTATGGAAATCTAAGTGATCTGGTGTTAAGTTAGTAAATACCCCTACTTTATATTTAGTTTGTGCAACTCTATTTAATGCTAGTGCATGAGATGAAACTTCCATTGCACAGTATTTACATCCATTGTCTATCATTTGATTAAAGTAATTTTGTAAATCAACGCTTTCTGGAGTTGTAGAATTTGATTCAACTTCATTATCTCCATCAAATATTTTAATTGTTCCTATTAATCCTACTTTATTATTAGCAGATGTTAGTATTTCATTTAAAAATGTTGTTATACTAGTTTTTCCGTTTGTTCCAGTAACCCCTATAACATCAAATCTTTGACTTGGATGATTGTAAAAATTATCTGCTATTTTAGCCATGTCTTCTCTTGTATTTTTAACTTTTATAAAAGTTGCGTCATCTCTATTTATATCTTCTTCTACTAAGAATGCTTTAGCTCCATTTTCAATAGCCTTATCTATAAATTTATGTCCATCAACAGTAAAACCTTTAACGCATATAAATAATCCATTATTTGTTACTTTTCTCGAATCATATTGAATGTTATCTATTTGTATATCTAAACTACCTTTAGTATCTAATATTTCTAAGCCATCTATCACTTCTCTTAGTAACATAAAATTTTACCTTCTTTCAATAAAAAAATTTATACTCATACTATTATATAATAATAATAATAAAATATAAATTGTCTTGTGTGCTATTTTTTATTGCAAAAAATGCAAAATAAAAAATAGAGAGGAGTACTCCTCTCTATTTTTATTAATTAGATTAATATTGAGCTAATCTCTTATAGCTTTCATATCTATCTTTTGAACTTTGTTCTGCTGCTTCGAATAATTCCTCAGCTACATCTGGGAATTGTTTAGCTATAGCAGCATATCTTACTTGTTTCATTAAGAAGTCTCTGAAGCTTTCAGTTGGCTCTTTAGAATCTAATGTAAATGGATTCTTACCTTCAGCTTTTAAAGTTGGGTTGAATCTGTATAAATGCCAGTATCCACACTTAACAGCTTGCTCTATGTTAGCTTGAGCTCTTCCCATACCTTCTTTTAATCCATGAGATATACATGGTGAGTAAGCTATTATTAATGATGGTCCATCATATTTCTCAGCTTCTACTACAGCCTTGATTAATTGATTCTTATCAGCACCCATACCAACTTGTGCTACGTATACATTTCCGTAAGACATAGCCATCATACCTAAATCTTTCTTTCTAGATCTCTTACCTGCTGCTGCGAACTTAGCCATTGCTGCAATTGGAGTAGATTTAGATGCTTGACCACCTGTATTAGAATATATCTCAGTATCGAATACTAATACATTTACATTTTCACCAGAAGCAAGAACGTGATCTAATCCACCGTAACCGATGTCATAAGCCCATCCGTCTCCTCCAAGTATCCATTGAGATCTCTTGATTAAGTAATCTTTTCTAGCTTCTATTTCAGCAACTAATGCTTTTATTTCAGCATTTTCTATATTATGAGCATTTGCTAATACTTCAAGTACTTTTTCACTTGCTTTAACAGATGCTTCACTGTCTTCTTTATTTTCTAACCAGTTAGTGAATGCTTCTCTAGCTGCATCACATATATCCATAGATACTAATGTTTCCATAGTTTCAGCTAATTTAGCTCTCATTTGTTTAACACCTAAGAACATTCCGTATCCATACTCTGCATTATCCTCAAATAATGAGTTTGCCCAAGATGGACCTTTACCTTCATGGTTAACAGTGTATGGAGTTGATGGAGCTGATCCTCCCCATATAGAAGAACATCCAGTAGCATTTGCTATCATCATTCTATCTCCGAATAATTGAGTTACTAACTTGATGTATGGAGTTTCTCCACATCCAGCACAAGCTCCTGAGAATTCCATAAGTGGTTGTCTAAATTGACTTCCTTTAACTGTAGTTGGAGCCATTATATCTCCTTTTACAGAAACTTTCTTAGTATCAACTGCAAATGCCCAGTTTTCAACTTCAGCTTCTTGAGTATCAAGAGGCTTCATAACTAAAGCTTTTTCTTTAGCTGGACATATGTCAGCACAGTTTCCACATCCTGTACAGTCCATTGGACTTACTTGCATTCTGTATTGTAATCCTTCAAATCCTTTACCTATAGCTTTTTTAGTTTCGAATTTTTCAGGAGCATTTTTCATTTCTTCTTCATTAACTAATACTGGTCTTATACATGCATGAGGACAGATATAAGCACATTGGTTACATTGTATACAGTTATCAACTATCCATTCTGGAACATTTACTGCTACTCCTCTTTTTTCGTATGCAGCTAATCCACATGGGAATGTACCATCTTCTACTCCATTGAATGTACTTACTGGTAAATTGTCACCTTCTTGTGCATTCATAGGTCTTACTATATTTTTTACGAAATCTGGTTCATTTACTTCTGTTTTGCTTTCTTCTTTAGCATCTGCCCATTCAGCTGGTACATTAACTTTAACTAAAGAGTTCATACCTGCTTCAACAGCTTTGTAGTTCATGTTAACTATTTTTTCACCTTTTTTACCGTAAGCTTTCTTTATAGAATCTTTTAAGTATTCTACAGCATCAGCTTCTGGTATTATTTGAGCTAACTTGAAGAATGCAGATTGCATTATCATGTTTATTCTGTTTCCAAGTCCTATTTCTTGTCCTAACTTAGTACCATTTACTGTATAGAATTGGATATCATTTTTAGCTATATAGTTTTTCATAGCTGCTGGTAAATGTTCATTTAACTCAGCTTCATTCCATATAGTGTTAAGTACGAATACTCCACCTTTTTTTAATCCTTTTAATAAATCATATTGATATACATATGACTGGTTATGACAAGCAATGTAATCTGCTTCGTCTATTAAATAAGTTGATCTTATAGGAGCATCTCCAAATCTTAAGTGAGACATTGTTATACCACCAGATTTTTTAGAGTCATATGCAAAGTAAGCTTGAGCATACTTCTCAGTGTTATCTCCTATTATTTTTATAGCTTGTTTATTTGCTCCAACTGTACCATCAGAACCTAATCCCCAGAATTTACATCTTACAGTTCCTTTTTGAGCTATTTTTAACTCATCTGCTAAATCTAAAGAAGTATTAGTAACATCATCAACTATACCTAATGTAAATTGATCTTTAGGATTTTCTGATTTTAAGTTTTCATAAACTGTTTTTATATGTGTAGGAGTAGTATCTTTTGATCCTAATCCGTATCTTCCACCTATTATCATAGGAGCATTTTCATTTCCATAATATACTGATTTAACATCTAGGTATAACGGCTCTCCAGTTGCTCCTGGTTCTTTAGTTCTATCTAATACACATATTCTTTCAACTGTTGAAGGCATTGCATCTACGAAATGCTTCATTGAGAAAGGTCTGTATAAATGAACTTTAACTAAACCATATTTTTCGCCTTGAGCATTTAATGCATCTATAGTTTCTTCTATAGCTTCTGTTACAGATCCCATAGCTACTATTACATACTTAGCATCTTCTGCTCCGTAGTAATCAAATAATCCATGTTTTCTTCCAGTTAACTCAGACATTTGGTTCATGTATTTTTCAACTATTCCTACTATATCATTGTAATATTTATTTGAAGCTTCTCTTGTTTGGAAGTATATATCAGGGTTTTGTGCTGTACCACGAGTAACAGGGTGATTTGGAGATAAAGCTCTATTTCTGAACTCTTGAACAGCTTCCATATTTAATAATTTAGCATAATCTTCATTTTCTAATAATTCAACTTTTTGTATTTCGTGAGATGTTCTAAATCCATCAAAGAAATGTATAAATGGTAATCTACCTTCTATTGCAGCTAAGTGTGCAACTGGTGCTATATCAGCAACTTCTTGAACTGATCCAGAAGCTAATAATACACATCCTGTTTGTCTTGCAGACATAACGTCTTGGTGGTCACCAAATATTGATAATGCTTGTGATGCTAACGCACGAGCACTTACGTGGAATACTCCAGGTAATAATTCTCCAGCTACTTTATACATATTTGGTATCATTAATAATAGACCTTGAGATGCAGTGAATGTAGTTGTTAATGCTCCAGCTTGTAATGAACCGTGGAATGCTCCAGCAGCACCTGCTTCTGATTGCATTTCTACAACACTAACCTTTTGTCCAAATATATTTTTTCTTCCTTGTGCAGCCCATTCGTCCACAACTTCTGCCATCGTAGATGATGGAGTTATTGGGTATATTGCAGCTACATCTGTAAATGCATATGCAACATGAGCAGCAGCAGTGTTACCATCTACTGTTTTCATAAATTTTGCCATAGTATGTATCCTCCTTGTATATTCCTCCCAAAATAGCTTTATAAAATTACTATATTGAGTAAATATTTTGAATAGTAAAGATTTCTAATTAATACCTTCAATATTAACTTACAAAATCCTTCTATACTTAATTTATATTTTTGTTTTTTGTATACTTAAAAGTTCAATATTCTAGTATACTTACTTTATATGTATACCCACTTTTGTATACTTAAAACATTTTTTAACAAATTTTTTAATATCCACTTGTTTGAGAGTCTTCACCTTTAGTAATTGCAACAGATGCACTAGCTCCAATTCTTGAGCATCCAGCTTCTATAACAGCTTTAGCATCTTCTTGGTTTCTAACCCCTCCTGAAGCTTTTACTCCTATATTAGGTCCTACAACTTCTCTCATAAGTTTTATATCTTCTGGAGTTGAACCACCTGTTCCAAATCCTGTTGATGTTTTTACAAAATCAGCTCCAGCTTTAACTGATAATTCACAAGCTATTTTCTTTTCTTCATCAGTTAAATAACAAGTTTCTATTATTACCTTTACTAAAGCTTTCTTATCAGCTGCATCTACAACTGCTTTGATGTCATTTAAAACATAGTCATAATTTTTATCTTTTAGCGCTCCTATGTTTATAACCATATCTACTTCATCTGCACCCTTTTTTATAGCATCTTTTGTTTCAAAAGCCTTAACTTCTGATGTATTAGCCCCTAAAGGGAATCCTATAACAGTACATACCTTAACATCTGAACCTTCTAATTCTTTTTTTGCAAGTTCTATATTTGCTGGGTTTATACATACTGAAAAGAAGTTATACTCTTTTGCTTCCTTGCATAGTACTTTTACATCTTCTTTAGTTGCAAAAGCCTTTAAAATTGTGTGATCAATCATTTTTGCTATATTATTCATAAATCTTTCTCCTTTTTTTTATAATGCTATTTAATTATATCAAATGTGAATACGTTTTTGTATATACATTATTATAATCATAATTTATAAATAAATATATTTTTATTTAATTTTTTAAAGGGGCTATTTAATAGATAGCTTATTCATTTAATGGTATAATAGTATCAGTTATAAAAATTTATAACAAGTAGGTACTTTTTCGTTTTATAGTATCTAAAAGTATACTATTATAGATTTAAGGTGGTTATAATGAAAATTCAACTAGAAGTTCAAGATCATTCTCAGTGCCATATGAATGAGCGTTGTAATAAGTATGAAACGTGTCCTATAAATTTAGTACATAAAATAATTTCAGGGAAATGGAAGATATTGATTCTTTGGTATTTATCTGCTAATCCACTTAGATTTAGTGATTTAAGAAGAAAGCTTCCTGACGTTACACAAAAAATGTTAACACAGCAATTAAGAAACCTTGAGGCTCATAATATTATATATAGAAAGGTATATCCTGTTGTACCTCCAAGAGTAGAATACGGTTTAACCAAGACTGGTGAAAAGCTAATACCTATATTAGAATCTATGTATAGCTTTGGGATTGATTATCTTAAAAACAATGATTTAGATTTTTAAATACTTATTATAAAGCTAATAAATAACTAATAATATAAATAAAAAAAGTATGTGAAAAGTCACATACTTTTTTTATTTATATTATTCAGCTATTAATTCTACCATTTCTCCGTTTTTAACAGCTGCTGCGTTTCCTTCTTCAACGTCTACGTGCATTTCTAATGCAAAGTTAGCATTAGCTCTTACTAATACATTTTCGAATACTACAGCTCTTGGTCCAGAAGTTCTAACTTTTACCATTTGCTTATCTTGTACTCCAAATTTAGCTGCATCATCAAGGCTCATGTGTATATGTCTTGAAGCAACTATAACACCTTCTGTTAATTCAACTTCTCCTACTGGTCCAACTAATTTTACTCCTGGAGTTCCTTCTATGTCACCAGATTCTCTTATTGGAGCTTTAACTCCTAAAGCAAATCCGTCTGATAAAGATATTTCAACTTGTGTGCTAGGTCTAGCTGGTCCTAAAACTCTAACTCCTTTTATAGTTCCTTTAGGTCCTACTAAATCAACTTTTTCTTCACAAGCGTATTGTCCTGGTTGGCTTAATGGCTTTAACTCCACTAATTGATGCCCTGCTCCAAATAATACTTCTATATCAGCTTGACTTAAATGAACGTGTCTATTTGATAGTGCTATTGGTAATTTCATTTTCAAAGTCCTCCTAAATTTTTTTAAATATTGCAATACAATTATACATAATATTCCTAATAAAATCAAATTTTATTCTAATTTACTTTAATAAAGTATTTAACAAATTAAAGTAACCAGGAAAAGATATATCGATACAAGTTGTATTATCTATATATGTTTTTCCTTTAGATATCAATGATGCAACAGAAAATGCCATAGCTATTCTATGATCATTAAATGCTTTTATTTTTGCACCTTTTAATTCACATTTTCCATTTATTACCATGCCATCTTCCAATTCTTCGATATCCGCTCCCATATTTTTTAGGTTATCTACAATTGCTTTTATTCTATTACTTTCTTTAACTTTTAATTCTTTTGCATCTTTTATTATAGTTGTTCCTTCTGCTTGAGTTGCTAAAACTGCTATTACAGGTATTTCATCTATTAACCTTGGTATTAAATCTGAATCTATAGTAGTTGCTGTTAAATTGTCACTATACCTAATTATTAAGTCCCCTACTATTTCGCCTCCAACTAATCTTTTATCTACAATTTCAAAGTTACCATTCATTGATTTTAATACATCTAGTATGCCAGTTCTTGTTTCATTTAATCCTACATTTTTAATTATAACTTCTGAACCTTTAACTATACTTGCAGCTACTATAATAAATGCAGCTGAAGAAATATCTCCTGCCACATTTATATTTCCTACTGAATAAAGTTCATCAATAGGACTTACATCTATTTTTAGTCCATCAGTTTTTATGTTTGCTCCAAAAGAATTTAGCATTATCTCAGTATGATTTCTACTTTTTGACTTTTCAATTATAGTACTAGCCTCATTTGCATATAAAGAAGCTAATATTATAGATGATTTTACTTGAGCAGATGCAACTGGCATATTATAATTAATTCCATTTAAATTACCACCGTGTATTTTTATCGGTATATAATTTGCATCATCTTTGCCATCTATACTACATCCCATTAACCTTAATGGATCTGTAACCCTCTTCATAGGTCTTTTTCCTATTGATTCATCACCTATTATAGTAGAATTAAAATCATTTCCTGCAAGTATACCCATCATAAGTCTTATCGTCGTTCCTGAATTACCTACATCTAAAATGTCTATAGGTTTTTTAAGACCTCTAAGCCCAACTCCTTTTACTAAAACTTCTTTACTATTTACAGATATATCTACTCCCATTTTTCTAAAACAATCAACTGTACTTAAACAATCTTGTCCCATAAGGAAATTACTTATTCTTGTAGTTCCCTTTGCTATTGAAGAAAACATTATAGCCCTATGCGATATAGATTTATCTCCTATTAATTCAAAACTTCCTTTAAGCATTAATGCACCTCTTTATTACATCTAATATTTCATCATCTTTTATATCATCAAATACCTTAACTTTTCCTCTTCCTACAGGGATGACTAAATTGATGTTTCCAAAGCTATTTTTTTTATCACTTTTCATTATTTCTAATATTTCATAAATATCAGCATTTTCAAATTTAGTAGGTAAATTTAATAATTTAGAAACACTAATAAACTCTTCATAATAATCTTCTTCTATAAATCCTTTATCTAAAGCTATCATAAAAGCCATATTAGTCCCTATATTAACAGCAAATCCATGACTTAAATTACATAACTTTTCTATTCCATGTCCAAACGTATGTCCTAAATTTAAAATTTTTCTAAGTCCACTTTCTTTTTCATCTTTATTTACTACTTCCCATTTTATGTCCGTACATTTTTTTATAATATTAAATAAAACGACCTCATCTTTATTTAAAATACTTTCCGAATTATTTTTTATATATTTAAGAAAGTCATAATCATATATAAATGCATATTTTAAAGCTTCACCTAATCCACCTAAATATTCTTTATCATTTAGGGATTTTAGAGAATTTACATTTATATATGTAAATTTAGGTTGATAAAAGGTTCCTATTATATTTTTTATATTTCCTATGTTTATACCAGTTTTACCACCTACTGACGAGTCAACTTGAGCTAGTAGCGTTGTTGGTACTTGAACTAAATCTATTCCTCTCATGTATGTAGATGCAACAAATCCAGCCAAATCTCCTACAACTCCACCACCTAAAGCAACTACCAGTGATTTTCTTGTTATATTTGTTTTTATACAAAACTTTATTATTTTTTCATATATAGATAATAACTTGGATTCTTCTCCACTTTCCACTATAAATACTTCTATAAAACTATGATTTATATTTTTTATAAAATTAGAAAATTGATATTTATGTACATTTTTATCAGTTATTATTAATACTTTATCGTATTTATTTTCTAATTTAAAGTTATTGTAATTGTAGTCAATTATTATAGATTTTTCCATCCTATATCACCTAACCTATTCATATATGAAGTATAACTTTTCTTTATATCTTCTATATTATCTTTACCGAATTTTTCTAGGAAAAATTGTAATATTACAAATGCTACTACATTTTCACATACAATACTACACGCTGGCACCGCACAAGTATCTGACCTTTCAACTGTTGCTTTATAATTTTCAAGTGTATTTATATTTATTGAATTTAGTGGTTTATATAATGTTGGTATAGGTTTCATGGCACATCTTATTAATATCTCATCTCCAGTGGTCATTCCACCTTCTATACCACCTAATCTATTAGTTTCTCTATAAATTCCTTTTTCTTTATTGTAAAATATTTCATCCATAACATCAGAGCCTTTTTTACTTGCAACTTCAAACCCAATACCTATTTCTACACCCTTTATAGCTTGTATACTCATAATATTCATAGCTATATGTGCATCAATCTTTTTGTCATAATGAATGTATGATCCAAGTCCAGGAGGAACATTTTTAACTCTAATTTCTATAATTCCACCTAAAGTGTCTTTATTTTCTTTTGCAAAATCTATTTCTTTAATCATAAGCTTTTCTATATTCTTGTCTACACATCTTACTTCACTAGAATCAACATTATCTTTTATATAATTAAAATCATATATTTTGTCTATTTCAGCATCACCTATTTTTACTATATGTGATGCAAATTCTATATTAAATTGTTTGAGTACTTGTTTACATAAAGCTCCAACTGCAACCCTACTTGCTGTTTCTCTGGCACTAGATCTTTCCAAGACATTTCGTGCATCATCAAAATCATACTTTAATGCACCAACTAAATCAGCATGTCCTGGTCTTACATTATTAACTTTTTTAGTTTCTCTATCTATATCATCAACCGGATTCATATACTTAGTCCAATTTTCATAATCCCTATTCATTATTTGTATAGCTATTGGACTTCCTATAGTAACTTTGCCTCTCATTCCACTTAGTATTTCTACTTTATCACTTTCTATTTTCATACGTCCACCACGTCCATATCCTGATTGACGCTTTTTCATTTCTAGATTTATTTCATCTATATCTACTAATACATTAGCTGGAATTCCTTCTACTATAGAAGTTAAACACTTACCATGAGATTCTCCGCTAGTTATATATCTAAGCATAATTTATACTCCTTTCCAGTATATTTTATGTTACAAAAAGAGCTTGTTTTTACCCAAGCTCTTTTATACTTTCTACGTAAAGATTTATATATTTATCTACCTTGTTTTTGGCATAATCATTTTTATTAAAGCATAACTTATCACTACTATCTATATAACAATTATATAATAGTTTAGTATTTATGCTTTTAAAGAAAAAGTCCATTACTATTTGTCCACCTTTAAATTGCGACTTATACGGCTCACTTCCCCCTACTGCAATATACATACCTACTCGCTTTTTATTTCTATCTATAGAAGGCTTTTTAAGTATATATTTACTTGCATATATCGCTTGAGTTCTATCAACAACAGTTTTAACTTTTGCTGATATGCAATCAAAATGAACCGGACTTACAACTATAGTCCCACTAGCTTTATCAAACATGTCATACATCGGACTCATATCATCTTTAAATTTACAGTATCCTGTTTTCTCACAAAACCCACAAGCAGTACAGTACTCTATATTCATATTATATATGTCAAAAACCTTGTAAGTTATATCATTTTCATTTAATTCTTTTATTATATTATTTATTATACTAACACAGTTTTTATTTTTCCGTGGACTTCCATTTATTATTAAAATTTCAGGATTAACCTTATTCATATGAATCTCCTTATTTTTCTCTAAGAGTAATAATTAATATATCATCTTCAAAATTACTTTTCTTAGAGAACTGCCATAACTTAGATTTTAAATTGGTAATCATATTTGTTTTATCTAAGTTACTATTTTCTTCTAAAAATTCTTTAAGTCTTTCTACTCCAAATTCTTCCTTATCACTATCTTTTATTTCTAATACACCATCAGTATATAAGGAAATTGATTTATATTTAGATATATCTATTTCTTTATCTAAATATGATACTTCATCTAATATACCAATAGGTATTCCTTTATTACATTTTATAAAACTCGCATTATTATCTTTATCGACTCCAATTGGGTAATAATGCCCTGCATTAGATAAAATCATTTTGTGTTCATCATTTTTTATAATCCCAATTATACAAGTTGCAAAGACTCCCATTTTATCAAATTCATCGAATAAAAATTGATTTATATTTTCCATTATTTCACTTGGTTTATCATATTGTTTTGCTAAAACTTTAAATGCACCTTTTATCATAGCTACCATATAGTTTGATACTATACCATGCCCCATTACATCTGCTAAAATCGCTACAATTGTATTGTCATCTTTTTTTATAGTATGATAGAAATCTCCACCTACAACTTTAGCAGGTTTGTGAAAATAAAATAATTCTCTATTATTTCCTAATTCTTTATTTCCTTTATTCATTATAAGTTTTTGTTGTTGATTTAAAACTTTAAGTTCATTTTCTAAAACATGATGCTTTACTTCACTTTTACTATATTCATATAACTGCATTGCTACTGATACTTGCTTTGCAAGTATACTTAATATATTTAAATCATCTTTTGTATAGTTTTTACTATTAATGCAAGCTATATATCCAATAACCTTATTTTTATTCATCAATTTATGATATATATATGAATTTACCATTCCTGAATACTCATCACTTTTTACTTCATTGGAATATGCACCTATAGTTTTATCATCTATTACTTTATTTAAAATTGAATATACATCTATAGCCTCATCTTCATCTAAACTGTAAAAACTAAATATCTGATTTTTCTTTTTATTGTTATCTATAATGATAATTGATTCTCTACTATTAGTTATATTACAAGCTTGTCTGCTTAAATGATTTAAGAAGCTTTTTATATCTTTATTTAAATAAAGCTTTTTAGTAGCTTCATTTATAGATGATATAGCACCTCTTAATTTATTAGTATTTGGATATCATTATTTTTACTAGTTACTTCTATAGATAAACTTATAAGCGATGCTACTGATGAAATAAAGTTCATATCATCATCACTTATCTTGTCTTGTTCTGTTAAAAAGCAAGTCATAAATCCTGTTACTTTTTCATTTACTATAAGAGGAAAAACTATTCTTCCTATATAACCTTCTTTTATTGCTAAATCTCTTTCATCAAGAGCTCTTTCATCACTGAATACATTTTCTATATACACAACTTTTTGTTCTTTTACTGCTTCGTGTATGTATTTAGGATATTCATTGAAGTTTATTTTTACCCCTATAGGCTTATCAATAGGAAAAACTTTTGATATATGATCTAAAGTTTGTGAACATACTAAATAAGCATGCTCATAATTATTTTTATAAAATAAGTTTACACATGCTTTTGCTGGATGAACTACATCTAACATTTTTTCTATAATTTTATCTTTTATCTCAAAGAAGTTGTTAGACTCAGTTACTAAAGTAGATATCTCTACAACGCACTTAAGTCTTTCATTTTCATTATAGTATCTCATATAAGTATTTCATCTCCCCTCTTTATATTAAGTCTATTTATTAATATTACTATATATATCTTTTATAGTAAACATAAAAACTCATACAAATCAAGCTCAAGTATTAATTAGAATTAATTTTATTTAATAGCTTTTTAAGGCTATCTATAAAAACTATAGTTAAACAAATTATTATAATATAATTAAATTCAGATACCAATCCTATAATAAATATAGTTAATGCTGAAATTATATTTACTTTGATGTTAGTATAATTTATTTTATTTCCTAAAGAATTTATATTGTATCGCATTCTAATATCATTATCTATACAATATCTTTCTATTTTATATTCATATATTTTTTTATAAATAACATGAGTAATCATAAGAAATAATAAACTATAACCTACTATACTCATATATTTAAGTAATGCAGTTATGATAAAACTAATAATCGCAACTTTAAACACATATAAAATCATATCATCTATGCTTTTATTTATTTTTTTAAATTTTTTACATTCATCACTAAAAATATAACTTTCATCTTTCATTTTCTTCATTTCTGATTTTACTTTATCATTATAAAATAGTTTAATAATTCCACTTATCATCTAATTTCCTCCTCTACTTGTATACAATTTTTCCTAAATGCTTTTCACAGCTTTAAGATGTCTATTTTTTCTATCTTCATCTACATTAGAGCATTCATCATGAAGATAGTTATAAACTTCTAATATTTCTTCATCTGATAATAACTTATCTTTTAAAACTAATTCACATTCTATCTCTTTTATAAAATTTTCCATTTGCTCTTTTAATTGTGCTTTACTTAATACCATTTGCCTAAATCCATCAGCTTCTATTTCGTAATTGACCTTTATTTTGTTTTTTTGAGTATTCATTACAACTATGGAATAGTAATTTTGAATAAAATCATATTTATCGGATAAGAAATTCTTTATCGCTTTAACATGATTTATATTTTGTTTTAAAGGACTATATATATTTTTCACATTTTCTCTATAGTATAAAATCCATCTTTCGTCTTCATCATCTCCTTTTATTAACTTAGCGCTTAAATTTTTAACTTCAAATACATATATTCCAGTATTATGTATAAAAACTATATCTATCTGTGTGTCTTGATTATTTTCTTTTCTAACATATAAATCTGTTAATACTTTTCCTCCTAATCTATATATAATTTCAAATATATTATATTCAAAAAGTTGCCCTTTATCATGTTTTATACTTTTATACTTTTTTCCACATTCATATTCATATGATTCTAATATTTTTAATACACTTGCATTTTTATCATTTAAACCTTTACTATTGCTTTCAATTATTCTTTTTAACTTATCTTTTTTAGAGCTTTCGATAAAATATACATATGTTATCGATATTATTATTGAAATAATTATTAAATATTTATCTTTCATATTCTATTCCTTCCTATTAACTTTAATTATCCAAATTATATCCATATTTACTAATATTAATAAGCTCATATGTTGTTAAAACTATTATTAAATTTCTCTATTACTATAGTTATATTTGTGATTACTCTTTTTGTTTTGGTCAATAATATAAAATAAGCATAGTTAGGCTACTATATTAAAGTTTATACAATTGTGTTTGCACCATAATTAGACAAACTTTTATAGATTGCTATATATTATGTATTTACACTATTATCAAAACCCTAAGGAGTGATTAAATGCTTATAGAGCAATTAGATTTAGAAACAAGAAGTAAAATCTATGGATATACAAAAAAGGTATTAAGAAAATATCAAAAGGGAATTGTAACTGGTAAACTGACTGCAGATAAATTTGCTGAAAATATATTGTCAAATGAAGATATAACTACTATACTCGATAAAAATATAATAAACGAACTGGATTTTAAAAATTCATACATAAAATATATAGAAACATTAATAAAAAATCAAAATGAAAACATAAGTAATTTCAAAAAAAATAAAAATATAAAACCAGATATAAAATCTTCTATAACTCAACAAATTAAATTAAAAAATTTATTAATTGAAACAGGATATGAGCTTACTATACCTTCTCAGTACTTAAGTTCTAGTGATATTAATAATTTATTTAAATATATATCTACAGGAAAAATCGATTTAGGAAATGAGCGAATTTTTAATTACATAAAAAAAAATGAAAAGCACTAAGGTTAAATATATACCTTAGTGCTTTTTATTAACCTAATGCCTTTTCTAATTTTGATAAATGTTGTATAGGATAATATTTAAGTAATTCTTTGAATTGTTCAACAGTAAGACCTTCAGTTGTAGTGTATATATTTATTTTCCCATCTAAATCTGCATTTATAAATTTAGTTTTTATTTCTTCAAAGTTTACAGCCATTTTAATTTACCTCCTATATATGTATTATCTTTTATATTTTATCCATATTAATTTTTTTTACTCAATAATAATAAAAAAGGAAGGTTTAAAACCTTCCTTTTCTATTAACTATTGTTGTTGACCACTCATTTGTTTTTCAGCCATTTCAACTAATTTTTTAGTCATGTATCCACCAACATATCCATTTTGTCTTGCTGTCATATTTCCTTTATCAGCAGTGTCATAGTTTGACATTCCTAACTCATTAGCTATTTCTAATTTCATTTGTTTTAATGCTGCTTTAGCCTCTGGTACTGATATTGAATTTTGGTTGTTATTGTTTGTCATGTTGATTACCTCACTTTATTAGTTTTTGTAGTGGTTTATGGAGTCTTAATTTTATTAATTGGTAAATTTACCTTGAACAACTTTTACTCCATTTTTCTTTTGCTGTTGTTCATGTTCTTATTATGCCAACTTGTACTTTTTATATACTTAAATTTATAAAAATTTTATAAAAATATATAAAACTTTAAACTACAAACTTTATAAAGCTTATTAACAACTTATACCTGCTAAGTATCCAGTTGAAAATGCTATTTGAAGGTTAAATCCTCCAGTATATGCATCTACATCTATTACTTCTCCTGCAAAAAACAATCCTTCTATTAATTTCGACTCCATTGTGGATGAATTTATCTCACTAGTTTTTATTCCACCAGATGTTATTATTGCTTCATCTATCGGTTTATAATTTCTTATATTAAATTCTAAATTTTTAAGTAAATTTACTAAATCTTTTCTTTGCTTTCTTGAAATTTGATGCACTACTAAATCTTTATCAATTCCACTTAAATCTATTATATAAGGTATTAATTTTTTAGGTAATAAATCATCTAAACTATTTTCAAACTTTTTATTTGTATACTTTTTAAAATCTTTTTGTATTCTTTTATCTAACATTTCTTCATCTAAAGCTGGCTTTAAATCTACTATCACTTTATAAGTTTCATTCTCAAAAGATTTCATTCTACAACTTGCTGACCTTATTACAGGACCCTCTATTCCAATATCACTAAATTCCATCTCTCCAAAGTCTTCATATATACTTTTTCCTTTTTTATCTATTACTTTTATAGCTATGTTTCTAAGTGATAATTTGTTTAAGCTATATACATCTTCAAAAGTTTCAAGCCCTATTAGTGATGGCTTTGGCTTAATAATTGTATGTCCTAAGCTTTTAGCAAACTTATATCCATCTCCTGTTGATCCAGTTCTTGGATAACTAACTCCACCAGTTGCTATTATAACACTATCACACTTTATTACTTTATTATTACTTAAAACAACACTTTCTATTTTTCCGTTTTTTTGTTCTATTTTTTTTACATTAGAATTTAACACCACATTTACTTTATTTTGCTTCATTTGCTTTTCAAGAGCTACAACAACATCTTTAGCCTTATCGCTTTCTGGAAATACTCTTTTTCCTCTTTCTGTTTTTGTTTTAACTCCTAGTGAATTAAACATGTCTATAACCTGTTCGTTAGTGAAAGTATAAAATGCACTATATAAAAATTTCCCATTAGTAGGAGTATTTTCTATAAGTTCCTCTATATCACAATTATTAGTTATATTACATCTTCCTTTTCCTGTTATAAGTAATTTTCTACCTAGTCTTTCATTTTTTTCTAATAATGTAACATCATGTTCCATACTAGATGCAGTTGATGCTGCAACCATACCAGCCGCTCCTCCACCTATTACAACTACTTTTTTCAAATTTATCATTCCTTCCAAATCTTCTCAAATATTAGTGGTGCTATATCCATTGCATATATCATCAATAAAAAATATCTTAAAAATCCACCTATACAATTTAATGGCATAACTAATTTTAATATTAAATAAATTGCACCTAAACTTATTAATCCGAATATATATCTAAATATTTTTAATTTCAAACTTACATTAACATTAAAATTCACATATTCTTTTTCTATTATATATCCGATTATATATCCACTTAATAACCCTAACATTTTAACATATTTAGTACTGTTTACAATAAACATCCATAATATCATAGGTATTATTATAAAATTAAAATATCTATACTTTTTATTTTTTTCAACTTTTGACATTATATAATTACAAATAAGAGTTAATATTATACCAAATACCCATCCAAATAAAACATCTGTAGGCCAGTGAACTCCTAAATATAATCGAGATATACCTATGCCTAAAAATATAATTGGCCCAAATATGTACAAATATTTATTTTTAAATATACTCATCATACTCACCCAAAATGTAGTTCCTATTTGAGTATGTCCACTAGGAAACGAGTATCCTGTAGCTGTTGAAACCCTCATAGACTCTATACCATCTACTCCAATAGGTCTTTGAACCTTAAAAAATTCTTTAACGCCTGTATTTAAAGCCACATTTCCTATTAATGCAAATAATAATCTTTCCCCATACTTTTTATTGACACACCAATATAAAATAGATGCTACTATTAGTACAACTGGAACTTCTGTGCTAATAGTTATAGTCAAAAATAGTATGTTTAGTATAGGATTTTTAAATGATTGTATAAATTTTAGTATTTCAACTTGCATGTTCATATACTAACTTAAACCTCCCGTCAAATAAAACTACTTTCAATACTTAATTCTTTAAATATATAATATTAAATTTCTATTATTTATGATTATATAAAAAAAGAGTAGCATAAGCTACTCTTTATTATATTCCTTCATCTTTAAATTCTACAACTTTCTTTTGTGGATTTATTGCATTTATACCAGTCTCTTTTATAAAGTTAACATCAATATCACACCCTAAAGATACCATCATACTTGCTTCAATAAGCATAGGTAAATTCGTACCGCAAAATACTTTTATGTTATTGTTAAATGCTAACTCACTACTAACTTTAAAAGGAGTACCTCCTGCTAAATCTGTAAATATATATAATTCGTTATCACTACATTTGTCTATTATAGATTTTATATCATTTTTTAACTCTTCAGGATTTTTATTTTCTGTAAAATCAACCACTTTTATAAAATCATAGTTCCCAACTATTAAATCTAAACTACTTTTTAACCCCGAAGCAAAGTTTCCATGGCCTGTTATTATAATCATTAGTATATTCCCCCTAGAATAATCCTATATATGCTCCTGCTATACCTATTAACACCATTATTAATATGTTTATCATAGGACTTACATTTTTCTTAACTAGCCCATACATACCAAATGTTAATCCAAGAGGTAATAATTTTGGCATTATACCATCTAGTATTTCTTGAACTTTAAGAGATGTTTCTCCTATAGGTATTTCAGTAACAATATCTATACTTACATATGAAGCTATTAATGCACCAACAACTATCATACCTAATATAGTAGCTGCTCTTGTAAATTCCTTTGCATTTTTTGTTATCTTCGTTATACCTTCAATACCAGTCTTATATGACCAATGCATTAACCAAAATCTTAATCCTAGGTGAACTATATTAAACATTAATAAAAATATTATAGGTCCTGCTATACTTCCTTCAAGCGCTAAGTTAGCTCCAACTCCAGCAGCTATTGGAAGTAAAGTAAACCAAAATATTGCATCTCCTATACCTCCTAATGGTCCCATCGCTGCAACCCTTAATGAACGTATAGTTTGTACATCTGCTTTCTTTTGTTCTAAAGATAAAACAATTCCCATAACAAATGTAATTAAAAATGGATGGCAGTTAAAAAACTCTAAGTTATGTTTCATAGAAGTAGATAAGTCTTGTTTGTTTTTGTGTATTTTTTTAAGTCCTGGAAGTATAGAATATAACCAACCTCCAGCTTGCATTCTTTCATAGTTAAATGAAGCCTGTAAAAACATAGATCTCCATGCCATTTGGTTTAAAGTTTTCTTATCTAGAGTTTCACCTTCTGTTTTATCTATATATTCAGTATGAATCATTGCTTTTTGTTCTATATTAGATGCCATCACTCATACCTCCTCCAACATTTTTAGTTTTTATGCTCACATTAAAATCGTATATAGCTACAACTAGCCCTATCATAGCTAAAGCTAAAAGTGGTAAATTTAAGTATGCAACTAATACAAAACCTAATATCATAAATATCGCATACTCTTTACTTAACATAACCTTAAGTAACATAGCAAATCCTAGAGCTGGCATCATCTTTCCTGCTGCAGTTAATCCAGTCCAAACTTGTTCAGGTAATACTTTAGTTAAAGTATCTCCTATCGCTTGCCCAGATAGTAAACCGGCTAAAACTATTAATGCAAAAGCTACTCCTAATATTCCCATAGCCATATAGTTTACTTTATCTATTCCTTTAGGGTTAGACTCTTCTGCTGCTTTATCACATAATCTCATTAAAGGAGACATTACTGTAAATAATGCAGTTACTGCATATTGACCTAATAATGCAAAAGGTATTGCAAGTGGTAATGCTGCACTTGTATCTAATCCTGATGTTATAGCAAATATAGTTGCCATTATACCTCCTATAACAGCATTTGGAGGCTGAGCTCCACCTACAGGCATTGCGCCTATCATCATAAGTTCATAAGATCCACCAACTATAAGTCCTGTGTTTAAATCTCCCATTATAGCCCCAACTATAGGACCCATTATTATAGGTCTATACAATGATTCTAAAAAGTTAAACTGGTCAATGGCTGCTATAAATGTAACAATTAAAATTAGAGCAATTTGAACAAACCCTATTTCCATAAAGCTACCCCTTTCTATTTAAATAATTCATCTATACTTTCAGCAGATTCACTTGGAACTCTCCTGATTTCTAGCTCTACACCTAACTCCTTAAGCTTTTTAAATGCAGCTACATCATGATCATCTACGCAAACTGCTTTTGAAACTTGTCTTTTACCTTGTGCCATATGCATATTTCCTATATTAACCTTCTTTATAGGAACACCACCTTCCACAAGTTTTAAAACATCTTGAGGATTTTCACAAATTATAGCTATATGCTGAGATTCACTAGCTTTGTGTATTATATTTATTGTTTTCTCTATTGTAAAATATCTAGTTTGTGCAAAGCTTGGTGCAGCCATATCCATAAGGCCCTGTCTAAATTCATTTGTTGCTACTTCATCATTTGCTACTAATAATAAATTAGCTCCTACACTAGATGACCACATAGTTGCTACTTGACCATGTATTAGTCTATTATCAATTCTTGTTAATACTATATTTGGCATAATACCGCCCCCCACTAATATTTTTTATATATACTTATAATTTTTAATAGCTTATGCTTAATTTTATGTTTTTAAATTTAAACTTATGATGTTTTTATCATCTTTTTTGCAAATTAGAAACATAAAAAAGAGAGGTTTATTAAAACCTCTCTTTTTTATGTTAAACTTATTTTAACTTAAAAATGCAGCACCAACAATTCCTGCATCAGCGCTTAACGTAGCTATAACTATATCTGCAAATTCTTCATCCTTAAAAACTACATATTTTTTAATTGTATCATTTAATCCATCTAATATTATATCTCCTGATCTAGAGACTCCTCCACCTATAGATATAACTTCTGGATCTATTGTATTTATAATTGCCGCTATAGATTTTGCTAAATAATCTTTAAATCTATTTATAGTTTCAATTGCAACCTCATCATTTTCTCTATATGCATCAAATACATGTTTAGCAGTTATATCATCTAATCTATTATTAACTAATGATAAAATTTTGCTATCTTTCCCTTCTTGGATTAGTTTTCTAGCATACTTTATTATAGCTGTAGCAGAACAGAAAGTTTCTAAGCATCCATTGTTTCCACAACTGCAATCATAATAGTTTGAATCTACAATTACATGTCCTAACTCAGATCCCATATTATGTGCTCCACTAAAAACTTTCCCATTTATTATTATTCCTCCACCTACACCTGTTCCTAAAGTGTACATAACTCCAACATCGCAACCTTTCATGCTTCCAACTTTAGCCTCTGCTAAAGCTGCAACAGTGGCATCATTTTCAGCATATACCTTAACCTCTTCAAACTTAGATTGCAAAGTATTTATAAAATCTTGTGATTTCCATCCTAAATTTACGCATGTAACTTGTCCTTTTTTATTTATAAACCCAGGCACTCCACAACCTATAGATTTTACATCTTTCATCTGTATATCATTTTCCTTTAAAAGACTTCTAACTAAGATGTTTATATCTTCCATTACCTTGTCAAATCCATTTTCTACATCTGTTGCACATTCTTTTCTATAAAGTATTTTTCCTTCTTTATCTACTATACCTGCTTGTATACCTGTACCACCTATATCTATACCTATATAGTACATATTTGTTCCCCCTATTACTAATTAAGTTTTAGTTATAATTTTATTATACATTCAAACTTAATTATCTAAAATATATTTTAAAAAAATAATAGTAGAAGATTACTCTCCTACTACTCCTATATATGGTAAATTCCTATATCTTTCTGCATAATCTATTCCATATCCAACTATAAATTTGTCTTCTATAACAAAACCTGTATAATCAACTTTTATATCAACTTTTCTTCTTTCAGGTTTATCTAGTAATGTACATAATTTTAAAGACTTTGGATTTCTAGTTTTTAATGCTGCTACTAAATTGCTTAATGTTAATCCACTATCTATTATATCTTCAACTATTAAAACATTTTTTCCTTCTATATCTACATCCAAATCTTTTAATATCTTAACTGTTCCTGATGACTCAGTTGAGTTACCATAACTTGAAACACTCATAAAATCTATATTAACATCTAAATTTATATTTCTTATTAAATCTGCAACAAATACACTTGCACCTTTAAGTATACCTACTACTAAAAGTTCTTGGCCTTCAAAATCTTTTTCTATCTTGCTAGCTATTTCTTTAACCTTTTTTGCTATTTCTTCTTCACTTATCATTACACCTGTAACTTTGTACATAGTTGTACCTCCAATTTGCCGTATATTAATATATTCCATTATAACATATCTTTTTTATTTTTTTGAATATTTTTTTGTTTTTTTGATTTATAATTCGTGTTTGTATTTTATTTGACATATAATTTATATATATTTTTAATTTTTACATATTAGTTATATATTATATACAAATTTTTATATATAATTATTATTATAAAAATTTTTTTAGGAGGTAAATTCCAATGAGTATAAATCATGGTGCTAACTTATATGATTTATCTAATAAGTTAGGTTTAAATAAAAACGAGTTAATGGACTTTAGCTCTAATATAAATCCTTTAGGATCTTCTAAATTAGCTAAACAAGCTATTATAGATAATATAGATATGGTCTCTATATATCCAGATCCTTCATATTTTAATTTAAAGACTTCAATTTCTAATTATTGTCATTGTTCTAGTGATAATATTCTTTTAGGAAGTGGGGCAACTGAACTTATATCTTCATTTATAGATATAATTAATCCTAAAAAAGCAGTTTTACTATCTCCATCTTATTCAGAGTATGAAAAAGAATTAATAAAAGTAAACTGTCATATTAATAAATATTTTTCAAAAAAAGAAAATCTGTTTAAGGTAGATGTAAATGATTTCATAAATTATATAAATAGTGATAATCATGATATTGTTATTATTTGTAATCCTAATAATCCTACTGGATTTGCATTTACAAATGAAGAAATAAGAAAAATACTTGAAAATACTAATACTTTTATTATGATTGATGAAACGTATATTGAATTTACTAATACAAGTAAATATTCTTCAACTAGATTAGTTGATGATTTTAATAAACTTTTTGTTATTAGAGGTACTTCTAAATTTTTTGGTACTCCAGGAATAAGATTAGGATATGGACTTACATCTGATGATTTAATAAAAGAATCAATAAATAATAAGTTAGATTTATGGAATATAAACACATTAGCATCTATAATGGGTGAAGTAATGTTTAAAGATGAAGATTTTATAAAAAATTCTTCGCAAACTTTAACTAAAGAAAGAGAATATCTTTTAAATGAACTCTCTTCTTTTGATGATTTTATGGTTTATCATAGTGATGGTAATTTTATATTAAGTGAAATAAAATCAAAAAAAATAAAAGCCTCAGAGTTAAGAGAACTTTTAATTGAAAAACATATAATAATTCGAGATTGCAAATCATTTGAAGGTCTAGATGAATATTTCTTTAGAGTTTGTACTTTAAGTCATAAAGAAAATGAATTTTTGATAAAATCTCTTAATGATATATTTACAAAAGATGAAGAGTAATTTTTACTCTTCATCCTTTATTGAGAAAGTTACACCTTCTATAATATTAGGATTTATTATATCTTTTTTAATTTTTTTATACTTTTCAATTTCTTCATTAATTATTCCAAAGCTCCAAAAAATTACAAATAAATCATCTATAAATCCAAACATACCTGTTATCACTTCTGGTATAAAATCTATTCCTGATAATAAATATACAAAGGTTATTAAAATTGCAAAAGTTACTTTAAATTTACTTATTATATTTACACTTTTATCTGTATAAAAATCTGGTAGTTTAAATAAATTAACAATAAATAAAATTCCAAATTTTCCATTTTTTAATCTAACCAAAGTTTTCTTAAGAATATCTAAAAATATATCTATTAATTTAAATAAAATTTTCATATATATCACCTCTAAAGCTATAATTTAAGATTATTATAACTTATATGAGTATTTCGATGAATATATTAAATTTATAATAAATGTATACCAAATTTATCACATTCTTTAATCATATCTTCTGGCCATATACCTGCTTGTACCTCTCCTATATGAGCTTTATTTAAAAAGTACATACATATTCTTGATTGTCCAATTCCTCCGCCTATAGTATATGGTAATTCTCCATTTAATAAAGCTTTGTGATAATCTAATTCTTTTCTATCCTCACATCCAGATAACTTTAATTGTTTTCTTAAACTTTCTTCATCTACCCTAATTCCCATAGAAGATAATTCAATAGCATTATCTAAAACTGGGTTATAAAATAGTATATCTCCATTTAATTCCCAATCATCGTAATCTGGACTTCTTCCATCATGCTTCTCTCCACAAGAAAGAACTTTTCCTATTTGCATTAAAAATACTGCACCTTTATCTTTTACTATTTTATTTTCTCTTTCCTTTGGAGTTAATTCTGGATACATATCTAATAGTTCTTGTGAAGTTATAAAAGTTATCTCTTCAGGTAAAACTTTTTTTATTTCTGGATATATTTTGTGTACATGTTCTTCTGTTTCTTTAAATACGGTATATATTTGTTTAACTTTAGCTTTTAAAGTCTCTATATTTCTATCATTTTTATCTATTATAAGTTCCCAATCCCATTGGTCTACATATATTGAATGAATATTATCTAACTCTTCATCTTTTCTTATAGCATTCATATCAGTATATAGACCTCTACCTACTGAGAAACCATACTTTTTAAGCGCCATTCTTTTCCACTTAGCTAGTGAATGAACTATCTCCGCTTTCTTTTTCATATCAGTCACTTCAAAGCTTACTGCTTTTTCTGTTCCATTTAAGTTATCATTAGTTCCAGTTTCCGGTAAAACAAATAATGGTGATGATACTCTAGTAAGGTTTAACATTTCTCCTAATCTATTTTCAAAGAAATCTTTTAAATCTTTTATAGCTTGTTGTGTTTCTATAACTCCTAAACTCGATTTATAATCTTTTGGTATTGTTAAGCTCATAATTATACTCTCCTCTTCTTCTTTTGATATTTTAATGATTTATTAAAGAGTATGACGTCATACATTTTTTAATTTTAGTATATGTGGCCACAATTATACTTTTTTCCAATAAAAAAAACCTTCATCTCTATATAAAATATAGGGACGAAAGTTTATAATTTCCGCGGTACCACCCTGATTAACTAGACCAAAATGTCAAGTTCTCTCAATAACACAGCAAGACTAATCTTAGTGCGTTCCAACTTGATAACGGTTTGGTTCCGTCTAAGCCTACTCTTTTTACAATTTCGGTTAGCAACTCCAGGATGTTCTTCAATATAGGCTTCGTGTTGGACTCTCACCATAACCAACTCGCTCATAACTACTTCCTATACCTACTCTTCCTTTCAAGGTCTTTTAACTATTTTTTAAATTATTTAACGTAATTTTAGTTGAATATATGAATTATGTCAATAAAAATTTCAAGATAATAATAATTTAATAAATTAATTTTTATATTAGAAATATATATTTTTTTAAATAATATATATATATATTAATAAATAACCTTATTTAATAAAGTATTAATTATCACTAACTGTATTTTCTAAAAAATTTAATTTTTCTGATTTATATATAAATATCTTAATAAATAAAAATTTATATTAGAATTTATACATCTAAAAATTCTGATATATTAAATTAAATATAATAACTATGTAATAAAAAAGATCGCTAAAGTTAGCGATCTTTTTTATTACATATTAAAAGTTTTATCTACATATGCTTTTATTTCTTCTGCAGTTCCCATAGTTAGTACTTCATTAGCAAATTTTTTCATATCGTCATACTTAACAGAAGTTATGAACTTTCTCGCTGGAAGTATTGATATAGGGGACATTGAAAATTCATCTAGACCCATACCTAAAAGTATAGGTATCATTCTTTGATCTCCTGCGGCTTCTCCGCACATTCCTACCCATTTTCCTTCTTTATGTGCATTGTCTATTACCATCTTTATAAGTCTAAGTACTGCCGGATTAAATTGATTGTATAAGTAACTTATCTTTTGATTCATTCTGTCAACTGCACAAGTATATTGTATTAAATCATTAGTTCCTATAGAGAAGAAATCTACATGCTTAGCTAATATATCTGATATAACAGCTGCTGATGGTATCTCTATCATCATACCCACTTCTACATCTTTTGAATACTCAATACCTTCTGCATCCATTTCAGCTAATACTTCTTTTATAATTTCTTTAGCTTTTAATAGTTCTTCTAAAGAGGATATCATTGGAAACATTATTCTTAATTTACCATGTACACTAGCTCTATATAAAGCTCTTAATTGAGTTTTAAATATGTCAGTTCTATCTAGACATAATCTTATTGCTCTATATCCTAAAAATGGATTCATTTCTTCATCCATTTTAAAGTATTTTAATTCTTTATCTCCACCTATATCTAATGTTCTTATAACTATAGGCTTTCCATTCATACCTTCAAGTACGGCTTTATAAGCTTCATACTGTTCTTCTTCAGTTGGGAAGTCATCTTCTTTATCCATATATAAAAACTCAGTTCTATAAAGTCCTACACCTTCTGCATCATTTTTTAATAATCCTTCAAGGTCATTAGGACTTCCTATATTCCCTGCAAGTTCTACATGTCTTTCATCAAGCGTTGTAGAAGCTTTTCCTATTAATTGTTTTAAAGCCTCTTTTTCTTCATCGAACTTAGCTTTTAGTTGACTATATTTATTTATAGTTTCTTTATCTGGATTAACTATAACTTCTCCAGTTTCTCCATTAAATACTACAAAATCTCCATCTTTAATTTTCTCTGTAGCATCATTAAGACCTACTACTGCAGCTATCTCTAAAGTTCTAGCCATTATAGCTGTATGAGATGTTCTTCCACCTATATCAGTTAAAAAACCTAAAACCATATTCTTATTCATTGTAGCTGTATCTGATGGAGTTAAATCATGAGCAATTAATATAACTTCTTCAGATAAAGCTGATAAATCTACAACTTTTATACCTAATATATGTCTTAAAACTCTATTAGTAACATCTTTTATATCAGCTGCTCTTTCTCTCATATATTCATTATCCATAGATTCAAATATGCTAACAAACATATCTTTAACTTCATTTAAAGCAAAATCAGCATTTACTTTTTCATCTTTTATTTTAGATATAGTCTGATCTATTAGTTCTGGATCTGCTAATACTAATAAATGTGCCTCAAATATTTCAGCTTCGTGTTCCCCTAATTCTTTTTTAACTCTTTCTTTTACTTGCTCTAATTCAACTTTTGATTTTTCTACTGCTTTTTGTAATTTTTCTACTTCAAAATCGGTATTTTCTATACTCTTTTTTTCTATATTAAGTTCGCTGTGTTCTATAACTAAAGCTTTTCCTATAGCTATTCCAGGCGATGCCCCTGTTCCTTTGTACATATATGTTTCCTCCTAATGTCTTCTGTATACAATATATATATATTCAATAAACCTCGGCTTTCACCGAGGTTTCTTAATTTTTATTATTCTCCAAATCCACTTTCTATTAATTCAACTAATGCATTTACTGCTGATTCTTGGTCTTCTCCATTAGCACATATAACAACTTCGTCTCCTTGAGCTAATCCTAAACTCATTATTCCCATTATAGATTTAGCATTAACAACTTTATCTTTTGCTTTTATTTCTACTGTAGCTTTAAATTCAGATGCTTTCTTAACAAACATTCCTGCTGGTCTAGCATGTAATCCACTTGCATTTTTAATAGTTACTGTTTTTTCCATTGTAATACCTCCATAAATTTCATTTGTTATAAATAATATAATTAGCACTTATTAAGTTTGTGTTTTTATATCATTTATTATTATATTTGTTAAAAGTTTAGTAAACCTATTCCTATGAATAGAAATTATAGGTCTAACTTCAAAATTAGACTCCCAACTCATATTAGAATTTATATTAGTGTTTACTACTTCTACTACCTTATTAAAATCATACAAATTTAACCTATTTATATTATTTTCTTCAAGCTTCTTTTCATAAATACAATAAAATAAATCTTTGTATGAAAACTCTTTTGATAAATTTAAACTTTCTCCTAATTTTGGTATTATAGCTTCTAAAAGAGTTCTTTTATTTATATCTCTTTTTATATTTAGTAATTTGCATAGGCTTTCTATAGAATCTTTACTTAAATTACTAAGCTTATCAAAACAATACTCATCATCATATTTATAATCCAAGTTGAAATAATATCTTATTCCATCATATCTGTTAAAGGTTTTCATGGCATCCATGTATCCCAATTTAATATTTTTATGCACATTATCTGGATCTACATTTAAACACCCACCTAAATACTCTGATGGAACTATAACTTTCATATTCATATCTTTATGATGATTTAAATTTACTTTTCCAAATAAGTCATCAATTAATCTTATTACAACTATATCTTCATATCCTTTTTCCCTTAATAAACTTACAGGTATATTATTATGAAATACGCCATCTAGGAACAACTTATCATCTAACTTATCTAATTTAAATATAGGTAAACTAGCACTTGCTATAAGATAATCTAATAATTTTCCTTTTGGTATATTCTCTATAAACATAGGATTTGGAACTATTTTACCATCCCACATAACTGTAACTAATCCAAAATCTTTATTTGAATTTCTTATTAAGTCTTCATTTATAGTTTTTTCTAATAGATTTCTAAATGGACTTATATCTATACCTTGATTTTTTCTAGCTTTATTTATCAAAGAGATTACCATATTTAAATTTTTAGGCGTAAAATCAATATTTTTTATGCTGTGATATGTTTCTTCATCAACATTCATAAAATGAGTATAGTCATAATTAGTCCATATATCCTCTAAAACTTCTATATTATCTTGAACTATATAAGCCCCATTTAAAGCTCCTATAGACGTTCCTGCTACACCCTTAAATTCTATGCCTAACTCCCTTAAAGCTTTATATGCACCTATCTGGTAAGCACCTTTTGTGCCTCCACCTTCAAGCACTAATCCTTTCATAAATATCACCTTAATTAAGTTATAAAGATATATATTCCTCAAAACAAATATATTACAAGTTTCATGGTATTTCAAGTAAAAATTATATTTTTTTATAATATTTATTAAATTTTAATTTTATACCTTATTCTACATATCCTATTAATCCTTAGTATTTTAAATAAAATATTAAAAATATTTATATTTTCAATTTATAGTTTTGTTTAAAATTATTTTATATCCGATTTAGAATTAACAATCTTTACTGCGTTTAAAAATACCTTTTTTTCTAAAGAACTTAGTCTTATATTTGACATTATATAATTTTTAGGATCTATTAAATATATCTTTTTATAACCAGTTTTATAAAACATCATACAAATATTTTTAATTTCAGAAATTTTCTCACATTCAAACATATCTGTTTCTATAATTAAGTTATACTTAGATGTTTTTATTCCTTTTATTTTTTGTTTATAATCATTTGCAAACTCTTTTATATCTTTACTACTTAAGTACCCATTTACACTAATATTAACACTATTGTCACTATTTATAACTTTGAAATCTATCATAAAATATCCCCCTATTAAACTTATTTTAATATGAATATATGAATATCTTTCTATAATAGTGAATTTATATTTAAAGAATCTTTTATTAATTCATTTATTTCGTCTTGTAAAATAATTACTTCTTTATTCGATTTATTATCACTTTCTAATATATTTATAATTTTTTTTGATAAATTTTCTATTGATTTATAATTGTGATCCTTAAAAATACCTATTTGCATTACCTTATTAGGGTAATAGTCATACAAATTTTTACCCATCTTTTTTCCAAAAGTTTTAAAATAAGTATCATATACACTTGAATTTAATAAAGCAGCTATATATTCATATGAAAAATCTTTTATATATTCATCTTTTATATAAAAAGAATATACATCTGCACTACAAAATCTACTTTTATCATCAATAGCAAATCTATTTTCTTTTGATTTATAAGGATACATTATTTTTTTTCTTTCAAATATCTTCTTATCTCTTCCCCATTGTAATTGATACCATGTTCTAATATTTTTTTTACATTCTCTTCTATTTTCTAATTTTTGTTTATAATTTTTTATATACTTTATAGAGTTTGAGTATTTTTGACAATCATCTATATCATCACTATAAATAAGTTTTAAGGAATTTTTTTCTATAAAATATTTTTGTATATTTTTACTCTTAATCCAATTTTTCAAAATATTTTTTTCTATACAAAAATTTTCTTCATATTCATTATCTATAACGAAAGCTTTATCACATCCAGTTATAATCCCTTGAAAACTTACACATATATCTTTTAATTTATAATTACAATAGTTTTCTATTTTATTATACAAATAAACATTTTCTTTTTTATCTATAATCCAATCATCTTTCATATCTCTTTGATTTAAATTTATTTTTTCAAATTCATCTTCATTTTTAAGTTCAATATTAATATCTTCTATAAAATCAAAATCTATACTGTAGTTATTTAATCTATAAATATCTACTGTGTTGTTTTCATTTATTCCTTTTCTCATAGTAAATATACAACTTGCTATGCTGGCACTTTTAAAAACATTTACTCCATTAAAATCTATTATTTCTTCTATACTTACATTTTTTAAAATATATTTTCTTAATAGATTTCCACTTTGACTCTCTATAAAATATCTAGGTGTTATTATACTTGCAATACCATCTTCTTTTAATAAATCAATTATTCTTTTGTAAAAACAAAAATAAATATCAGATTTATCTCTATATACTTGTGAATACTCTTTTAATAACCACTTTTTATAATTTTTATTAAGATTTTTATGTCCTATATAAGGAGGATTTCCTATTATATAATCAAATTTACTATCCCAAAATAATTTTTTTATATTTATATCTATTCCTTCACTATTTAAACTATCAAAGCAATATATATTAAATTTATCTATATTTTCTTCTGGACTTTTATTAATTAATGAATATTTTAATACTTTTATTGCATTTGAATCTATATCTATTCCGTATATACAATTGCTAACTATATGATTATGAATATCTTCAATTTTCAATTCATATTTATAACTTTCAAAGATTTCATATAAAATATCATATACCTCTAGTAAAAAATTACCACATCCACATGACAGATCTAAAATTTTAGGATACGGATTTTTCATAAAATCATGATTATATAAAGTTTTTTTAACTATATAATCTATAATATATTTTGGTGTGTAATAAATGCCTAAAGATTTTTTATTTTCTTCTGTTAAACTATTTTCATATAAACTAGATAAATAATAATTATTACTCGAAATCTCCATACTAATCCCCCTAATGAATACCTTTTCATAAGTTTAATTATATCAAATATTACTTAATATAATCTATATTATCTCCACTTTTCACCAATCCAACTTAAAATACTCTCTATATCACAACTTTCACCTATGTCTAATAATTTATCTATTGATTTGTAATCATCTAAACCTATTTTTATATCTATTTTAGGATTAAGTCTTATGTAATTCTCATCTAATAACTTACTAGTACATGATTGGCTAAATTTAGAATTGCCTTCTAATACTAGTGCCACTATTGGGTGTGATGGATTTTTGTTTAATATCCAGTCAATAGCTCCCCAATTTGGATTACCAACATCTAAGTAGTTATAAGTATATCCTGTACCTATAGATAATAACTTTATATTTTTTAACTCTCTTGCTAATCCATCATCTAATGCATGTACTAAACATGCTAAACTTGGATCATTTGCAATAATACCTCCATCTATATGATTTTTATAAATAGGAAAATATATAGGTGCTGCACTACTAGATAGCATAACATCAATTACTTTACTATTTGCTGTGCTTGATCCAGGTATATTGCTATAAAATATAGGTTCCCAGTTATTTTTTTTATCGCCTAAATAAAATGTGGGTATAACAACAAATTTTGATAAATCTTTTAAAGTTAAATCTTTAGGAAATATGTTTTCCAATACTTCTTTTAGCTTCTTATTATTATATTTACTCCTTATAATTTCCGGATAAGATTTTGAAAATATATACTCTAACCCCTCTCCTGTGTATATATTCATTATTTCCATAGGAGATAATCCGTGTGCAAGACCTATAGCAATAAAACTTCCTGTAGATGTCCCTCCCATTAAACTAGTTTTTTCAATAAGTGTTGGGTAATGGTCTTTTAATCTATTTAATAACGATATGCTTAATGCACCTCTTACTCCACCTCCATCAAAAGTCATTATATTAAAACTATTAATTCCTTCAAACATAAATTTCCTCCTAGCTTCACTTTATACTAAATCTATTAATATAATTTATATGTAAAACTAAAAAAAGAAAGTATATAAGATTTATATACTTCCTTTTTCCTATTTATGTTTAGAGTCTATATAACTTAAAATTCCTTGTGCTATACCCTCTGCCATTTTATTTTGATAACTTTGACTTTTTAAATTTTTTTCATCTTTTTCATTAGTTAAGAATCCAACTTCGACTAATGCTGTTGGCATATCTGTACTTTTTAATATTCCAACATTTGAAGGGTATATACCCCTATTTTTTGTATTTAAATATAAACATATTGTATCTTGTATTGATTTTGCTAATTTATCAGAATCATTAATTCCATTTTGAGGATAGTAAGTTTCAGTTCCATTAGCTGAACTTGCACCATTTTGCGCATTTTGATGTATAGAAACTACTAAGTCTATATTCTGTGAATTTGCCATGTCAGTTCTTTCTTCTAGTGATACATTTGTATCTTCACTTCTAGTTAAAATAACTTCTAAATCTTTTTGTTGAGATAGTACTCCAGCTACTTTTTTAGCTATTTCTAATGAGATATCTTTTTCTAAGCTTCCACTAAAACCTTTTGAGCCAGTATCACTGCCTCCATGTCCTGGATCTATTAGTATTTTAATTTTTTTATTTGATTTTTCATTTTCTAAACTCAAATGCTCAATTTCAATATTTTGCTGAGTTTTATCTTTTACATTATTCTTATCATCAACCTTATTGTCTTTTGCATTACCAAATACATTTTTAACTAAAAATGATATTGAAAATATACCTATTAATACTAAAAGTGCTAAAATAAATAATCTAGATTTTTTTATTCTTCTTTTTTTTATAATTTTTCTTTTCTTAGACATATATTCACCCTTCTAAACTATAATCCAGCTTAATTCTAGCATTTTTTTACTATATTTTCAATATTTCTAGTATTATCCACCTAAAGTTATATCTTGTTTATTGTACCAATCTATAGCCTCGTGAATATGGTTATTTTTAAAATCTGGCCAATACTCATCTAAAACATAAAAATCTGCATATATAGATTGTACAGGTAAAAATCCACTTAATCTCCTTCTTCCACCCCATCTTATTATTAAATCCAGCCTTGAAACATCAAAAGATTGTATGTACTCATGTATATTATTTTTATTATTGCCCTTAGCAGTTGATAATGTATTTAAATCCCAATGCCATCCATAATTTACTAATAAGTTTGCTTTTATTTGACCTTTTTTAGGCTCTATTCTTTGCGTATATGGTCTTAACTCATCTGGAAACATAGGCGAATTTGTATTTCCTATTACTAATAATGATGCCCCTTCATCTACTAACATTTTAGCAGCATTTACACATGCATCAGTAAATGCTTTAGTCTGATATGATGGTCTTTTAGTATTATCTGTAGTGAATCCATAAAATGTAACTTCTTCTACACCTATATCTCTACAAACTCTATAAGCTTCAAGACCTGGGTCTAATCCACTATCATAACCTCTTTCTTTCGTAAGGCCTTTAGATTGTGCCCATCTCCTATTCCCATCTGGAATTATTCCTACATGTTTTGGTATTCTCATTATAATCACCTCTTTCCATATGATTATTCCCATCAGATAAGTTTTTACACAATATTCAGTATATTATTATTAATTTCTTTATATTTTTTTGAAAAACTTTTAAATTTCGATATAAGATTATAATTACTAAATATGCTATTGAATATAAATCAATTTTCAGATCAATATTATAAAAGAAAATAGAGATACATCTGATTATTGTAAGCATGTTATCAAAGAATTAGATAAACTAGGAAAAGATTCTGTTAAAATAAGTAGTAGGGATTTCAAAAATTTTAAAGGAAAATCATATTTTAAAGATTACGCCAATGAATTAACTTCTTCTGCTAAATTCCCTATTCTATTAGTTGGTGGAAATAGAGCAGTAGATTCGATAACTGAAACTCTAAATACTACTAATATTGAACATTTCTCAATATGTAGACCATTAATATGTGAACCTGATTTTATTAATAAATTTGAAGTTGAATCAAATTTTGGGCATACATGAAACATTATTTTTTTAAGTTCATTTAAAAAGATGAGTCCAAAGTAGACTCATCTTTTTTTATTGATAGTATCCAAATATTTTTATATATTTTCTCTCTCCTATTTTTTCACTCAAGGGATAATCTAATAAATCTTCTGTATGTTGACATATAAGGTAATCTAATAAGTAATTTCTATCATCTAATATAACCTGTGTAACTATCATAGTATGATAAGCTCTTCCCTGATATACTAACTGTATTAAATCTCCAATTTCTAATTGATTATAATCTACAACTTCTGCATATATTCCATAATTTTGTGTTAATTCACTGTTATTTTTTATAATATATCTTCCAAATGCATCTGCTGCTGTCCATGATGGTGTTCTACTTGAATCACTATACCAATACCATTTTCCCATAACATCGTTTCCTTGATTATCAAAGGGAATATTACCTGCATGTATACACTGAGATATATAGTTTGTACAGTCTCCTCCCCATGGATCATAATCTTTATATTTAGGATTTCTGTATAATGCCCATGTTCTTGCATATTCTGCTGCTGCTTTTCTATTATATTCTTTAAGTTCTTTCATTAAGTCACCCCACTAAATATTTTCTTGTATACTCACTTAGAAATTCTTTTATTTCTCCAAAGTATAATTTTACATTTGTTATTTCATTAGAATTTAATATTTCATAAGATGAAAAGTTTATAGATATATATTTTGAAGTTATATAAAAAGATAGGTCACAAGTTATATATTGGGGCAATTCTTTTATTTGATTTTTTATACTGCTTTTTATAAGTTTTTCATAGTTACATTTTTTATTGAAAATATCTTCTATTAATATTTTTTTTTCATTTTTAAGATCATAATTATATGTGTTTATATAATTAATTATATGATTATTTTTGTATATTTCCGAAAATACTATGGATATGCTTATTATATTATTTTTATTTAAATGAGTTTCGTAGTCTATAAATATAGTTGATTTTTCATTAGAATATACTACTTCTTCTTTTGATATGTCTTTAAATATATTTATATCTTCATAAATTTTTTTATTTATGTTTTTTATAAATATATTATCTTCAGATGAAATTATCACAGGATATTCTATTATACAATTTAAACTCTCATCTTCTATATCGATATATATAGTTTTTATATCTACCATTAGAATACCTCCTGTTTTTACTTATATATTATTATGTATGTAATTTGTGTCAATTTTGTTATATATTTTGTAATCTTTATAGTATTGAATATATGTTTATAGTTTAATATAATTAAGTGTACGTTAAAAATAATAAGAAAGAAGGGATTTTTTTGTCGAATTTAAAAAAATTCGTTATTGCGCTAATACTATTAGTTATACTAATACCTGCAGGTGCATTTGGTTATGTATATTTTAAATTAAACACTGTATATGATGATAATGCAGATACAAAGCTACTTAATAAAACAAACTATAAAGTAGAAAAAGGAATAACTAATATATTATTAGTAGGTATAGATGCTAGAAATATGCATGAAAGATCTAGATCAGATTCAATGATGATACTTACTGTAGATAATAAACACAAAAGTTTAAAACTTACATCTTTAGCAAGAGATACATATGTAGACATACCAGGTCATGGTATGCAAAAATTAACACATGCATATGCATATGGAGGTATAAAGCTTTTAGTCGAAACTATTGAAAATAATTTCAAAATTGATTTACAAAACTATGCAATAGTTAATTTCTTCTCATTTATGGATATAGTTGATGCTCTTGGTGGTGTTAATATAGATGTTCAGAAAAGTGAGCTTAATGAATTAAAAAAATACACTCAAGAATGTTATGATCTTAATACAAATCCTAAAAAAGGTTCTCTTGAGTTTATTACTTCTCCTGGATATCAAAAACTAAATGGATACCAAACTCTTGCGTATGCTCGTATAAGATATAATGATTCTGCAATGAATAGAGATCATCGTCAACGTCAAATTATGCAAGCATTAACAACTAGTTTGAAAAATCTACCAATAACTAAATATCCTGAATTAGTAGATACTATTTTACCGTATATTAAAACAAACATGAAACCTGGTGAAATAATCAAACTTGGTGCAACAGTCCTTAATATAGGAAATTTTAATATAAAGCAATTAGAGTTTCCTGTCGAACAATATAGTAAAGGTGGAATCGTAGGTAAAAATGGATGGGTTCTTCAATTTGATTCTGATAAAAATCTACCTATACTTAACGATTTTATATTTGAAGATATTATATACAATAAACCTAATTATTAGAGTATTATAATAAAAAGATTGTAGATAATTTAAAATGGATCCTATATAGTGAACGTGAAAAAAGTGTATCTATATAGGATCTTTTTTGTAAAACATTAATTTAGGAGTTATTTAAAAATGGGTACAAATATATTTACAGAACAAGAAATTCTAGAACTATCTAAAAATAAATATATAAAAATGAATAACTCGTACCAATGAATTTAAATTGTAATTCATTAGTAAATATGAGGATAGCAAAACTTCGAGAAATATTTTTGAAGATGTAGGGTTTTAGGTTTCGATAGTCGGAATTAAACGTATAGATTCTGATAGTTTAAGATGGAGAGCTTCATATAAGGATAAAGTGGTTTTAGTTTTAGAAGATACTAGAACTTTAAATTTAATAATGTGACAAGACATTTATTCAAAATTGCTAATGTCTCTACTTTTGGTTATTATGAATTCTTAAATAACTTTAAAACTGAAAATATTACTAAAAGCATTTAATTTTCGTGGATATGAAAAATATTCTAAAACTATCATGATGGTATACGTAAAACTAATACATATAATTGTATAGCTAAATCTACAAAACGGGTATAGAATTGTTACAAATAAACTAAATAGAGATTTTAAATAAAACATACCATGTAAAATAGTATTAACTTATATTACATATATACCATATAGTAATAATAAAATTGCATATTTATCTACTGTAAATGACCCTTCAACTATAGAAATATTAACTGAAGCTGTGAATAAACTGGTCAATCGATGTATCAAAGAGGTGTTTTTTAGGATAATACTACGTAGAAATCATTCTTTGGACATATGGATTACAAAAACTATACAACAATAGAAGACCTTGAAACCTTAATTGATAGACTATATGGATTATTATAATAATGACCGATGTCAGTGGAATTTAAAAAAGTTGACTCCTACACAATATAGGAATCAACTTTTAACAATCTCTTAAAACACTCTTTTTTTACTGTCCTTACTAAGGGGTTCATTTTTTTAATATGAGCTCATTTTTTATATATTTAAATTAGTTAGTGAATATAAATTTCATAGAATATCAAAATTTATGATCTATCTTTTATATCTAACTGCATCTTATATTATTTTTTATTTATTTTAGATTTGATAATATTTACAATATCTATTAACTCTTCTGTTTTTAGTAATAATAGTATTAATCCATATACAATAGCACCTATACCTACAGATATAGTTAACGATATTATCTGAGATACTGTATTAAATCCTATTGCATTATATGAGATAGAGTATATCCATTTAGCAGCTACTCCCATAATAGTAGCAGCTATTAATGATTTTATAAAAACTAAATTTACTGCACCTAACCCTATATCACCTATACGTTTCCTTAAGCTTATTATGAATATAATTAGTCCTACAAACGCAGATATAGAACTAGCTATAGCTAAACCTGCATACCCCATAAATTTAATCAAAGTTATATTAAGTATTATATTGACAACCATTACTATAGCTCCATTTATCATAGGAGTTTTAGTATCTTTAAGCGAATAAAATGCTCTAGATATAACATCATTTAATCCAAATGCTACCATTCCTATTGCATATAAAGATAATATTGTAGATGTTACTATAGTAGCTTTATATGTGAATGCACCTCTCTCAAAAACAAGCTTTACTACTGGCTCTGAGAATACTATCGTTCCTATTGTTATAGGTATAATTAATAATATAATCGTATTCATGGTTTTTATTAAAGACTCTTTAAATCCTAAGATATCTTTACTTGATAATAAATATGATAATTTAGGATACATTACAGTTACTATGGATGCTATAAACAAACCTTGTACAAAATAATACAATTTATTAGCATAACTGAAAGATGCAACTATTGAAGGTCCCAATGTAGATGCTAATGACCTATCTATCATATTATTAAATTGATTTACAGAAACTCCTATTAACACAGGTATAACTAGTATCATTAGTTTCTTTATATTTTCATCTTTAAATGATAATATAGGTTTATATCTGAATCCTTTTTTATATGCAAATGGTAATTGAAATATAAGCTGGGATATAGTTCCTATTAAAGTTCCATAAACAAGCACATATACACCATATTTAGCACTTAATATTATTGATATAATAATTATGATACTTGATGGTAAACTTATTAATCCTGGAATATTGAAATTTCCTTTTACCTGTAAGTATCCAATCATCACATTACTAATACCTGTAAATAATATACCCCAAAATAAAATTTTAGTAAATTGTACAGATAAATTAAATGTCTCTTTTTCAAATCCAACTGCAAAAAGTTTAACTATCGGATCCGTAAATATTAATCCTATTATTAATATAACTGAACATAAAATAAATACTATTCCAATTATATTATTTATAAATTTATCAGCTTCTAACTCACTTTTTTCACTTTGTATGCTCGTATACATAGGAACTAAACTTGTTGATATTGCTGAACCTAAGCTTGCAAATATAACAGTAGGTATATTTAATGCTGTAAAGTATGCTGCTGCATAGTTTGAGGTTCCATAGTAATATGCTAATACTTGCTCTCTCGCAAATCCTATTATTTTAGATAATATAGTTACTATCATAAGTCCAAATGCAGCTTTAGCTATCTTAGACATGTTATTTCTCCTCTCGTGTCTTAATCTCAAAAAGCATTTACCTATATAGATAAATGCTTTTTAATTATAATTCTAAATTTATTAAGTGCCCATACCTTTTATCTTTATCAGGTAATTTCATATAGTCTCCATATAATTTTTTTAAATAGTTATCATAATTTCTAGGTGCATAAAATTTATATCCTTCAAACTCAATTTCAACTAGTGGATACACATCTGATTTCTTCTGGGCATATTTAAACTCCATAAATACGGTTTCTACCCCATACACTAAATAATCAGATTTTCCTTGTTTTTCTAATTCATTGCATTTTTTTATCCATATATTTTCTATAGTCATCTTTTGAAGAACATGTTTTATATAATCCTTAAGACAACTTTTATTTCTTCTTTCCATATGAACTATCTTATTTATTAATTTATATTTAGATTCATCGCAAATATTTTCATCTACTGAATCAACGGGAAATATATCTATATATGCACCTACATGAATTTGATTTACTTGTATGTCTAACCCTTTAAATTTTTCTGTATAATATATTTGTGTAAATCCATGTTTTTCCGTTTTATATTTTTGAATCCATCCTTTAGTTTGTCTATTCCCAAATTTTATATATTCAGGTAAAATATCTTTTTTAAGTAACTCATTAAATTTTTTATAATCTTCTCTCGGCATACATATGTCACAATCATCATCCCAAGGTATAAATCCTCTATGTCTTACTGCCCCTAAAAGGGTACCTGCATCTATCCAATATTTTAAATTATATTTTCTGCATATTGAATCAATTAGAACTAACATTTCAAATTCAACCAATTGATATTTTCTCAAAACATCTATATTTTTATTTTCTATTATTTTATCTATTTTTTCTTTAAGCATAATAAAACCTTTCTAAACACATGACTATATTTCGAAGTTTTAATAATTCCTTTAAATTTCATTTTAATATCTTCTATTTTATAATATTTTTTTGGATTATATATTTGTTTTTTTAGTTTCTCTGTTATTATATCACCAGTATTATTTAACTGAGTTATTATTTCATATCTTAATTTATCTTTTACTGAGTTATCTTCTTGCATTTTATCACAATATCTAAATGATGCCCAATAAAAAAACCTTATTTTTTCTTTTATTTTTTCATTTGTCTTATCATTAAATTTCTCTTTATTGCTTATGTAGAAATCATATCCGTCTTTAGCCACAATCTTCATGCCATATGCATTTTTATAACCTATTTTACTGGTCATTATTGAACTTTCTCTTACTCTTCTATTAAAGAATTGTTTAGGTATATACATAACCTTTTTAGCACTTGTTATTGCCTTTAAAGTATGTATTTCATCTTCATGTACTATTCCCTCATAAAAATATAACTTATTTTTAATTAAAAATTCTCTATTATAAAAATTTAACCATACAGGAGTTTCATATCCACCTCTTTCAGAAGCATAATTAAAAAATTCACTTCCACTCATGATAATAGATTCTAGTTTCTTACTTCTATCATAGTTTTCTATTAATTTTTTTCCTGTATAGCTACTATCTACAAATGATTTTGCATCAAATAGTACTATATCTAAATTATCTTTTTTAGCTATATTATAGCAATATTCCATAGAATCTAATGTGATATAATCATCACTATCTAAGAAATATACATATTCACCCTTAGCTTCGTTAAGACCTGAATTCCTAGCTACACTTACGCCCTTATTTGCTTGGTCTACTATTTTTACAAAATCATATTTTTCAGCATATTTCATTAATTTTTCCAGCGATGAGTCCGTAGATCCATCATTTACTGCTATTACTTCGAAACTATCTATAGTTTGATTTATTGCAGTCTCTATACATTCATCTATATATTTTTCTACATTGTAAACTGGTATAATTATACTTACTTTCATATTTATCTGCCTCTCAAATTCTATAATAATTCCCTTTGCAACTTAATTTCAACTTTAAATATATAATTTACATTTATCACCTTAAATACTTTATTTGTACTTTACTATAAGTTTTAATAAATCTAATGCGTTTTTAAAGTATCTAGATGCTAATCTTCCTGGTTCCTGCATAACTCTGTGTAACCATTCAAGACCTAGTTTTTGCATTATTTTTGGGGCTCTTGTAACTCTTCCTGCCAAGGCATTAAATGTTCCTCCAACTCCAATGAATACTTTTGCATTTATATCATCTATATTATTTACTATAAAATTTTCTTGAATAGGTGAACTCATACCAGCTAAAAGTATATCTGCCTTAGACTCATTTATTATCTCTATAACTTCCTTTAAACTTTTCTCGTTTTTCTCAAACCCTATAGGTGGGGAGATTGCACCCGCAATATTAGCATTGTATCTTTTCTCTAATACTTTTGCAGCCTCTTTTGCAACATCATTCTCTCCTCCAAGCAAAAATAGTGATATATTTTTATTGTTTGATTTCTTTGCAAGCTCAGTGCAGAAATCGATACCTGCTATTCTACTAGTTCCTTTTATACCTTTTATTTTAGATATCCAATATACAGGCATTCCATCTATTATAGATATATGAGCTTTGTCACATACATTTTTAAACTTTTCATTTTGATTATAACGAGTTAAAAAATCTACATTAGGTGTGATTATAAATGTTTTTTTATTATTATTAATCCTATCTAATGTATAATTTAAAATATCTTCAATATTTCCTAATGTAAAATTCATCCCTAATATATTACAACTGTTAATTTTCATATTACCTCCAATATTGATCTAACCTAGACTATCATATAATTCCTCTAATTTTTTTATAGATTTTTTTATATCAAATTGATCTATTAACTTTTTATGGCCATTTATCCCTAACTCTAATCTTCTTTCTTTATTATTTATTAAATATGCTATTTTATCACTTAATTCATCATAATCACCTGCTTCAAATAGCAATCCATCAATATTATTATTTATTATTTCAGGTATTCCACCTACATTTGACGCAATTATAGGCCTATATACATTCATGGCTTCAAGTATTGATATACCGAATGATTCATTTAACGATGGTTGTACATAAATATCCATTTTTTTTATATAATCATATATATTAGATTTAAATCCAACTAAGTTTATATAATTTTCTATTTTTAATTCTCTAGATAGTTTCAAAATTTCCTCTTTTTCTTCTCCATCTCCAACTATAATGCACTCTACTAAATATCCACTATTGATTATATTAGCTACAGCTTTTACTAAATATTTATATCCTTTAACTTTCTCTATTCTACCAACAGATCCTATAACTATTTTATTATTAACAGTTTCTATATTATTTTCTTTTATTATTTCTATTCCATGATTAATTACTCTTATTTTTTCTTTTTGCAGCCCTAAATTTATTAAGTATACCTCTATAGATTTAGATACTGCAATATATAATTCACTACTATTAAATAAAATTTTTTCTAAAATTCTAAATAGTTTACGTTCAACAAAACTTCGATCCATTCTATCTTTATCAGAAAAACCATGTACTGTTGAAATTTTTTTAATTTTTTTACCAGCCATTGATGATATTAATTCAGCAAATATTCCATTACTGTGTATAATATCTATATTGTTTTTATTTATATATTTCTTCAAAAAACTAATACTATTAAAAAAATTAGTTTTCGATATATTTAAAGCTACTATACTTAGCTCTTTAGAATCTATCTTATTTATGCTTTTGTGAAAGTCAGTATTGCTTCTACAACAAATATGCAAATTATATTTCTCTAAGTCTAAATTTTTTATAATATCATGTATATATTTTTCAGTGCCTCCAAAATGTGTTCCAAAATTAATTATCATTATATTTTTTTTCATAATATACCTCTTAAATATGAATTTACTAAAATACCTCTTTTTTTAATAAAATTATTAAAAATAGAGGTATTTTTATTTTCTAAAGTAAGTTTTTACTTGTTATTTTATGGATACTGAATCCTAATATAAAATATGGGAAGAAAGATACTTCAAACAATGACATTCCCATAGATTTAAAAGATGTAAGCACTATGAAAATTATTGTATGTATAGATATTAAACAATATAATTTATAATTATGATTATATACATTTGAGTTAAATAATTTATACATATAATATATAGCAAAAAACAGTAATATCGTCCATATACCATTCTCTACGATAAGATGTGATAAATATGAATCACTTAATGTTCTTACTACACCATCAAGTGCCTTATCGTATACAAAATTAGAGTATGCAGCTGATGCGTCACCCCATGTACCATACCCTGTCCCTAATGGATAATCGAATAGCATCATTATAGCTTGTTTCCAAGCTTGCAACCTCATCTCTGTAGAACCTTGAATTATATTATAATAATAGTATTCCCATAATTTATATAAAAGTTTTTGTATTGCAAATAATCCAAATGGAATCGTGATTATAATACCCCTAATAATCAATTTTTTTCCATCTTCTAACTTATATCTGAAACACATATATATTGTTATAACAATAGTTAGTATAAATGTCATTCTTGATGAAGATATTAAAATACCAGAAAATAAAATTATTAAATATATTTTTTGCTCAATATTTTTTTTAAATAAAATTAAATTGTTGACATCGAAATAATATAGCACTATAAATCCAAATGCTAAAAATTCGCCCAACACATTAGGATGTCCAAACATTCCAACAGTTCTTTTTTGAGGAACATAAAAATTGTAAAAATCTGGATAACTTTCAAAAGTAGGTGTAAATTTTATAAATTCATAAAATCTTAATCCAAATATCACCTCTAGTAAACTTATAATTACCATAAGTATACATATATTTATATATATTTTACATATTTTATAAAATTCATCTTTGTCTACATATAAATATGCGTACATCAATATAAATAAATTTCTAGTTAATTTGTAAAATTCCCAACAAATTCCTTTTATTGATAATGCCTCTCCCAATATAAGTTTTAACATTGATAAAGTAAATCCAATTAAAAGAAACATACTTCCAAAAATAATAACTTTTTTTAAGTTTTCGTCTAAATTTTTTATTTTTTCTAAGTTAAATTTCAAATTTTTTTTATCTTTAATTAGTCTAAATATAAATACAAATATAAATATAAAATACAGTAAATCATCTAATATCTTACTCGTAGGTATTTCATTCCATATAGTCCAAGTTTGAAAAATAGGAAGTATTAGCATTAATCTAAATATTATACTCAAGCTCATATCCTCCTTTATTTTTCAAATTTATCAATAATATAATTAGTTATATAGAAACTTGCTTTACCATCTCCATAAGGGTTAGAAGCTTTAGACATTTCTTTATATTTATTTTTATCTATAAGCAGTTCTTTTGTTTTATTATATATATTATCTTCTTCCGTTCCTACTAATCTTAAAGTTCCTGCTTTTACACCTTCTGGCCTTTCTGTTGTATCTCTCAATACCAATACAGGTTTTCCTAAAGATGGTGCTTCTTCTTGTATTCCCCCACTATCAGTCATAATTATATATGAATTATCTAAAAAATTATGGAAATCTAGAACTTCTAAGGGATCTATAAGATGAACTTTTTCATTATCGCCTAAAATTTCATTTGCAATTTTTTTTACTATTGGATTTAAATGAACTGGATATACAACTTGCACATCATTAAATTCATTTACAATTCTTTTAACTGCTCTAAAAATATTTCTCATAGGTTCTCCTAAATTTTCCCTTCTATGAGCTGTTAATAAAATAATTCTAGAACCTTTCATTTTTTCTAAAAATTCATTCGAATAATCTTTTTTTACAGTAGTATTTAATGCATCTATTGCTGTATTTCCTGTAACATATATTGTAGATTCATTTTTCCCCTCTTTTATTAAATTCTCTTTTGCTACTTGAGTTGGTGCAAAATGCATATCTGCAATTATACCAGTAAATTGTCTGTTTAATTCTTCTGGAAAAGGAGAATATTTATTATATGTTCTTAGTCCAGCTTCTACATGCCCTACCGAAACTTGATTGTAATAAGCTGCTAAACTACCTGCTAATGTAGTTGTAGTATCTCCGTGTACCAATACAATATCCGGTTTTTCTATTTTAATCACTTCATCTATCTTTTGTAATGATCTAGATGTTATATCTACCAAAGTTTGTCCCTTTTTCATTATATCTAAATCATACTTAGGAATAATGTTAAATGCATTTAGTACTTGATCTAACATTTGTCTATGTTGAGCAGTAACACAAACTATACATTCAATTTGATCTCTTGATTCTAATTCTTTAACCAAAGGTGCCATTTTTATAGCTTCTGGTCTAGTTCCAAAAATAGTCATTACTTTTATTTTTTTCACAGTTAATCCTCCTAATTTTTTCTATTAAGATGCATGTTTATCACCTAATAAAGCCGGTATTGTCATAAAAATAAGTTTTAAATCCAATAAAGTACTCCTCTCTCTAATATATTTTAAATCCAATAAAGTACTCCTCTCTCTAATATATTTTAAATCCAACTCTACCCATTCATCAAAATCTATATCATTTCTTCCGCTTACTTGCCATATACAAGTTATGCCAGGCTTTACACTAAGTCTTTGCATCTGGTAATCATTATATTGTTCAACCTCTCTAGGAATTGGAGGTCTCGGTCCTACTAAGCTCATATCCCCTTTTAATACATTTATTAATTGTGGAAGCTCATCTATGCTGGTTTTCCTAATAAATTTTCCTATTTTAGTTATTCTTGGATCTTCTTTTATTTTAAAAACAGGTCCATTCATTTCATTTTTTTCTTGTAATGAAGCTAATAACTCCTCCGCATTATGAATCATCGATCTGAATTTATACATTTTAAATATTTTAGCATTTTTTCCATTTCTATCTTGCTTAAAAATTATTTTACCTTTAGGATCTTCTAGTTTTATCAATATTGCTACTAATATGAATATAGGAGATAGTATTATTAATCCAATACTTGATCCTAATATATCAATTATTCTTTTTAATATATAATATATATTATTTTTCTTATTTACAGTGTAATTCATATTTTTTTCATAATCGACTATTTTGTTCATATTTACCTCCCAAACTACACTTTATATTTATAACTCAATAAGTATACTATATTTTGATTTTTTTTTCAAATAACTATACTAAATACGACAGTATTTTTGATATTTTAATTTGGATAAATTATCAGTAAAATCAAAAATAGTAGAGAGATTACTAAAATCACTCTACTATTTTTTGATTTTTATAATATCTATAGCATTTTTCGAATTTTTGAATTTATATATTGTTTTATTTTGATCGCTTTATCTTCTACAATCTTATTATCTTTTCCACAAACTCCAATATAAAATTTAAGCTTTGGTTCTGTTCCTGATGGTCTAATTGCTATCCAAGATCCATCTTCTAGTATAAATTTAAGAACATTTGATTTAGGAAGTCCATCTATACATTCATTATAATCCTTAGTTTCAGCAACTTTTAATACATCTGTCTCCTCCAAACCATTTGCTCTAAAATAATTCATTATTTCTTTAATTTTTTCAATTCCAGAAATTCCGCTTAATGTAACTGATAACATATCTTCTTTAAAGTATCCTACTTTATTATACAGTTCTATTAATCCTTCATATAAACTCATTCCTTTAGAATAGTAATATGCTGCCATATCAGAAATTAACATAGCAGATACAACTCCATCTTTATCTCTGGCATGAGTTCCCACTAAATAACCATAACTTTCTTCATATCCCATAATAAAATTTTTTTCATTTGTAATTTCGAATTGCTTTATCTTGTTTCCAATAAATTTAAATCCAGTTAATACATTTAAACAATCTACACCATAACTATTTGCTACTTTTGCTCCAAATTCTGAAGTAACTATAGTTTTTATTATTGTTGGATTTTGAGGAATTTTATCTTTATTTTCTAAGTTTTCTAGAATATAATTTGCCAAAAGTGCACCTATTTGATTGCCTGTTAATAGCTCGTACTCACCAACTTTTGTTCTTACTGCCACTCCTACTCTGTCACAATCTGGATCAGTAGCTATAACTAAATCAGCACATTCTTTTTTTGCAAGGTTAATTCCTCTAACTAGAGCTTTTTTATCTTCTGGATTTGGATAATCTATCCCCGCGAAGTTTGGATCTGGAATTTCTTCCTCTTTTACAACTAAAACATTGTCAAATCCAACCTCTTTTAAAACCCTTTGTATAGGTATATTACCTGTACCACAGAGCGGTGTATATACTATTTTAAATTTTTTTCCTACTTTATTAACAATATCTTTTCCTATAAATTGTTTTTTTACAGCTTCTATAAATGCCGTATCTTGTTCTTCGCCTAACATGACTACTAATTCTTTATGATTTTTTGCCATAGTAGGTATTTCACTATAATCGTTTATACGGTTAACTTCTTCCGTTATTTTATCTGCTACCTCAGGCATAACTTGAGCTCCGTCTTCCCAGTATACTTTATATCCGTTATATTCTGGAGGATTATGACTAGCTGTTATAACTACTCCAGCTATACAATTTAAATTTCTAACAGCAAAAGAAAGTTCTGGAGTAGTTCTTAATCCATTGAAGATATATGCTTTTATACCACACGCAGCTAAAGTATCTGCTGTTTTTAAGCAAAATTCCTTAGATTTGTATCTACTATCATATGCTATAACTACACCTCGGTTTTTTCCTTCTTCTCCAATATTTTTAATTATATAATTAGCAAGACCAAAAGTTGCCCTTGCTACAGTATAATCATTTATTCGATTTGTTCCAGCACCTATTATTCCTCTTAATCCTGCCGTCCCAAATTCTAAATTTTTATAAAACCTTTCCTTTATTTCATTTTCATCATTTTTTATAGATAATAATTCTAACTTAGTATCTTCATCAAAGTAAGGATTTAAAATCCATTCCTCATATATTTTTTTATAGTTCATGATTTGATTCTCCTTTTTATAATCTCTATTCCTTTTTATAATTATTTTATTATTTTACTATATATTAGAAATATTTTCTATATATTAAAAAACTCTTTATATTTAAATAAAAAAAAGCTTAAATTAATAGTACTACTTTACTATTAATCTAAGCATCTCTATGATTATTTTAACTGTTTTATATATTTCTCAACTACTTCTAAATCTTTAACTGAATCTATCTCAAATGAATCATCACTTTTAATTTTTTCAAAATAGATATCTAAATCTTCAAGATTATTTTTCACTATATCATCCCAGTATAAGTCTGTGAAATTTCCATTTGATATGCTTTCTTCTATTTTTTTTGCAATCAACTGTCCATCCTTTTTGCTCCAATAAGATATTCCAGATAATATATATCCATCGCCATCTTTTACAATTATATCATTTACTTTTTTATTTTCATCATAAACTAGCATCCACTCATTTTTAAAACTTTCTTTATATCCACTAAAATAAGTAGATTTATCTATATCTTCACATAAAAAATTTCTATGTAAATACACATCAGCGTCTATAACATAACTATCACCTAAGTAATTTCTTACTAAATACATCGTATATATATTGTTATATATATCAAACTTATTATTATGTATAAGCTTAACCCCATACTTATCTTTAAGATATTCAAACTTTTCACTTAAATATCCAGTTACAACTATTATGTCATCTATACCTTTTTCTTTTAAAAACTCAATTTGTCTTTCTAACATGGGTTGATTATTAACCTTGACTAAAGATTTTGGTGTTTCTAAAGTTAATGGTCTTAATCTTGTACCCATACCCGCTGCCAAAAGTATCGCTCTCATAAATACACTCCTTCATAAACTAGTTTTTTGAAACCATTATTGAACCTATTATTATAAATATACTGCATATTATTAATTTGATTGTTATAGCATTTCTTAATATTATTACATCAAATACTATAGCCCATATAGAATAAGTTATATTCAATGCTGTAGCTTTTACTGGTCCTATAGAATCTATAGCAGTATAATAAAATATATAAGATGCTGTTCCAAATAACGCTATAAATCCGATAAATAAAAATATGTCTGACTTCATTACTATTTCAGTTAAGTCCAATCCATTTATTAATGGGATTATTATTAATCCATAAAATAATGTAGATACAACCTGTCTTATCTGTAATGCTTGAGTTGGACTTACTTCATCCTCTCTCATTCCATATGCACATATCACACTCTCGAGAGACCATCCCATTACACATATTAAAGCTAATCCAAATCCTAATAAATAGTTACTACTAATTATCTTATCTGGAGAATATCCTAATATAATAACTGAAATTATACTTAATATAAGACCTAAAAATCCTCTTTTGCTTAATTTTTCTTTTAAAAAAATATATGCCCAAAAGGCGCCTACAGCTGGATATATAGAAGATATACTTGCCGTATATCCTGGCCCTATATATTTTATAGCTAGTAAGTATGAGGCCATACCTATCGGTCCTCCAAATATAGCAGCTATACATATAAATTTACCACTTCTTGTTTTCAAAACTTCTATCACTTTACTCAGCTGTTTTGTCGCTAAACTATACAAAATCATCCATAAACTAGAAAACAAATCATGTAAAAATGCACTTACAAATGGCGCTAAAAATATAGCTTCTTTTGTTTCTATAAATGGAGAAAGACTCAACACTATACTAGTTAAAACAGTATCTAGACCCCATAGCATTCCAGACATAGCACCAGAAAATAACCCAATATTTTTAATTTCCATAATTTAATTCCCCATATGTTTACTATAGAATTTTTTTAAATTATACTTTGCTCTATTGTATCTATCTTGCCCATAGGTTCCAAAGTTATCACCATTAGCTTCTTTTATATTTGTCCATATACTCCATAGAAAGTCTTGACATATTTTATATATAAGAATTTTAGCTTTGTGAATTTCATTCATATTATTTTCAAAATATATATCTAAAAACAATTCTTCTTCATCTTCATTAAAGTCACATTCTAGTATATGAGCCGCTAAATCCCACATAGGATCATTCATCCCTGCATACTCCCAATCTATTAAGTATATTCTATTTTCATCTTTTACAAAGTTTTCTGCTACTGTGTCATTATGACATGGTTTTAAATCTATACCATAGTGTTCTAATGTATCCTTTAATTTAAAAACCTTCTCTCTTACTTCAAAATAGTCATTAAATTTTTTTCCACCATTTTCTTCTAGTAAAATTTCATACTCTCTTATCTTATCAAATACATTAAATTCATTTTCAAAAGTTGATCCAGACCAATGTAATTTTTTTAATATATTGGTTGTAAGTTTCATATTTTCTTCTCTTTTTGCAGTTTTAGGATTTATAGTTTCTGCATTATTTATGTACTTACATAATTTTATACCATTAAATTCATTAAAATATAACATTTCTGCATCTAGCCCTAATTCACTGACAATCTTAGTATTATATTTTTCACTTTGTCTATTTATCATTGCCTCAGTTCCATTGCCTGGTATTCTCAATATATATTTCTCCATATTAATAGTTACTTTATAGTTTTTGTTCGTCATTCCACCAACTGCTTCAATACTATTTATGTCGTCAATATCTATTTTAAGAGAATCTGATAACATAAGTTTTATATTATTAACTTTTATCTCTTCTTCTTTTCTTTTTAATTTAGGATATACATATTTTATAGCTCTATAGTAATGGTCTTCATTATCTATCTCTGTCCATACTAAATTATCTGGCTTTATATACCCAATTTTATAATCCCTAGCAATATCCATTAATGCATACTCATAATTTAAATACGGATTTTTATTTTCCTTAAACAAATCTAACATTTTATTAAATACATCATATGATATCTTACTTATACCGATCATTTCTCCATCTATCTTATTGAACTGATGCATATCCTTTGACATTTTGTATACATACCCATCTCTTATTTCAATTAAGGCTTCATCTCCTGATCCACTCTCACTTGTTATTAACATACAATCTCTATGTTTATTTTTGAGTAACTCTTCTATAGCTCTTTCTTCAAATATCATATCATTTTCAATTAATATAAAATCATCACTTATATGATCTTTTGCCAGTGATAATGAGTACATAGTTCCTGTCCATTTGTATCTTTCACTTTTTACTAAAGTTATATTTGGATTGTTTTCATACACTTTGAAGTACTCACTCTTGTAACCTGTTATTATTACTATTTTTTCTATTCCATTATTATTTAGTATATCTATAACTCTATCTATTATTTTTCCATCTTCTAGATCTAAAAACGATACTGGCTTTTTAAATACATCTTTTTCTCCAGCGGCTAAAATTACTGCTTGGCTAATCTTTTTTTCTTCATTTTTATGTATAGATATTTTCTCTAACTTATTTTTTTGAATATATTTTTCCATATATTCAAATCCATTTTTAGTTAAACTATACAACTGCTTATTAGATTTTCTCTCAACTTCTATTAAGTTTTCTAATTCCATACTCTTTATAGCTGAGTTTATATTTCCAACTGATATATCTAAAGCCTTACTCATATTCCTTTGTGTAATATTCTCATTTTCATTTATATACTTTAATATGCTATATCTTCTCACAAATACACCCTCTTTGTTCATTTTTTGAATACACTTTAATATAACATTGTATATAAATAATTTCAATATGAAATTCGTATAAAAATAAAAGGTTATAAATAAATTTATTTATAACCTTTTATAATTTACAATTTTAAAATATGCTAATAGAGTTTATTTATGCTAAGCTCGCAATTCCGTTACTGCCAATTTTCCATCCATCAATAGTTTCATTAGTTACCATTCCCCCATAAATATCAAAATAGTACCAATCATTTCCTATTAATTCCCATCCTACTGCCATTGCTCCATTTGATTTTAAGTAGTACCATGTATCTCCCAATTGTAACCAACCTGTTTTCATTGCTCCTGAATTATTAAAGTAATACCATGTTCCTCCTACTTGTTCCCATCCTACTGCCATTGCTCCATTTGATTTTAAGTAGTACCATGTATCTCCCAATTGTAACCAACCTGTTTTCATTGCTCCTGAATTATTAAAGTAATACCATGTTCCTCCTACTTGTTCCCATCCTACTGCCATTGCTCCATTTAATTTTAAGTAGTACCATGTATCTCCTAATTGTAACCAACCTGTTTTCATTGCTCCTGAATTATTAAAGTAATACCATGTTCCTCCTACTTGTTCCCATCCTACTGCCATCGCTCCATTTGGTTTTAAGTAGTACCATGTATCTCCTAATTGTAACCAATCTGTTTTCATTACTCCTGAATTATTAAAGTAATACCATGTTCCTCCTACTTGTTCCCATCCTATTGCCATCGTTCCATCACTCTTATAGTAATACCATTCATCATTTTTTTGATTCCAACCTAATTCCATACTTGGAGGTTTGACAATTGTATCTAATTTTATGTAGCTTCCAGATATATATCCATACGTATTCTTGTATTTAATTTTATACCATCCATTCTTACTTTCTACTATTTCAACCTTATCTCCTTTTGATAGTATCCCTATTACGTCATATCCAGTTCCATATCCACTTCTAACATTTAGTGATGTAGCAGTTACCGTTCCTGTATTTATAATTTCTAGTCTATCAGAATTTTCGGAATCTCCATTAAGTTGTATATTTTGTTTTAAATATGTTTCTATTCCATTTACAATGCCTGTAGCTAACTTATCTTGATATTCAGGACTAGCTAATTTAGCTGATTCACTTGGATTTGTTATAAACCCACTTTCAAATAATGCCGCAGGCATATTTGTTTCTCGTAAAACTGCAAAGTTGGCATTCTTTACCTTCCTGTCCCTAGCTCCTGTTTCATCTATGGCGTGGCTTTGTATTTCCTTTGCATAAGGTTCATATTCGCCCTTTTTTGTATGATAATAAGTTTCTATACCATTAGCGCTAGAATTATCTGCTGAATTTTGGTGTATAGATATAAATACATCTGGTGAATATTGATTCGCCATTTTAGATCTATCTTCTAAAGATATAAATTCATCACTACTTCTACTCATTTTAACTTCTATACCTTTATCTATTAACTTTTTTTCTACTCTCTTAGCAACCTGTAAGTTTAGTTGATCCTCATTATTTCCATTACCTGATGCTCCATTATCTTTACCTCCATGGCCTGGATCTACAAATACTTTATAATAATTTCTTTTTTCTTTTGGCTTAACTGCAAAACTATAGCTACGTATTTGCCTTGGTACATATACCTCTTTAATCTTTACTTTATCATCTATTTCCTGGCTTAAAAACACTGTGCCTGAATTTTTAGGTGTCACTACTCCATTTTCAATATTTACAGTATTATTATCTGACATCTCCCAGTTTGGATTATCTGATAAATCTAATTTTTCACCTTTTCTTAAAGATACTCCATCTTCAACTATAATATCTTTAGATTTATATTTTTCAATTACCGACGAAAACTCTGATTCTATATTTCCATTAGCACTTATAGGAACTATGTTTCCTACAGCCGTTGTAGCTGAGATTATTCCAAAAGCAACAATATACTTTGTAAATCTATTTAACTTTCTTCTCATTTACATACTCTCCTCTAATAACACTTATATTTTCATATTTAATCATTCTTTTATATTTTAACATATGTATTTTTTTTTTTAATACTTAAATTTCTTTTATAAAATCCAATAAATTATACTATTTTTCTAAAAATTATGTATAATACTCCCAAAATAAAGATATCCCTTATAATTGATTTGAATTTATCATAAGGGATATCTTTATTTGGCTAAATTTTCAAATTTGATAATAACGTATATTTAACATTTAACTAAATCATTCATATTATAGTCTTCTACCTCAATTTAATATGTTATTAAATTTTTTAAGTGTTTACATATAAAAAAATTTAATTGATTTTTGTAGCAACCCCATTTGTATCAATTTTCCATCCATCAACCACTATATTTACACCCATATTCCCACTATTATGGAAGTAATACCAATTGCCCTCTATTAGTTCCCATCCTACTGCCATTGCTCCATTTGATCTTAAGTAGTACCATTTATCTCCCAATTGTATCCAACCTGTCTTCATCGATCCTGAATTATCTAAGTAATACCATGTTTCTCCTACTTGTTCCCATCCTACTGCCATTGCTCCATTTGATCTTAAGTAGTACCATTTATCTCCCAATTGTATCCAACCTGTCTTCATTGATCCTGAACTATCTAAGTAATACCATGTTCCTCCTACTTGTTCCCATCCTATTGCCATTGCTCCATTTGGTCTTAAGTAGTACCATTTATCTCCCAATTGTATCCAACCTGTCTTCATCGATCCTGAATTATCTAAGTAATACCATGTTCCTCCTACTTGTTCCCATCCTACTGCCATTGCTCCATTTGGCCTTAAGTAGTACCATTTGTCTCCCAATTGTATCCAACCTGTTTTCATTACTCCTGCATTGTTAAAATAATACCATGTTTCTCCTATATATTTCCATCCAGGTTCAGAGTATCCATTAACATTTAAATAATACCATTGGTTATCTCTTTTCATCCACATAGGTTCATATAATTTTTTTATAGAGCTTTTCAATATATCATTAGATACTATATCGTTGGTTGTAAAATAAATACTACCATATATGTTATTATGACACCTATTTAAATTTATCTGTTTATCTATCTCATTAGCTACTTTATCTTTATAAACTCCTTGTCCAATATACAAATCCACATTAGAATTTTTTACTTCATCGCTCCACCAAGACACTAAAGTTCTATAATCTGAACCACTTTGACCTATTGTCCAATATAATTGTGGAACTACATAATCTATCCATTCATTTTCTATCCACGCTCTAGTGTCTGCATATACAGAATAATAACTCTCATTTCCATTTGTATTAGATCCAGTTTTATCACTTGATTTATTTTTCCATATACCTGATGGGCTTACTCCAAATTCAACATTCTTATTTATAGATTTTATAGTGCTTCTAACACTTTTTATCATATTATTTACATTTTTTCTTCTTTGATTTGCTACATATCCATCTTTTCCTTGTCCTTCAGGAAGTGGATATCCTTGAGGATAAAAATAATCATCGAAATGAATTCCGTCTACAGAATAATTTTTTACTACTTCCGCTACCGTATTACATATATGTTTTTGTACTTCTTCTAATTCTGGATTATAGTACATAGCTCCATTGTAATATATAACCCAACTCGGATTCTTTCTTGCTGGATGATTACTACTAAGCTTTGTTAAATCTGTTCCTTTTGTTGTAATTCGATATGGATTAAACCAAGCATGTAATTTCATACCTCTTTTATGAGCTTCACTTATCATAAACTCTAAAGGATCATATCCAGGATTTTTACCTTGTACGCCTGTAAGTACATCTGACCATGGGTTTATATTTGATTTGTATAAAGCATCACCTTTTGGCCTAACTTGAACTACTACAGTGTTAAATCCATTGGCTTTTAGTTTATCTAATATCGATATAAACTCTTTCTTTTGATGATTTACATCTCCATAATTTTTTTCACTCGGCCAATCAGTATTATAAACAGTAGTTATCCAAGCTCCTCTCATTTCATAATTACTTGCAAATGATTTAATATTAAATATCAAAAATACAAATATAAATAATGTTGTCAAAAACTTTATAATTTTCATAAATCCCCCTACATATTTTTGTCTATATATTGCAAAAACTACATACATACTTGTGTATTTTTTTATAGTTATCGATAATATTGCACAATAAATTATATATTATTAAACTATATAATGTCAATTTAAGTGTTAATTTGTATATAATTCAAAATAAAATAAATTCTCTCAAATAAGCTTAAGGTAACGATAGATCCTATTCTACTTTATAATATTTACTATTCTTAATGATATACAATATATATTTATTAAAATAAAAAACACTAGAAATAATCTAGTGTTTAACTTTCAATTAATTTGAGCAAATCTATAAGCGGAGTTCTGTATTAGATAATCATCTTTCTAGGCTTATTGTCACCAATAAGCTCAAGCGGCCTACCTACCGGAGAGTACGAGCAATACTCTTTATATCCTATCTTGGCCTTGCTCCGGGTGGGGTTTACACAGCCAATTAGTCACCTAATTGCTGGTGAGCTCTTACCTCACCTTTTCATCCTTACCATAAATGGCGGTTATTTTCTGTTGCACTTTCCTTAAGATCGCTCTCACTAGGCGTTACCTAGCACCCTGCTCTGTGGAGCTCCGACTTTCCTCGTGTAGTAAATACTACCCGCGATTATCTGACTTACTCAATATTAAATTTTTAATAGTGTAATTATATTATCATAATGTATTTATAATGTCAATTTTTTATTCTTAATTCTATCTTTGTAAAATTTAACATTAAAATTTTTACAGTTATTTAATTATTATATCCATTTGGATTTAAACTTTGCCATCTCCATGAATCTTCACACATTTCATCTAATTTATATTTAGCTTCCCAACCTAATTCCTTTTTAGCTTTAGATGAATCTGCATAACACATAGCAATATCTCCAGGTCTTCTTTCTACTATTTTGTATGCAATTTCTTTTCCACTCGCCTTACTAAAAGCATTAACCATTTCTAAAACACTATATCCATTACCTGTACCTAAGTTATAAGTTACTAATCCTGAATTTGTTTCTAACTTTTCTAATGCTTTTACATGCCCTATAGATAAATCTACAACATGTATATAGTCTCTTACTCCTGTACCATCAGGAGTATTATAATCATTTCCAAATACACTTAACTCTTTTAATTGCCCTACCGCAACTTTAGTTATATAAGGCATTAAATTATTTGGAATTCCACTTGGTTCTTCACCTATTCTTCCACTCTTATGTGCACCTACTGGATTAAAGTATCTTAATATCGCAACATTTAAAGACTTATCTGCCTTACATATATCTCTTAACATATCTTCTATCATAAGCTTTGTTTTCCCATAAGGATTTGTAGCTGATAATGGGAAATCTTCCAATATCGGACAAGTATGTGGATCTCCATAAACTGTAGCAGATGAGCTAAACACAAAATTTTTAACATTATACTTTCTCATTGTTTCTAGTAAAACTATAGTATTTATTAAGTTATTAGAGTAGTATTCTAATGGTTTTTCAACAGATTCTCCAACTGCTTTTAATGCTGCAAAATGTATCACTGAATCTATTTTATTTTCCTTAAAAACAACTTCTAGTTTTTCTTTATCTTGTACATCTAATTCATAAAATTTAGGTCTAACTCCAGTTAATTCTTCTATTCTATCAAGAACTACTATATTACTATTTGATAAATTATCAACTATAATTACTTCTCGTCCTGCTTCTATAAGTTCAATAGTAGTATGGCTGCCTATATATCCTACTCCACCAGTTACTAAAACTGACATAAAATCGCCTCTTTTCATTTTTTATTTTTTATGAACTATTTAGCTGTTTTATTATTCTCAACTATATTTTTCATATAATCCATTAATCCATCTTTTAAATTATCTCTTTTTAATGCAAAGTCTATAGTTGCTTCTAAGAATCCTAGTTTATCCCCAACATCATATCTTCTTCCTTCAAAATTATATGCATATATAGCTTCATGTTGTGCTAAAGTTTTTAATGCATCTGTAAGTTGTATCTCTCCACCTTTTCCTGGAGCCTGATTTTCTAATATCTCAAATATAGCAGGAGTTATTATATATCTTCCTAATATAGCTATATTTGATGGAGCTTCTTCTACATTTGGTTTTTCAACCATATCTTTGACTTTATATACTCTGTCTTCTATATATTTACAATCTAGTATTCCATATTTATCAGTATTTTCCCTATCTACCTCTTGTACCCCTAATATACTAGTTTTATATTCATCATATGCATCTATTAATTGCTTAAGACATGGAGTTTTAGAATCAACTATATCATCTCCTAAAAGTACTGCAAATGGTTCATCACCTATGAAACTTTTTGCACAGTGTATAGCATGTCCTAATCCTTTTGGCTCCTTCTGTCTTATATAATGTATATTAACCATATTTGATATATCTTGTACCATTTTTAACATTTCAGTCTTACCTTTTTGTTCTAACTCAAGTTCTAATTCCACAGATTTATCAAAATGATCTTCTATAGATTTTTTATTTCTACCTGTTATTATAAGTATTTCTTCTATTCCAGAATTTATAGCTTCCTCTATTATGTATTGTAGTGTTGGTTTATCAACTATAGGAAGCATTTCCTTCGGCTGAGATTTAGTAGCTGGTAAAAATCTAGTACCTAACCCAGCTGCTGGTATAATTGCTTTTTTAACAGTCTTTTTCATTTTAATACCTCTTTCTTGTTAATTAATTTATATAAAAATTCCTAAATTTACTTATTTTATGTAACTATAGTATTTTACAACATTTCCATCAATTTGTCTGTCGATTTTTGTCGCATTTATAAATACTATATATCTATCTATTATCTTTCCTAATTTTATAAGTTTAAATAGATATAATATTTATGTTATCATACATATAAAATATAATAAATTTTATATAAAAAATAATACTATAGAATACGAATATGAGATTTTCTTTGCATAGGATATATGCACTAGAAATGATTGTTTGTTGTATAACTCTTATAATTAAAAATATCTTAAAATGGTATATAAAAAATGTAAAAAAACCGTATCTAAATATAATTTAAATAAAATTGACTATCAATAAATCTTTCTACTTGCATATATGATTTTAGGAATGATAGAACAATCTTTCAAATAAATTTAATTACATAAAAAAAGATTACGCGGCTACGTCCTACTCTCCCAGGCAGCTTCCCACCAAGTACCATCAGCGCTAAAGAGCTTAACTTCTGTGTTCGGAATGGGAACAGGTGTATCCTCTTTGCTATAATAACCACATAATCTTTAATAGATTAATATCTATTTAGTTAGAGTTAGTACCCTAAAAACTGAATAACATTTACTAGATTAAATAATCTTGGTCAAGTCCTCGATCTATTAGTATCAATAAGCTACATACATTACTGTACTTCCACCTTTGACCTATCAACCAGGTAGTCTTCCTGGGATCTTACCCTTACGGTGGGAAATCTTATCTTGAAGTTGG